>JAUIIC010000239.1 GCA_030431935.1 Alphaproteobacteria bacterium | reverse complement strand
ACAGGGTGGCGGCCAGATCGACGCCGCCATAAAGCGCGTCGTCGCCCATCGTGGGGTGGATGCGTTTCAGGGGGAGGGGCAGGGCGGGCAGCCGGGCCAGGAAGCGGTCGCGCACGGGGCCCGAGCGTGCCCGCAGCCAAAGCCCCTTCAGCCCGGCGGGGTCCACCGCCAGAAGCGCCAGCGCGAGCCGGGCCCGCGCCCAGAGGGCATCGGCGTCGGTCAGCCCAGGACCTCTTCGACGATGCGCGCAACGCGGGTGGTCGATCCGGCCTCGTCCAGCGGATCGCGCCGCAGCCGGTGGCGCAGCGCCGAGGCGGCCACCGATTTCACATGCGCGCGCCCGACGCTTTCGGCGCCCTCGTAGGCGGCCAGCGCCCGCGCGCTTTTCAGCAGGGTCAGTTCGCCGCGCAGCCCGTCCGAGCCCAGCGCGATGCACAGTTCCGCGCAATCGCGCAGCACGCTGTCGGGAGCGGGCAAGCCGCGCACGCGGTCGCGTGCGGCAAGGATCTTCTTGCGCAGCTTCGTGTCCTGCGTGCGCCATTTCTTCAGGAAGGCCTCGGTGTCGTGTTCATAGGCGTCGCGGCGGCGGATCACCTCGATCCGCTGGTCGATGTCGGTGGGGCTGGCGACCTCGACCGACAGGCCGAAGCGGTCCAGCAGCTGCGGGCGCAGTTCGCCTTCTTCGGGGTTGCCGGAGCCCACCAGCACGAAGCGCGCGGGATGGCGGATCGACAGGCCCTCGCGCTCGACCACGTTCTCGCCCGACTGGGCCACGTCGAGCAGCAGGTCGACGATATGGTCTTCCAGGAGGTTGACCTCGTCTATGTAGAGGTAGCCGCGATTGGCGCGGGCCAGCAGGCCCGGCTCGAACGCCTTGGCGCCATGCGCCAGCGCGCGCTCGATATCCAGTGCGCCGACCACGCGGTCCTCGGTCGCGCCCAGCGGCAGGTCGACCACCGGGGTCGGCCGCCTGACCATCCTGCGCGACGGCACCTCGGCCCAGTCCGGCACATCCTCTGGCCGGGCAGAGTTCACCGGGCAGCCCTCGACCTGTTCGATTTCCGGCAAGAGCGCGGCAAGGGCGCGCACGGCGGTCGACTTGCCGGTGCCACGGTCGCCGAACACCAGCACACCGCCGATGGCCGGGTCGATGGCGGTCAGCACCATGGCGCGCTTCATCTCGTCCTGGCCGACGATTGCGGAAAACGGAAAGGGCTGGGTCATGCGGCGGTCTCGATCTGGGACAGTCGGGCTAGGGGATCGACGCCGTTCCAGGTGCCGACGCTGCCAAGCACGCGGAAGCGCGCGTAAAGTTCTTCGCGGAACCAGCCTTCGTCGCGCACGGCCCGGATGGCGCGGCCATGCGCGGTGTCGCCACGGGCAAAGCGCGCCATGCTGTCGGCGTCGGGCCAGATGGAAAAGGTGACCTGCTGCAACAGCGGCACCTCTCCGATGCCGATCTTGAAGACGACGTCCGGGTTGTTGCCGATGACATCGGAAATCAGCGGCTCGCGCGCCCAGAAGCGCAGCATCGCCTTGGGCCGGACGGTGGCGCGCGTCATCGCGGCGAGCGGGCCGGGGCCTTCGGGTTCGTCGGCGGTGAACGGGGTCGTGCCCGACCACTGGCCGCGGACAGAGGTGGGCGACAGGAAGATCGTCACGCTTTCCTCGGCATGGGCGCGCCAGCGTTTCCAGACCGGGCCATTGGCCGTGCGATCGCGGGCGGTGTCGGGATCGTCCCAGGTGCCGAGGATGGCATAGACGCCCCAGTTCGGCCGTGGCGTGAAGCCCTCGCCAGAGCCAGAGCCGCAGAGTTTCCAGAACCTCAGGCCGGATTCGCGCGGAAGGTCGAGCCGCGCGGCCCCCATCTGCCCCAGAACCCAAAGGCGTTGAGCGGTGCTGCCGAAACGAAAAAGCGAAAGGCTGACGGTAGAAATGGCGGCCCCTCCGAGGTAACTGTCAACTCAACATGACACGCTTTTTCCCGGATGGAAAGGCGTATCCCCTTGAGACAGCTTGTCCCATCTTTAGGATTGTAAATCAAACTAGACAGTCTATCCTGTCGGCATGTTGACAGCATCCGATGCCACCGAGGCGATTCCCCTGCATGCAACCCCGGGCAACCGGGCCGTCGTGATCGGCGCGGGCCTTGGCGGGCTGGCCGCCGCGATGCGGCTGGGCGCCAAGGGCTATGCCGTGACGGTGGTCGACAAGCTGGATGTCACGGGTGGGCGCGGGTCGGCCATCCACATGGATGGCCACCGCTTTGACCTCGGCCCGACGATCGTGACCGTGCCCGCCGTCTTCGAGAAGCTCTGGGCGGCCTGCGGTCGCGACTTTCATGCCGAGGTCGACCTGCGGCCTCTCGATCCGTTCTACGAGATCCGCTGGCCCGATGGCAGCCATTTCACCGCGCGCCAGTCGACCGAGGCGATGGTCGAAGAAGTGCGGCGCCTGTCGCCCGGCGATGTCGACGGCTACCTGCGGTTCCTGAAGGACGCGCACCGCCGCTACGTGGTGGGCTTCGAGGGGATGGTGGCCGAGCCGATGCACCGGGCCTGGGACACGCTCAAGGTCATCCCGGAATTTGCGCTGTTGCGCGCCGACCAGTCGATCCTTGGCCTTGCCCGCAAGCGGGTGAAGGACGAGCGCCTGCGCATGGCGCTGTCGTTCCATCCGCTGTTCATCGGGGGCGACCCGATGCACGTCACCTCGATGTATGCGCTGGTCAGCCACCTGGAGAAGGAATTCGGCGTTCACTATGCCATTGGCGGCGTGCAGGCGATGGCCGACGCCATGGCGCGCGTCGTGCGTGACCAGGGCGGGCGCATCCTGCTGGACACCGAGGCCGATGAAATCCTGATCCGGGACAACCGCGCGCAGGGCGTGCGGCTGGCCGGTGGCGCGACCCTGCCCGCCGATGTCGTCGTCTCGAACGCCGATGCGGGCCACACCTACACGCGCCTGCTGCGCAACAGCCCGAAACGGCGCTGGTCGGACGCCAAGCTGAAGTCGCGGCGCTGGTCGATGGGCCTGTTCGTCTGGTACTTCGGCACGCGCGGCACGCGGGACAAGTGGCGCGACGTGGGCCATCACACCATCCTGTCCGGTCCCCGCTACGAGGGTCTGCTGAAGGACATCTTCATCAAGGGCCGCCTGGCCGAGGACATGAGCCTCTACCTGCACCGGCCCTCGGTCACCGACCCGACCGCCGCGCCCGAGGGTGACGACACCTTCTATGCGCTCAGCCCCGTGCCGCATCTGGGCCATGACGATCCGGTGGACTGGACGGAAATGCGCGACACCTACCGCGACAAGGTGGCCGCCGTGCTGGAGCCCACGCTGCCGGGCTTCCGCGACCACCTGTCGGCGGAACTGGTCTTTACGCCCGAAGAGTTCCGCGAGCGCTATCTCAGCCCGCTGGGCTGCGGCTTCTCGATCGAACCGCGCATCCTGCAATCGGCATGGTTCCGTCCCCACAACGTCAGCGAAGAGGCCGGGGGCCTTTACCTCGTCGGCGCAGGAACGCACCCCGGCGCGGGCCTGCCCGGCGTCGTGTCCTCTGCCGAGGTGCTGGGCAAGCTGGTGCCTGACGCGCCCGTGGTCGCCCAACCCGATAGGATGGCCGCCGAATGATCGACCCCACTGATCTGGAGCATTGCCGCGCGGCGATCCGCACGGGTTCATACAGCTTTCACGCCGCGTCGCGCATCCTGCCGAAACGGGTCTGCGACCCGGCGCTGGCGCTTTACGCCTTCTGCCGGCTGGCGGACGATGCGGTGGACGAGAACGAGGAAAAGGCGGGCGCCGTCCTGTCACTTCAGGACCGGCTGGACCTGATCTATGCCGGGCGCCCCCGGAACGCGCCCGCCGACCGCGCCTTTGCCACTGTCGTCGATGATTTCGAGATGCCGCGCACCCTGCCTGACGCCCTGCTGGAGGGGCTTGCCTGGGATGCGCAGGGGCGGCGCTATCGCACCTTGTCGGAACTCTTCGACTATTGCGCGCGCGTGGCCTCTGCCGTGGGTGCGATGATGACGGTGCTGATGCGCGTGCGCGATGCCGACGCGCTGGCCCGCGCCTGCGACCTTGGCCTTGCGATGCAGCTGACCAACATCGCCCGCGACGTGGGCGAGGATGCGCGCGCCCGCCGAATCTACCTTCCGCTGGAGTGGATGGAGGATGCGCGCATCGACCCCGACGCCTTCTTTGCCGAACCGCTGCCCACCGAGGCCGTGCGCGACATGGTGCGGCGTCTCTTGCGGGAGGCCGACAGGTTCTACATCCGGTCCGAGGCCGGGGTTTCGGCCCTGCCCACCGATTGCCGGCCCGGCATCTTCGCCGCGCGTCATATCTATGCCGGGATCGGCGGCGCGATCCGCCGCAACGGCTATGACACGATCAGCTGGCGCGGGCGGACCACGGCGGGGCAAAAGGCCGGCTGGCTGGGTCTGTCCGTGGTGCGGGCGGGCGTTTCGGCCATGATGCCGCAATCGGCGGTCCTGCATGCCGCTCCGGCCGCCGAAACCGCCTTTCTTGTCGATGCCGCCGCGCGCACCCGTGCCCGCGCCGGTTGGGGCGAGGGCCGGTCCGGCGCGCTTCTGGCCGCCTTGGCGGACCTAAAGGCGCGCGACATGGAACGTCAGGGATTGGAAGGGCAGGGCGCGCGGCCTACATAGGTCTCATGTTCTGGCTTCTTTTCACGGTGTTCCTGCTGGCCTGCATGGCGGCAGGGGCGACTGGCGCGCTGTTTCCCCCCGGCGCGTGGTACAGAGGCTTGTCCAAACCGTCCTGGACGCCGCCCAACTGGCTGTTTCCGGTCGCCTGGACCACGCTTTACCTGCTGATCGCCGCATCGGCCGCCCGCGTCGCGATGGTGCCGGGGGCCGGCCTTGCGATGGCGGTGTTCGGGCTTCAGATCGCGCTCAACGCCCTGTGGACGCCCGTTTTCTTCGGACTGCGCCGGATTCGCGCCGCGCTTTTCGTGCTGATTGGGCTTTGGGTGTCCGTGGCGGCGATGGCGGGCCTGTTCTGGCTGATGGACCCGCTGGCGGGCTACATGCTGATCCCGTACCTGTGCTGGGTCACGGTGGCAGGCGCGCTGAACCTGTCGGTCCTGCGCCTGAACCCGGACGAAAAGCCGGTGGAAATCCCGCTTTAGTCGTCGAACGTCCAGCCTGCGCGGCGGGGCACGCGCACCGCCAGCATCGGTTTCAGAAGCGGCGAGGCGAAGCGGTTCAGGTCCAGCGCCTCGTGCACGCCCACCGTGTCCTCGCCGTCGATCCGCGTCCGGACCGCGGAGCGCGAATAGAACGGCGCATCCAGCATCGCCTGCACCTGTGTTGGCCGGTGGCCCGCATCGGCCCGCGTTTCGCGCCGCAGCTGCCAGAAGGTGCGCGGCAGGCGCGCCTTGGGCGGCGGCGCGATCACTTCGGCGTTGCCGTCCGCGTCGAACCGGATCCCGGCGGCAAGTTCCGTCCCGTCGCGGCGCGTGGCGTCGTAAAAGCACGTCGCCCCGGCCCCGGTGGGAAACCGCCCCCATGTCCAGTAGCTGAAGTCCTGTTCCAGCGCCCGAGTGCCGAAGTTCGCGTCGAAATATCCGTGCCCGGTCCATTGCCAGCCGGAGCCCAGATCCACCTCGATGTCCGAGGAGGGCGCGAAGGGCCGCCAGACATGGGTGCCATCGGGCAGAAGCGGCAGTTCCACGGACGTCAGCGCCGAGGGCGTGACCGTGATCCGCCCGCGCACCCGGCTGACCAGCGGCGGCGAGGCGATCTCGTTCACGTCGATCACCAGCTTGCCGCCCGCCCATGTCAGAGAGGACGGCCCCACCGTGAACCGGTTGCGCGACGTGCGCAGCGCCGCGCGCCCGCGGTCGGTCATGGTGAACCTGCCGCCGCGCCCATAGGTCGCCACGTTGATGCAGCAGTGGTTCTCGGGGTCACGGCGGCCCGACCACGCGTACCAGGGCGAAAACACCGACCCGATGAAGGCGATGACCGAGATCGCGCGCGTGCCGCAGTCGCTTATGCCGTCGACATACCACCACGCATAGCCGTTGGGCGGGACGGCAAGGTGGAAGTTCGGTCCGTCAAGATCGCCGCGGCCGCGTGCCGGCCGGAGAGCGTCGCCATCGGCACCCCCGCCCCCGGATGCGTTCCGCCCCCGCACAGGTAAAGCCCCGGTATCCGGGATCGTGCCGTCGGCCGCTGGAACGGGGCCATCAGACCATGCGGGGTGCGCCCGTAGAGGCTGCCTTGGCTCGCCGGAAACAG
>JAUIIC010000010.1 GCA_030431935.1 Alphaproteobacteria bacterium | reverse complement strand
ACCTCAAGATCCGGTCCTGGCTTCTGCGGGTCGGCGGGCGGGTGATCCTGGTGGACACCTGCGTCGGCGACCACAAGGAGCGTCCGCGCCGCCCCGACTGGCACCGGCGCGACGGCGGCGTGCTGCTGTCCGCGCTGGCGCGGGCCGGGCTCCGGCCCGAGGATGTGGACATCGTCATGTGCACCCACCTGCATGCCGATCACGTGGGCTGGAACACCCGGCTGGAGAACGGCCGCTGGGTGCCGACCTTTCCGAACGCGCGCTATGTCTGTGGGCGGGCCGAGTACGACCACTGGGCCGCAGATGCCGCCGCGGGCGGCGATGGGCACGGCAGTTTCGCCGACAGCGTCCTGCCGGTGATGGAGGCCGGGCGCATGGACCTGGTCGCGGACGGCTGGGACCTTGCCAAGGGGCTGCGGCTGGCCGTCACGCCGGGCCACAGCCCCGGGCATATGTGCATTCACGCCAGCCACGGCGACGGCGCGGTGTTCGCAGGCGATGCGATCCACTCGCCCGTGCAACTGGCGCGCCCCCACCTGTCGAGCGCGTTCTGCAGCGATCCCGACGCGGCGCGCGCCACGCGCCTTCGCGTGCTGGAGGAAGTCGTGGACAGCGGGCGCTGGCTGATCCCGGCGCATTTCCCCGATCCGGGCTGGATCCGGCTGGCGCGCGACGGCGACGTGTTCCGCCCGGCCTGACGGCGTCAGGCCAGGCCATCCAGCCAGGGCACGGCGGCACGCGCGGCGGCGGTGGCGTCGGCCTCGTCGGCAAAGCGTTCGGTGCCGTCCCCGCCGATGGGCTGCCAGCCGCGCCCGTCCTCGGGATCGCGCCGATACTGGGCGAACCCATAGCTGCCGGCCGGCCTGCGGAAGATGTCGACGCAAAGCAGGTCGCCCGGCGCGTTGACGGATCGGACGACCTTGTTCAGGTGGGCCATCGCGTCAGCCGGCCCATTGCCGCCCGCCGTCCAGGTCGATCACCGTGCCGGACAGGTAATGCACCTTCGGGCTGGTCAGCATCACCGCCAGCGCGGCGACCTCTTCGGGGTCGATGGGCCTGTGAAAGGGAAAGGTCGCGGGGTCCATCATCTCTTGCCAGCGCTCGGCGTCGCCCAGTTGCGCCTGCGCCGCATCGCGCAGTCGGCCGATCATCCGGTCGGTGAGCGTCAGGGACGGATTTATGCCGAAGACGCGCACGTTGTCCGCCGGGGTCTCGGCCCCCAGGGCGTTCGTGAAACCGATCAGCGCCGCGTTGCCCGCCGCCCCGATGATGTAGGACGGGCGCACCGCGCGCCCGCCCATGCCGATCACGTTGACGACGGTTCCCGACCCGCGCCGCCGCATCGCCGGGACGTAAAGCATGGACAGGTGGATGAACCCCCAGACCTTCAGCTCGAACCCCGTGCGCCAGTCCTCCATCGTGCGCGCGTCAAGCGGGCCGGACTTGATCGCGCCCGCGTTGTTCACCAGCACGTCCACATCCGGGAAGGCCGTGAACAGCGCCTCGCGCTGGGCCTCGTCCGACAGGTCGGCGGCGTGCCAGCCGACCTGCGCGCCGGTCTCCCGCGCCATGCGCGCGGCGGCGTCTTCCAGGGCATCGGCGCGGCGCGAGACCAGCGTGATGCGCGCGCCTTCACGGGCGAAGGCGGCGGCGCAGGCATGGCCGATCCCCTTCGAGGCGCCGGTGACCAGGACGTGCCGGTCCTGAAGGCCAAGGTCCATGGGTGTCAGCCCTTTCGTCTGTTGGGTTTCGCGGCCGAGACCGCGGCGGCAAGAACGTGGCTCGACATCACGCTGGACGCCCATTCGGGCGACCGGGCGCGGATAGCCTCTACCAATTCCTGGTGATGGCGAGCCGAGCGGATCAGGTCGGCGGGCTGATAGGCCCGGTAGGTGCGCGCGACCACGCCCACGTCCACGGCCACGGCCAGCACCGCGCGCAGGCGCGGAGAACGCGCGGCCTCTGCCAGAACGCGGTGAAAGCTGGCGTTGGCGGCGGACAGCGCGGCGTAATCCTCGGGATCGCTGGGCGGGGTCAGCGCGATCATCTCGGCGGCAAGCCGGTCGAGTTCGTCGATTTCCTCGGGCGTGGCCAGCCGGGCGGCGCGTTCGGCGGCATAGCACTCCAGCCGACGGCGCACCTCGAACAGCTGGTCGAGTTCCTCCTCGGGAAAGGCGGCGACGCGGGTGGAGTAGCCGTCGCCCTTTTCGATGAAGCCCTCGTGCAAGAGGCGCGTCATCGCCCCCCGCACCGGGGTGCGGCTGAGGCCCAGGTCTTCCGCCAGCCCCTGTTCCGTCAGGCGCATGCCACCGGGAAATTCTCCCGACATGATGCGGTTGCGGATCGCCTCGTAGGCCTGCGTGGCCGCGGGTTGGCGCGGCGGGCCGTCCATCACGCGGCCCGCGGCGCGGGAAATCCGCCGGCCTTCATCACCATGCCCGGCACCGTCTTGCCCAGCCGTGCCTCCAGCCATTCGGCGGCGGCGATGGCCTTGTCGAGGTCGACGCCGGTGTCCACGCCGGACCGGTCGAGCATGTAGACCAGGTCTTCGGTCGCGATGTTGCCGGTGGCGCGGGGCGCGAAGGGACAGCCGCCGACGCCACCCAGCGATGCGTCGAGGCTGCGCACCCCCGCCTCGATCCCGGCCCAGGCGTTGGCGATGCCGGTGTTGCGGGTGTTGTGCAGGTGCAGCCGCAGGCGCGCCTCGGGGAAGGCCGCGCGCACGGCGCCCACGCGTTCGGTCACGTCGCGGGGCGTGGCCACGCCGATGGTGTCGGCCAGCGCCAGTTCGAACGGGTCGTGTTCCATGCAGGCCTCGACCACCTGCATCAGGCGGGCGACGGGCACCTCGCCCTCGAACGGGCAGCCGAAGGCGGCGCCGATGGTCAGGCCCACGGCGATTCCCGGCGGCGCGTCGGCGCGGATCGCGGCGAAGGCGGCGATGCTGTCGGCGGTGGGCACGCCCTGGTTGCGCTGGTTGAATGTGTCCGAGGCGACGACGACGAAGTTGGCTTCGTCCAGCCCGGCCTCTGCCGCGCGGTCGAATCCCTTGCGGTTCAGCGTCAGCCCGATGAAGCGCGCGCCCCGGTCGCGCGGCAGCCCCGCGGCGACCTCGGCGGCGTCGGCCATCTGCGGCACGCGCTTGGGATTGACGAAGCTCGTGACCTCCATGCGCCGCAGCCCGGCGTCCAGCGCGCGTCCGACAAGCTCCAGTTTTTCCTCGGTCGGCAGGATCACGGATTCGTTTTGTATCCCGTCGCGTGCCGAGACTTCGATGATTTCTACAAAACTTCTGGCCAAACTGTCGCACCCCCCTATTTTGGGATACGAAATAGGCGGAATCGCCTGAGGTCAACGAAAACCGAACGGGGGGCGGCATGGACAAGGCGGGGATGCGCGAGGGCGCGTTGAGCGATCTGCGCGTGATCGAGATGGGCCAGCTTCTGGCGGGGCCCTTCTGCGGCCAGCTTCTGGCCGACTTCGGCGCCGAGGTCATCAAGATAGAGCCGCCCGGGGTCGGTGACCCGATGCGCCAGTGGGGCCGGGAAAAGCCGCATGGCAAATCGCTCTGGTGGCCGGTGGTGGCGCGCAACAAGAAGTCCGTCACGCTCAACCTGCGGACCGAGGAAGGCCAGCAGATGGTGCGCGACCTGATCGCGTCGACCGACATCCTGATCGAGAACTTCCGCCCCGGCACGATGGAGCGCTGGAACCTCGGCTATGACGTGCTGTCCGCGATCAACCCGCGCCTCGTGATGGTGCGGGTGACGGGGTTCGGCCAGACCGGACCCTATTCCTCTCGCGCGGGCTATGGCGCCATCGGCGAGGCGATGGGCGGGCTGCGCTACGTGGTGGGCGACCCGTCGACCCAGCCGTCGCGCATGGGCATTTCCATCGGCGACGAACTGGCCGCCGTGCATGCCTGCATGGGCGCGATGTTCGCCATCCATGCGCGCGAGCGCACCGGGCGCGGGCAGATCGTGGATTCCGCGATCTACGAGGCGGTGCTGAACATGATGGAAAGCCTTGTCACGGAATACGACGTGGCGGGCTACGTGCGGGAACGGACGGGCGCGATCCTGCCCAACGTGTCGCCGTCGAACGTGTTCGACACCGCCGACGGCAAGCTGCTGCTGATCGCCGCGAACCAGGACACCGTCTTCAAGCGCCTGGCAGAGGCGATGGGCCGGCCCGACCTGGCCGAGGATGCGCGCTATGCGACCCATTCGGCGCGCGGGGCGCACCAGGCGGAACTGGACGGCATCATCAACGACTGGACGCGGACCGTGCCCCTGGACGCGCTGGAGGCGCTGATGAACGAGCATGGCGTGCCCTGCGGCCTGATCTACAAGGCCGAGGACATGATCGCCGACCCGCATTTCGAGGCGCGCGAGGCCATCGTCGAGGTGGATCACCCCGACTTCGGCAAGATCAAGATGCAGAACGTGGCGCCGCGCCTGTCCGAGACGCCGGGATCCGTGCGCCATGTCGGCCCCGGGCTGGGAGAGCACAACGACTATGTCTACGGCGAGGTTCTTGGCCTGTCTCCGGACAAGCGGGCGGAACTTCGGGACGCCGGGATCATCTGAGGCAGCGGGCGCGGGGGCGGACACGAGACGGGGGCGATGGCGGACGGACACGAGGCACAGCGGCTGGAGTTCCTGACCGTCGCCGAAGCGGCGGAGCGGTTGGGGCTGAGCCGTCTGCGTGTGCGCGAGGCCGCGGAACGTGGCCTTGTCCCCAGCATGCGTGACAACGAGGGCCGGCTGCGCGTGGACCTGACCGGCCCTGTGCCCGAGGGCATGGGCGAGGGGCCGACCACCCTTTCGGTCGATGCGCTGATGCACATGCTCTTCGACGAGGTCGAAGAGCTGCAGGGCGAGGTGTCGTCGCGCGATGCCGAGATCGCGGCGCTTGCCGCGCTGGCCGAGCGGCAGGACCGGGCGCTTGGGCTGGCCGACAGCGCGCTGACCGAGGCGCAGGCGGGGGCCGAGACGGCCCGCGCCGAGCGGGACGCGGTCGAGGCCCGGCTTACCGGACTTCTGGACCGGGCGATGGGGCATCTTGACCAGGCGGAAGCGTCGAAGACGCGGCTTGCCGGGCTTCTTGACCGCGCGCTGGCCCATCTGGACGACGCGGAAGCCGACAAGGCGCGGCTGACCGGCCTTCTGGATCGCGCCATGGGGCACCTCGATGAAACGGCGCAGGCCCGCGACCGGTTGCAGGACGTAAGCGGGCGCGCGCTTGGCCAGCTCGACACCGCGCTGGCGCGGCTCGACGACAGCGAGGCTCAGGCCGCGCGGTTCCGCACGCTGTTGTCGCGGGCGATGGACCTGATGGACCGGGCCGATGCCGCCAGCGGCGCCGAGGCCGCGGCGCTGGGGCAGGCCGCCGACCGGGCGGTGGACCTTCTGGATGCCGCCATGTCGCGCGCCGAAGCCGAAGCAGCACGCGGCAGCCGCGCCGAGGCCATGCTGGAGCGGGCCCTGGCGGCGGGCGAGGGGATGGAGCGCGCGCTGGCCGAAAGCGCCGGGCTCAGGCGCGACCTCGACGCCAAGACCGCAGAGATCGAACGCCAGAAGGCGACCGTGGAGTCGGCGCTGGCGATGTCGGAACGGGCCGTGGCCTTGGCCTCGGCCGGCAAGGAACCCGCCCCGCGCCGCAAGGGGTTTTTCCAGCGGCTATTGGGTATTTGAGACAGGGAAAGGACCAGGAATGTCGGTGACCGAGGATCTGATACGGCGTTACGAGGACCGGCTTGCCGCCTTCGAGGAACGGCTGCGGCGCATCGAGTCGGGGGGAACCGCCGTGGCGCCGGCCATGCGCGGCGTCTCGGGGCGGGGCACCGGCCTGCGGCTGGGCGTCGACGTGGGCGGCACCTTTACCGACCTTCTGCTGCTGGACGAGCGCAACGGGCGCACCTACACCGCAAAGGTCCCCTCGACCCCCAAGGACAGCTCCATCGGGGTGCTGAACGGGATCGAGAAGATCTGCCGCGAGGCGGGGATCAGCCCCTCGGATATCGCCGAGGTGATGCACGGCACGACGGTGGCCACGAACACGGTGCTGACCAGTTCCGGCGCGCTGGTCGGGCTGGTGACCACCAAGGGCTACAAGGACGTGCTGCAGATCGCGCGGTCCTACGTGCCCGGCAGTCTGGGCGGCTGGGTGATCTGGAACAAGACCGCGCCGCTTGCGCCGCTGGAACTGACGATCGAGGCGGACGAACGGCTTGACGCCAACGGCAACATCCTTGTCCCGCTGGACGAAGCCGCGATCCGGCGCGATCTTCAGGTGCTCTTGTCCTCGGGGATCGAGGCGCTGACGATCGCGCTGTTCAACGGCTACGCCAACGACGTTCACGAACGCCGCGTGGCCGCCATCGCGCAGGAGATCGCGCCGCATATCCCGCTGTCGACCTCTGCCGCCGTCATGCCCGAGATGTACGAATACGAGCGCACCGAGACCACGGTCGTGAACTCCTACGTCCGACCGGTGGTGTCGAAATACGTCTCGAACCTGCAGAACGAGCTGAAATCGCGGATGGGGTCGCAGGTGAACCTGCAGATCCTGCGGTCCGACGGGGGGCTGTCCTCTGCCCAGGCGGCGATGGACATGCCGGTGAACCTGTTGATGAGCGGTCCGGCGGGGGGCGTGTCGGGCGCTCTGTGGATCGCCAAGCAATCGGGGTTCCAGAACCTTCTGACCTTCGACATGGGCGGCACCTCGACCGACGTGGCGCTGATCGAGAAGGGCGTGGCGCGGACGCGGCGCGAAACGCGCGTGGCCGACGTGACGGTGCGCGCGCCCTCGATCGACGTGCGCACCGTGGGCGCCGGCGGCGGGTCCATCGCCTATGTGCCGGAACTGACCAAGGCGCTGCGCGTCGGGCCGCAATCGGCTGGTGCCGATCCGGGGCCTGCCGCCTACAAGAAGGGCGGCGAGGAACCGACCGTGACCGACGCCAACGTGGTGCTGGGCTACCTGCCCGCCGATGCCAAGCTGGGCGGCGACATGGACATCAGCCGCGACCTGGCCGCCAAGGCGGTGCAGAAGATCGCCGACGCGCTGGGCAAGTCGGTGGAAGAGGCCGCCGAGGGCATCATCGCCATCGTCAACGAGAACATGGTGGGCGCGCTGCGCCTCGTCTCGGTCGAGCAGGGCTATGACCCGCGCGAGTTCGCGCTGATCGGGTTCGGCGGCGCCGGGCCGCTGCATGCCAACGCGCTGGCGCGGCTGGTGAACTCCTGGCCCGCGATCATCCCGCCGGGGCCGGGCGTTCTGTGCGCCTACGGCGATGCCACCACGCGGCTGCGCAACGAGGCCAGCCAGACCTTCGTGACGCGCGTGGCGGAAACCGACGACGGCGCGATCTCGGGGATGCTGAAGGACCTGGCCGACAACGCCGCCGCGGCGCTGACCGAGGAAGGCGTGCCGCGCGCCGAACAGGAGGTCACCTATCAGGTGGACATCCGCTATCGCGGGCAGGGCATGAAGCTGACCATCGACGTCACGCCCGAGGCGCTGGCCCAGGACGGCATCCACGGCATCACCAGCCGCTTCGACGCCGAGCACGAGCAGCTGTTCACCTTCGCGCTGGACGCCGAGCACGAGATCGTCGGCCTGCGCGCCGTGGTGCAGGGCGCCGAGAAGCAGTTCATCAACACCGTGGCCGAAAAGGGCGGCACCGACGCCTCGGGCGCGCGTGTGCATTCCACGCGCATCTTCGCCGATGGCGCCTGGCGCGACGCGGGCATCTACGACCGCGGCAAGCTGCGCCCCGGAAACCGGATCGACGGCCCGGCCATCGTGACCGAGATGGACAGCACCTCGGTCATCCTGCCCGATCACGTGGGCATCGTGGACACGGTAGGCAACATCCTGATCTGGCCCGCCAATCACCAGAACGCTCGCTGAGGGAGACGACAGACATGGTCGCGACAATCGTTCAAACCAACCAGACCCCGTTCTCCCGCATCGAGGTGGACCCGATCACGCTCGACATCGTCGAGAACGCCCTGCGCAACGCCCGCAACGAGATGGACGCGGTGCTGTTCCGCACCGCCATGTCGCCGGGCATCCGCGAACAGCACGACGCCTTCCCGATGATCGCCAACCAGGAAGGCAAGATGGTCGTGGGGCAGTTCGGCTCGTTCCTCTACGGCTTCATCAACGGCTATGACGGCACCATCGAGGATGGCGACATCTTCCTGACGAACGACCCGTATTCCTGCAACGGCGCGGTCAGCCACCTGAACGACTGGCTGATGATGATGCCGATCTTCCACGATGGCCGGCTGGTCAGCTGGGCGGCGATGTTCGGGCACATGACCGACGTGGGCGGCAAGGTGCCCGGCTCGCTGCCGACCGACGCCAAGATGATCTACGAGGAAGGCATGATCATCCCGCCGACCAAGATCTACAAGGCGGGCAAGCTTCAGGACGAGATCCTGAACATCATGCTGCACAACACCCGCATGCCCGAGTGGAACAAGTCGGACTTCTTCGCGATCATCGCGGCGCTGCGGCTGGCCGAACGCCGGGTGCGCGAGAACATCGAGCGGTTCGGCGCCGACACCTACATCAGCGCGATGTGGGACATGCTGGACCGCAACCGCGCGGCGATGGGCGCGATCATCCGGATGATCATCCCCGAGGGCGACCACAAGGCGTATTTCGAGGACTGGATCGACGACGACGGCATGGGCAACGGGCCCTACAAGATCGCCTGCACCCTGCACCGCGAGGGCGAGGTGGCCAAGTTCGATTTCTCGGCTTCGGACCCGCAAAGCTATTCCTCGATCAACTTCCTGTTGAACGAGGAAATGTTCAAGATGTTCTTCGGGGCGTTCACGATCAACCTCTTCGACCCGCAGATCCTGTTCAACGACGGGTTCTACGATCTTGTCGAGGTGCACATCCCCGAGGGCTGCATCCTCAAGCCCAAGAAGCCCGCCGCGCTGTCCTGCCGGACCCACATGCTGGGCCGGATCTTCGACCTGATGGGCGGGCTTCTGGGGCAGGGGGCGCCGGATGCGCTGAATGCCGCGGGCTTCTCGGATTCGCCGCACTTCATGTATTCTGGCTTTGACGCCAAGGGCGAATGGTATCAGCTGTTCCAGATCGGCTTTGGCGGCATTCCGGGGCGTCCGGCGGGCGACGGGCCGGATGGCCATTCGCTCTGGCCGGCCTTCACCAACGTGCCGAACGAGTTCATCGAGGCCTATTTCCCGCTGCGCATCCGCGAATACGCCACGATCCCGGATTCGGGCGGCGCGGGCCTGCACCGGGGCGGCAACGGCATCACCATCGCCTATGAACTGCTGGAGTCCGGAGAGGTCAGCATCCACGACGACCGCTGGCTGACCTATCCCTGGGGCGTCAACGGCGGCGAGCCGGGGATGCGCTCGACCAAGCGGCTGGTCCGCAAGAACGGGACAGAGGAAAACATCCCCTCGAAATGCGACCGCATCAGCGTCGAGCCGGGCGATATCCTTTACTTCAACACCTGGGGCGGCGGCGGCTGGGGCGATCCGCTGAAGCGGGACGCGGGGCTTGTGGCGCTGGACGTCAAGCGGGGTCTTGTTACCGAGGCGGGCGCGCGCCGCTACGGTGTCGTCATCAGGGGCGGCGCCGTGGACACCGCCGCGACCGAGGCGCTGCGGGCCCAGATGGCGGCGCAGCGCGGCGACACGAAGCTCTTCGACCGCGGTTTCAGCTCGATTGCCGAGCTGAAGGAACGGGCGTTGCGCGAAACCGGCTTCCAGCCCCCGCAGGAGCCGGTGTTCAGGTCCAACGTCCGCATGGCGGCGGAGTAGCGCCATGTCGGAATCGCTTGACCAGAACTATGCCCGCGCGGGCTATCACGCCAAGCAGAGCCGGGGCCGCCGCCCCGCCCTGATCCTGATCGACTTTGCCAAGGCGTATTTCGATCCAGCGGCGCCGCTCTTCGGGGGCGAGGGCTGCCAGACCGCGCTCGACAACGCGGCGCGGCTGGCGCCCGCGGCGCGCAAGGCCGGCATCCCGGTGATCTTCACCGAGGTGAAGTATCAGCCGGGCGGACGCGACGGCGGGGCGTTCTATGCCAAGGTGCCGGCGCTGTCGTGCTTCGACGCGGGCGCCGAAACCCAGGAACTGGCCCCGCCCCTGACGGTGGAAGCCGACGACATCGTCATCACCAAGCAATACCCCAGCGCGTTCTTCGGCACCTCGCTGGCGGCGACGCTGCAATGGCTGGAGGTGGACACGCTGTTGCTGACGGGTGTCACGACATCGGGCTGCGTGCGGGCCAGCTGCATCGACAGCATCAGCCACGGCTTCGTCACCCTGGTGGTCGAGGACGCGGTGGGCGACCGCGCCGAGGGCCCGCACCAGGCCAACCTCTTCGACATGAGCGCCAAGTACGCCGACCTGCTCTCGACCGACGACGCCATCGCCTATTTCGAAGACCTCAACAAACAAACCTGATCCAGCACGGAGGACTTAACGATGAAATACATGACCACGGCCGCCGCGGCGGCGCTGCTGCTGGGCGCCCCCGCCCATGCCGGTATCGACGAGGCGCGCGCGCTGATCGCGCAATACAGCCAGCTGCCGACCTTCGAGGCGCCCGGACCGGCCTTCGACGCCAAGGCCTGCATGGCGGACAAGAAGATGTTCGTCATCCCGCTGACCAACGCCAACCCCTTCAACGCGGCGATCAGCCAGGGGTTCGTCGATGCCGCCGAAATCGTCGGCTTCGAGCTGCGCGACTGGGAAACCCAGCTTGATCCGGCCGGCTGGATCCAGGGCATCAACACCGCCGTCGCCGAAGGCTTCGACCTGATCGACCTGCAGGGCGGCCTGCCACCAGAGTTCCTGCAGCCGCAGATCCTCGAAGCGCAGGCGGCGGGCGTCAAGGTGACGGCCACCCACAACTGGGACGCCACCACGCAGGGCGCGCCCGACTGGATGGATGGCGCGGCCAACACCGACTATGTCACCGTCGGCCAGATCATCGCCGCCTGGGCGATCGTCCAGACCGAGGGCAAGGTGAACGCGCTGGTCCTAGGCCCGGACGAGATCACGCCGACCGCGCCGCTGCGCGATTCAATCCTCGGCTACCTGGCCGAGCACTGCCCGGACTGCACCACCAAGTACATCAACGTGCCGGTCAACGACTGGGCCACGCAGGGCCAGCCCGCGGTGCAGAATGCGCTTCTGGCCGATCCCTCGATCAACTACGTGCTGCCGGTCTACGACTCGATGAGCCAGTTCATCGTGCCGGCGATCCAGATCGCGGGTTCCAGCGCCAAGATCGTCAGCTACAACGGCACGCCCTTCGTGCTGGACATGATGCGTGACGGCGACATCGTCGAGATGAACGTGGGCGAAAGCCTTGGCTGGGTCGGCATGGCCGGGACGGACGCGAACATGCGCCTGCTCTGCGGTCTGGACCCGGTGACCAAGCTGAACACGCCAGCCTTCATCTTCACCGACGAGAACGTGGCAAGCGCTGGCGTGCCCGCCACCTTCAACGACGGCTACGGCGACGTCCACATCGAGGGCTTCAAGGCGCTCTGGGGCATCGATTGATCCAGCCCGCGCAAACCGGCCTCGCCCCCGACGGGGGCGAGGCGCTCGGCATCGAGAACCTGTCGAAGCAGTTCGGCGGGGCGCGTGCGCTTGACGGGGTGTCGCTGCACGTCCGTCGCGGAGAGGTGCACGGTCTTCTCGGGTCCAACGGGTCGGGGAAATCGACCCTCATCAAGGTGCTGGCGGGCTTTCATACGCCAGAGCCCGGCGCCGAGATCCGGCTTTACGGCCGCAAGGTGCCCCTGCCCATTCCGGGGGCAGAGGTGCGCGCGCTTGGCCTTGCCTTCGTGCATCAGCACCTGGGGCTGATCCCGTCGCTTTCGGTGACGGAAAACCTGTATATCGGGCAGCTGGCCACCGGGCAGGACTGGGCGATCAACTGGGCCGACCTGCACCGCCGCGCGGCCGAGGTGTTCGCACGGTTCGACCTGCCGCTGGTCCCGCAGGCGCCGGTCGGCAGCCTTTCGGCGGTGCAACAGGCGCTGCTGGCCATCGTGCGCGCATACGAGGACCTGCGCCACGCCACACAGGATCACGCCGACCGTCCCGGTGTCCTCGTGCTGGACGAACCCACCCCCTTCCTGCCGCGCGCGGGCGTCGAACAGCTGTTCCGGCTGGTCCGCCAGTGCACGGCTACCGGCGCCAGCGTGATCTTCGTCAGCCATGACGTGGACGAGGTGCGCGAGATCACCGACCGCGCCACCATCCTGCGCGACGGCCACCTGATCGACACCGTCGAGACCGCGACGACCTCGCATGACGCCTTCGTGGAACGCATCATCGGCACATCGATGGCCGCCTATCACGGCGCAGCCAAGGTGCTGCCCGCCCGCCCGCCGCTGGTCGAGGTGTCCGACCTTGCCGGACCGGGTGTCGGCCCGCTGGACTTCGAGATCGCCGAGGGCGAGATCCTGGGCGTCACCGGGCTGATCGGGTCTGGCTTCGACAACCTGCCGGCCATGCTCTACGGCGGCCGCGACGGGGTGACCGGGCGCATCGCCATAGGCGGGCGCGGCATCCGGCTGAATGCTCTGACCCCGCCAGAGGCGATGGCGCGCGGCGTCGCCTACCTGCCCGCCGACCGGCTGGGGCAGGCGGGCGTCGGTTCGCTTTCGGTGGGCGACAACGTGGCGATGCCGGTCTATCCCCGGCTGGCCGGCGCCCTGGGCCTGACCGACCGGCGCGTGGCCGCCCATGCCGGGCGCCTTGGCGCCGAGGCCGGGGTCAAGCCCAACGTCCCGGCCCTGCCGCTGTCGGCCTTGTCGGGGGGCAACGCGCAGAAGGCGCTGATGGCGAAATGGCTTCAGACCGCGCCCCGGCTTCTGCTGCTCGACGAACCCACGCAGGGTGTCGACGTCGGCGCGCGCCAGCAGATCTGGGAGGCGCTGGACCGCACCGCAGAGGGCGGCGCCGCGATCCTGATCGCCTCGACCGACTATGACCAGCTGGCTCAGCTGTGCCACCGGGTGCTGATCTTTTCGCGCGGCCGCATCGCCGCCGGGCTGACCGGCGCGCAGCTGACCAAGGACACCATCGCCGAGCATTGCTATCGCTCGATGACGCGCATCGCATGAGGGACAGTCGATGACCGAAACGCCCCCGTCTTCGGAAGCCTACGAGGCGCGCATCGCGGCGCTGGAGGCCAAGCTGGCCGCGCTGGAGGCCAGCGTGGGCGATGCCACGGCCAGGGTGGAATGGGACTGGAAAGGCTGGGCCGAGCGCTATGGCCTGATCCTGGCCTGGATCGCGATCATCCTCGTGCTGGGCGCGTTCAAGCCGGTGCAGATGTTCGCGTGGAATTCCTATGCCTCGATGCTGGGCTCGAACGCCATGGTGGTCGTGCTGACGCTGGCGCTCATCATCCCGCTGACGACGGGGGATTTCGACCTGTCGGTGGCCAGCGTCATGGGCCTGTCGTCCATGCTGATCGCGGTGCTGAACGTGAAGTTGGGCTATCCCATCGGCAGCGCGATCCTGATCGCCCTGCTGGCGGGCGCGGTGGTGGGGGCGGTCAACGCCTTCTTCATCCTCTATTTCGGGGTGTTCTCGCTGATCGTGACCCTGGGAACGGGGTATTTCGTCAACGGGCTGATCCTGTGGGTGTCCAATTCGGGCACCATCGCGGGCGTGTCGATGGACCTGGTGCGCGCGGTGATCCTGACCCGTTTCCTCGGCATTCCCGTGGGCTTCTACTATGCGCTGATCCTGACCGGGGTGATCTGGTACGTGTTCCAGTTCACCGCGCTGGGGCGGCGGATGCTGTTCGTGGGACGGGGACGTGAGGTCGCGCGCCTGTCCGGTGTGAACGTGACGCGGGTGCGCGCGGGCGCGCTGATCGCGTCCTCGGTCATGGCCGCCTTCGCCGGGGTGCTTTACACCGGCATGCGCGGCGTGGCCGATCCGTCCTCGGCGCTGGCGTTCCTGTTGCCCGCTTTCGCGGCGGCGTTCCTCGGGTCCACCGCGATCTACCCGGGCCGGTTCAACGCGCCCGGCGCCTTCCTTGCGGTCTTCGTGCTGTCCACGGGGGTCATGGGGCTGAACTTTCTCGGCGTGGACAGCTTCGTGCAGAACCTGTTCTACGGCGGCGGCCTGGTCGTCGCGGTGGCCATCAGCCAGCTGATCCGGGGCCGCAAGCCGATGGACGGATAGCGCCGGGCGCGGTCAGATGCTGTCCTTCACCCGGTCCCAGGTGTTGGCGATGTGCTGGGCCATGGCCTGGCCAAGGCGCTTTCCGTCGCGGGCCTTCAGGGCGACCACCATCGCCTCGTGATCCTCGACGGCGCCCGCCCAGTATTCGGGCCGCTGGTTGCCGATGTAGCGGATGCGCTTCAGCCGCGCCTGAAGGTTGCGCTGCATATCCTGCAGGGTCTCGTTCTTCGAAAGCTCGGTCAGCCGCGAATGGAACTCCTGGTTCAGCTTGTAATAGGGCATCCGGTCGCGCGTGCGGTAGTGGTCGAGCATCCGGTCATGCAGGTCCGCCAGTTCCGCGATCTCCCGGTCCGTCGCCCTGGCGCAGGCCAGTTCGCCCGCCAGCTGTTCCAGGTGCCCCAGCACCTCCAGCATTGCAAAGACATCCTCGGGCGTCAGCTTGCGCACCACGCTGCCCTTCGAAGGCCGCACGATCACCAGCCCCTCGGCGGCCAGCGTGCGCAGCGCCTCGCGGAAGGGCGTGCGCGACACGCCAAGCTCTTCGATGAGGCCCGCCTCGTCGATTCGGCTGCCCGGTTCCAGAACGCCCTCGATGATGAGATCGCGCACGCGGTTCGCGACCTGATCGTGAAGGGACCGGTTGGTGATCGCCAGCGACGTGTTCATGCCTAACGCTCTGTCTTGCCTTGATTTCGATGATAACGGGCAATTCCGGGCGGCCCAACAAAAAATACCTTGAAGATGAATTTTTGCTACGTGTATACAAAATGCACCTAAACGCGCGGCCGGACGCCAGTCGCGAACGGAGGAGGAGAAACGCCCATGAAACAAGTGAAAATTGGCCTCTCGGCCGGACTTCTGGCCTGCACCGTCTCTTTCGGTGCCGTGCCCGCCATTGCCGATACCTACATCGTCGCCGTCGGCGCCGCAGCGAACAGCCTGCAGGGCCGCAGTGCCGCCAAGTTCGCCGAAGACCTTCAGGCCGCGCTGGGCGATGCCCACACCGTCGAGTTCTATGCCGATGGCCAGCTTGGCGATGAAAAGGAACTGATGCAGAAGCTCCGTCTCGGCACGGTTCACTTCACGCTGATTTCCTCGATCATGACGAACGTGGCGCCGGAATTCGCGCTATTCGACATGCCGTTCCTCGTGCAGGACCGCGAGCACCTCAAGGCTGTCGACGCGCAGATCGTACAGGCAGAGCTTGCGCCCAAGGCGGAAGAGGCCGGCCTCAAGGTCCTGTCGACCTGGGAGAACGGCTTCCGCCAGATCACCAATAACGTCCGCCCGATCAACGTGCCCGCCGACCTCGACGGCCTGAAGATCCGCACGCCGTCCTCGGAATGGCGCGTCGCCATGTTCAAGGAATGGGGCGCCAACCCGACGCCCATGTCCTTCTCGGAGGTGTTCGTCGCGCTGCAGACCGGCACGATGGACGGGCAGGAAAACCCGCTGACCAACATCACCGGCGCCAACTTCCAGGAAGTGCAGAAGTATCTCAGCATGACCGGCCACGTCTATTCGCCGACCTACCTGACCAGCGGCCTGGGCGTGTGGGACGGGCTTCCCGATGACGTGAAGGCGGCCGTGACCGAGGTGTCGGGCACGATCCAGGACTGGGCGCTCGCCGAGGGCGAGAAGGCCGACAACGAACTGGTCGCCAAGATCGAGGCCGCCGGCGTGGCGGTGAACGTCGCCGACAAGGCAGCCTTCATCGCGGCCTCGGCGCCGGTCTACGCGGCCTTCGCCGAAAAGGTCGAGGGCGGGGCCGAACTGGTCGCCCGCGCACAGGCGCTCGCCAACTGAGCCCACAGGCAGCAAAGCCCGGCCGGGTTCTCGGCCGGGCGTCCCGCCCTTCCCACGGATGCACAGCATGGTCTCGTTCATAGAGCGCGCGCTCTTGCGCTGTCTCGAGGTGATCTGCCTCGTCCTACTCCTGACGCTGACGGCGGCGGTGGTCTATTCGACCACGGCGCGCACCCTGGGCGCCTCGCCGTCCTGGTATGACGAGATCGCAAGCGTGCTCTTGGCCTGGCTGACCTATTTCGGGGCCAGCTATGCCGTCTTCCTGCGCCAGCACATGAGCTTCGGGGGCCTTGTCGCCGCCCTGCCGCGCCCGGCCGCCGTCGCGCTGGCGCTGTTCTCGGAACTGCTGGTGATCGGGTATTTCGCCGTGGTCGCCTGGTATGGCAACGCGGTGCTTGCCGTGGCCAAGTGGGATTCGCTGCTCAGCTTGCGCTGGCTTACACTTGATATCGTGCAGTCGATCATCCCCATCTCTGCCGTCATCATGATTATCGGAACGCTCCTGACCATGCCGCGCGCCCTGCGCAACGCGGCGGCGGGCATCGATCCCGAACATGCAGAGATCGAACAGGCCATCGCCGAGGCCGAACGGGAAAACGCCGCGCAAGCGCGCACGGAGACCAGGACATGATCCTTCTTCTGACCGCCACCGCGCTTATCGCGCTCATCCTCATCAACGTGCCGATCGCCATTGCGATCGGGATCGTCGCGCTGGGCGGCTTCCTGTCGACCTCTGGCGTGAACAGCCTCTATGACATGGCCATCGCGCTTTATTCCGGCGCGACGAAGTTCCCGCTCATCGCGATCCCGCTGTTCATCCTGGCGGGCAACCTGATGAACACCTCGGGCATTTCCGTCCGGCTCATCAACTTCGTCACCGCGCTGATCGGCTTTGTCCGGGGCGGGCTTGGCATGGTCAACATCGGCGTCTCGATGGTCTTTGCCGAGATTTCCGGGTCCGCCGTGGCCGACGTGGCCGCCACCGGCACCGTGCTGATCCCCGAGATGAAGAAGCGCGGCTATTCCCGGACGCTGGCCGCCGCCATCACCTCGTCCTCGGCCTCGCTCGCCATCATCATCCCGCCGTCCATCCCGATGATCCTGTATGGCGCCATCGCGGAAACCTCGGTCCTCAAGCTCTTCGTCGCGGGCGTCGTGCCGGGCGTTCTGGGCGGGTTTCTCCTGATGCTGGTGACCTACATCCTTGCCATCCGCTACGACCTGCCGCGCGCCGAGGGCTTTGACCTCTGCCATGTCTGGCGGTCCTTCAAGGCGGCGTTCTGGGCGCTTCTGATGCCGATCATCATCCTTGGCGGCATCTTCTCGGGCCTCGTCACCGCGACCGAGGGCGCAGGGCTTGCGGTGGTCGCGGCGCTGGTGATCGGGCTGTTCATCTACCGTGACCTCGACATCCGGCGCCTGCGCAAGGCGATGCTGGAAGGCGTCAGCCAGACCGGCGTGGTGATGCTGCTTGTCGCCACCTCTGCCGCGCTGGGCTTGTTTCTGACGCAGGCCCAGGTGCCGCAGCAGCTGGCCGCCCAGATCCTGGAGTTCACCCAGAACCCGCTGGTCGTCCTCGCGCTGCTGAACCTGCTGCTTCTGGTCCTCGGCATGTTCCTGCACGGGGCGGCCGCGATCATCCTCGTGGTGCCGGTGGTCATGCCGCTGGTGAATGCGGTGGGCATCGACCCGATCCACTTCGGCATCATGGTGACGCTTAACCTTGCGATCGGGCAGCAGACGCCGCCGGTGGCCTCTGTGCTCATCACCTCGTGTTCCATCGCCCGCGCCGGGATATGGGAGACCTCGCGCACCAACCTGCCGTTCATCGGCGTGCTGGCGTTCATCCTGCTGCTGGTCACCTACGTGCCCTCGGTCTCTCTGGCGCTGACGGAGCTTGTGCAATGACCCCTCTGAAACCACGTATCGCCATCGTTCCCGGGGATCCGTCCGGCATCGGGCCAGAGCTTGTCGTGAAACTGCTGCACGAAGAGGGTGTGCGGGATGCCGCCGATATCCTTCTGGTCGGGGATGCGCATGTCTGGCGGCAGGGGGCGGGGCAGGCGGGGCTCGACCTCGACCTCGGGCCGGTGGAACTGGGCGAAGACCAGGTCGGCACCCATCCGGGCCTTGGCTGGCTGCCCCTCGACACGATCGCGCCGCAAGAGGTTTGCATCGCGCAGGTCACCGAGGCGGGCGGGCGCTCCAGCCTGCGGTGTCTCGACAAGGCCCTGGACCTGGCGATGGCGGACAAGGTCGATGGCATCCTGTTCGGCCCGTTCAACAAGGCCGCGCTGACGGCGGCCGGCATGGATGCCGAGGACGAGCATCGCTACATGGCCCGCTACCTGGGGCATGAGGGGTATCACGGCGAACTCAACGTGCTGGACGAGCTGATGACCACCCGCGTGACCAGCCATATCGGCCTGCGCGACGTGGCCGGGAACATCACGCCCGAAGGCGTCGAGAACGCCATCGGCCTGGCCGAGGACACGTTGAAGCGCGCGGGCAAGACCCGGCCCCGGATCGCGGTGGCCGCCCTGAACCCCCACGCGGGCGACAACGGCAAGTTCGGGCGCGAAGAGATCGACATCCTGGCCCCGGTGATCCGTTCCGCGCAGGAACGGCAAAAGGACGTCACCGGCCCCTGGCCCTCGGACACGGTCTTTCTCAAGGCGATCCGGGGCGAGGTGGACGCGGTCGTCACCATGTATCACGACCAGGGACAGATCGCGATAAAGCTGCTGGGATTCGAGCGTGGCGTGACCGTGGCCGGCGGCCTGCCGGTTCCGGTGACGACGCCGGCGCACGGCACCGCCTTCGACATCGCCGGACAGAACATCGCCAATGTCGGCGCCACGCGCCAGGCCTTCGACCTGCTGGTGCGCATGGCCACGACCCACCGCGCCCAGCGCGCCGCAGCATGATGAACGGGAACAACCGATGACCAGGATAAAGTCTCTCCGCACCCGCGTCTGGAACTGGACCGGCCCCATCGTGCCGCCGGCGGGCAATTTCTGCACCAACGCCTCGGACGCGCTCTGGATGAAGGGCGACGCGATGGCCTCGTTCCGGTTCCACCAGTGGCTGACCTGCGAGGTGGAAACCGAGGACGGCACCATCGGCATCGGCAACGCCGCACTGGCCCCGACCGTGGTCAAGAAGGCCATCGACGACTGGTACGCCCCGCTCGTGATCGGCGAGGACCCGTTCGACTATGCCTATATCTGGGAAAAGATGTACCGCCGCAGTCATGCCTGGGGCCGCAAGGGCATCGGCATGACCGCGATGAGCGCCATCGACATCGCGATCTGGGATCTGATGGGGAAACTTGCGGGCAAGCCGGTGTTCAAGCTGCTGGGCGGGCGCACCAAGGAAAAGATCCCGGTCTATTACTCCAAGCTCTACTCCGGCCCCATCGACGCGATGCAGAAAGAGGCCGCCGCGGCACGGGCCGAGGGCTATACCGCCTACAAGATGCGGTTCGGCTGGGGCCCCAAGGACGGCGCGCCGGGGATGCGAGAGAACCTCAAGCGCGTCGAGGCGGTGCGCGAGGCGATCGGCTGGGACGCCGACCTTATGCTCGAATGCTACATGGGCTGGAACATCGACTACGCCAAGCGGATGCTGCCGAAGCTCGCGAAATACGAACCCCGCTGGCTGGAGGAACCCGTCATCGCCGATGACGTCGAGGGCTACCGCGAACTCAACGCCATGGGCATCGTCCCGATTTCCGGCGGCGAGCACGAGTTCAGCGTGATCGGCTGCAAGGACCTGATCGCCACCAAGGCCGTCAGCGTCCTGCAGTACGACACCAACCGCGTCGGCGGCATCACCGCGGCGCAAAAGATCAACGCCATCGCCGAGGCCTTCCAGGTGCCGGTGATCCCGCACGCCGGGCAGATGCACAACTATCACCTGACCATGGCGAACGCGAACTGCATGATCTCGGAATACTTCCCCGTCTTCGACGTCGAGGTGGGCAACGAGCTGTTCTACTACATCTTCGAGGGCGACCCCGAGGCCAGGGACGGCTTCCTCCAACTCGACGACGACCTGCCGGGGCTCGGCATCTCGATCACCGACAAGCACCTGCATCACTTCGAGATCTACGAATGACCTATTCCGGCATCTGGCCCGTCGCCCCGACCCCCTTCAACGACGACGGCACGCTCGATCCCGAGGGGATGAAGCGCGTCCTCGACTGCCTCATCGACCAGGGCGCGGACGGCATCTGCATCCTGGCGAACTTTTCCGAGCAGTTCCTGATCTCGGACGCGGAACGCGAGCTGCTGATGCGCCTGTGCCTCGAACATGTCGCGGGGCGGGTGCCGATGATCGTCACCATCAGCCATTTCGCCACGCAGATCGCGGTGGAACGGGCGCGGCTGGCCAAGGCGCTGGGCGCCGACATCGTGATGATGATGCCACCCTACCACGGCGCGCTGCTCAAGGGCACGCCGGAACAGACGTTCGAACAGTTCCGCGCCGTGGGCGAGGTGGGTATCCCGATCATGGTGCAGGACGCGCCGCTTTCGGGCGTCGACCTGCCGGTGCCGCTTCTGGTGCGCATGGCGCAAGAGATCGAAGAGGTGCGCCTGTTCAAGATCGAATGCCCGCAGGCCGCGAACAAGCTGCGCGCCCTGATCGCCGAGGGCGGCGAGGTGATCGAGGGCCCCTTCGACGGCGAAGAGGGCATCACGCTTCTGGCCGATCTCGACGCGGGCGCCACCGGCTCGATGACCAGCGGCATGATCGTCGACCAGATCAAGCCGGTGATCGAACGGCATCTCGCAGGCGACGTCGCGGGTGCGACCGAGGCATACGGTCGCGTGGCCATGGCCATCAACCACGAAAACCGGCAATGTGGCTGGCGTTCGACCAAGGCCGCGATGGTCGAGGGCGGCGTGATCCGGTCCGAGTTCTGCCGACACCCGATCCCGCCGCTGCATCCCGCGATCCGCGCGCGGTTGCTGGACCTCTTGCGGCCGCTCGAACCGATGGTCCTGAGTTGGGGAAAATGAACTGATGTTGACCGGAAAGAACCTTATCGACGGGGCCTGGCATGGCTCTGACTCGGCGCTGCCGTCCGGCGATGTCGACGGGCTGTCCGTTGCCCAGGCGATGATGGCGCAGGTGGATGCCGCCTGCCGTGCCGCCCGCCGCGACTTCCGCGCCTTCGCCGGAACCTCGCGCGAGGCCCGCGCGGCGTTCCTGCGCGCCATCGCCGAAGAGATCGACGCTCTGGGCGACGCGATCACCGAAACCGCCATGGCCGAATCCGGCCTGCCCGAGGCGCGGCTGGTCGGCGAACGCGGGCGCACCACCGGCCAGCTTCGGATGTTCGCCGACCTGATCGAGACGACCGACTATCTCGATGCGCGCGTCGACCCGGCGCTGCCGGACCGCCAGCCGCTTCCCCGCCCCGAAATCCGACTGACGCATCGCCCGATCGGGCCCGTGGCGGTGTTCGGCGCGTCGAACTTCCCGCTCGCCTTCTCGACCGCCGGTGGCGACACCGCCAGCGCGCTGGCCGCCGGCTGTCCGGTGATCGTCAAGGGGCACCCCGCCCATCCCGGCACCGCCGAACTGGTGGCCCGCGCCATCGCCGCCGCCGTCTCGCGCTGCGACATGCCCGCCGCGACCTTCCAGCTTGTGCATGGCGCCGGGCGCGAGGTGGGCGAGGCGCTGGTCCGCCATCCCGAGATCTGTGCCGTGGGCTTTACCGGCTCTCTCCGGGGCGGGCGCGCGCTGTATGACCTTTGCCATGCGCGCCCTGTCCCGATCCCGTTCTACGGCGAACTGGGCTCGGTCAACCCGTGCTTCGTGCTGCCCGCCGCGCTTTCGGCCCGGGCCGGGGCGATCGCCGCGGGCTGGGTTCAGTCCCTGACCATGGGCGCGGGGCAGTTCTGCACGAACCCGGGCGTGGTCGTCGCCATCCGCGGCGACGGGCTGGCCGAGTTCACCTCCGCGGCCGTCGCCGCGGCCGATGCGGGGGCCGGGCAGAAGATGCTGACCGACGCCATCTGCGGCGCCTTCCGGGACGGACGGAACGTGCTTGCCGGCAAGGCCGAGCCGCTGACCGCGCCGCGCGACGCCGAAGAGCCGCGGCACGCCAGCCCGGCGATCTTCCGGACCGACGCGGCGACATGGCGCGCGACGCCCGACCTTCAGGAAGAGGTGTTCGGCCCCGCCGGGATCATCGTCGAATGCACGGACACGGACGAGATGCAGGCGATCGCCGAGGGCCTTGCCGGCCAGCTTACCGCGACGCTTCAGGCCGATGACGGCGACCACGCGCTGGCCCGCGATCTCCTGCCGATCCTCGAAGAGAAGGCAGGCCGCCTGATCTGGAACAACTGGCCCACGGGGGTAGAGGTCTGCTCGGCCATGATGCATGGCGGCCCCTATCCGGCCAGCACCGACGTCCGCTCCACCTCTGTGGGCACGCTGGCGATCGTGCGCTGGCTGCGGCCGGTCAGCTACCAGAACCTTCCCGCCGCGCTGCTGCCCCATCCCGAGCTTCTGGGATAGGGCGGCACCCGCGCGCGCATCTGCCTCCCTCTAGGCGCGGCGGCCCGCCCGATCGGGCCGTCAGCAGTTGGCGTCGTTCCGCGTGCCGTCGGGCATCGTCGTTCCGCAGAAGATGACCCCGTCCAACCTTGCGTCGGCAAGGTCCGCGTCGGTCAGGTTCGCATTGCTCATGTCGGACCATGACAGCGTCGCTCCGGCCAGTTTCGCGCCGACGAACCGCGTGCCTTGCAGATTGGCACCGTAAAGATTGGCGCCCGAAAGGTCCGCCCCGCTGAGGTCGCCGTTCACGAGGTTCGGCGCCCCGCCCAGTTCCGCCTCGTAGACGGCGGCCCAGCGCAGGTCGCTTCCGCTAAGGTCGCAGCCGACACACACCTGCGTTTCCTTGAGTCGTTTCATCGCCTCGGCATCGCCCGCTGCGACGGACAGCGGCACACATGCCGCGACGGCAAACACGAACAGCTTGAACATGGCGTCCTCCGTTCCCTTGCGCCCTTGGCTGCAGCCTAGCACCGGACGGGCCCCGCTGGCGAGCGTCGGGTCCGTCGCGATGGCATCTGGCCCGGGCCGCCGGTGCCACACGGCACGCCCTAGCGTCGCGCGGCGTAGACCGGAAAGCACTGGGCAATGGATCGCAGCGTCGGCTGTTCGTAGACCAGCGTGGTCACGCCCTCTGCCGTGCGGATCTCCCAGCCGGCGGTGTAGCCAAAGTCGGTTTCGCCAACCAGCGCGGCCTCGCAGCTTGCGCGGCTGTCCCACGCGGACAGGTTCGTACCCGGATCGACGTTCACTTCGCCAGATGCATAAACCGTGACGACAACCCAGACCCATAGCATGGTTTCGTCCCCCAAGGGCCGATAAGGCCCACGTTAACCTAGCAGGTTTCGCCTTTCAGACCAACGATGCGCTCTGCCGTCCCCGGGCACGGCGCGCGTCACCGTTGCCTTTGCGCCCGAATTCGGGTCGAGATACCCGGGTGACTGGCAGGTTCGTCCAGGGGATCCGAGGCGATGACCGGTTTTCGATGTATCTTGTGCGCGCTGGCGATCATCGCCGCTCCTGGGGCCTCGGTGGCACAGGACACCGCGCCGATGTGCGCGGCGACGCTTGCCGACTGCCTGATTGCCGAGGCGAATGCCGCCGTTCAGCTGGTATCTCGGACGTCCTCCATGGACGAGATTCATTTCGCCGTGGCCGTGGCGCTTGGCGAACTGGGACGCTTCGACGCGGCGCTCGACACCGCGGGCAGGATCGACGATGCGCGCACCATGGCCGAGGCGCTGGGCGAGATCGCGGGCGCCGCCGCGCGGGTCGGCGCCTTTGACCGCGCCCGCGAGATCGCGATGTCCATCGTGGACGGGCGCGTGAAATCGGCCAAGGTCGCGGCGCTTGAAACGCTTGCCGTGCACCTAGCCGCCGCCGGGCGCATCGAAGAGGCGTTCGATACCGTCATCGCGATAGACAATCCGTTCCGCCGGTCCGAGGCGCAGGCGGCCATCGCCGTCTCGGCGGCGCGGGCCGGAGATGTGCCCGCCGGGATCCGGGCCGCCACCCGGATCGCCACCAGCTACTGGTTCACATCCGATCAGGCCGGTGTGAAGATCGCGTCGGGCCTTGTGTCGCGCTCGGGCGAGTTCGACCACTTCTGGTTCCACGAGGCGCTGGGCGCCATCGCCCGCATCCAGGCCGAAAGCGGCGACGTGGCCGGGGCCTTGCAGACCGCCGGCGCCATCCCAGAGCTGTCGGGACGGTCGCGCGCGCTGGCCGGCATAGCGCGGGTTCAGGCCGAAACCGGAGACATCGAAGGTGCGCGCGCCACTGCACGCAGGATCGAGTCGGCCTATGGCGACCTCGAGGCGATGGTCGCCATCGCGCGCGCCATGGCGGCCTCGGGACAGGTGGACGCCGCGCTGGATCTCGCCCGCGACATCGTGCGGTCCTATGGCGATGCATCGGCGCTGGTCGCGGTGGCGGTCGAACAGGCCCGGGCCGGGGATGCCGAGGCAAGCCGCCGAACCGCCATGGCTATCGACAACCTCGACAGCCGAACGCAAGCCCTGTCAGGGGCCGCCGCGGCCCTCGTGCAGGGTGGGCAGCTGGACGCCGCGTCAAGCCTTCTGCCGATGCTGCCGGAGGCGGGCGATCGCGCGGATCTCGTGCGCACCCTTGCGGTTCTGCTGGCGTCCGCGGGCGCCCCGGTTCCCGCGCTCGATGTCGCAGACCGGTTCGCCGGGGCGCGAGACCGGGGCGAAATCGGGGTCGCCGTGGCGCTGGCCCAGGCAGGCTCTGGCGACGTCCAGGGTGCCCTGGCCACCGCGCGGGGGCTTCAGGACGACATGCTGCGCGCCATCGCCCTGGCCGGGATCGCGCCCTTCGCCCGCTGACCTCAGACGTCCACCGTGCTGCCGTCCATCCGCGTCAGGATCGCGCGAGAGCCTAGATAGCCGTCAAGCAGGCGGCGCGCGGACGCCTCGCCCGCGACATAGATCGCCGTGGACAGCGCATCGGCCCACATCGCGCGCCGGGACAGAACCGCGACCTGCGCCAGCCGGTTGGCGCTTTGCCCCGTGCGCGGGTCGAAGATGTGGTGCGCGCCCGGCCCCGGAAGGCGCGTGCCATACCCGCCCGACACCGCCAGCGCCGCATCGGCCAGGGCAAGATCGCGGGCGATGCCCACGGGGGGAAACGGGCGCGCCAGGCCGATGGAAAACGGGCGGCCATCGGGGCCGGTGCCGAGGGCGCGGGTCTCGCCAAGCTCGATCACCGCGTTCTCGAAGCCCTCGTTGCCAAGGATCTCGGTGACGCGATCCGTGATGTGGCCCTGCGCGATCCCGTTCAGGCTGATCGCCATGCCCTCACGGCCAAGGCGAATGCCCCGCGCATCCAGGTCCACGGCGTCATGGCCGACAAGCGCGCGCGCCTGTTCCAGCGCCCTCGCCGATGGCGGGCCCACCGCGTGAAGCCGCCAGAGCGGCTGGATCGTGGGGTCGAAGGCGCCGCCGCTTTGCGACGCGATCCGCAGGCTGGCCTCGATCACCTCGACAAGCGCGCGCGCGGGCGCCTCCAGCGCGCCGTCCCGGTTCAGCCGCGCGATCTGGCTGTCGGGGCGGTAGAGGCTGAAGATGTCTTCCAGCCGGTCGACCTCGGCCAGCATGCGGCGGATCGCGCGCCGCGCCACGCCGGGATCGGGGTGCCAAAGCGTCATCGCCGACACCCCGCCCAGCACCACGCCTTGCCAGTGGACGGGCTGCGGCGCCCCGCGCAGCCCACCAAGCGCCAGCGCCCCCAGCGGAAGGGCAAGCCCCGCCCCGACAACCCGAAGCGCGGTGCGGCGCGTGATGCGGGCGCTCATGCCGGCAGCCCCGCGGGCAGCGTCAGGCCGCCCGCGGTTCCCGCGGGCTGCATCGTCTCTCGTGCCTTGCGCTTGCGGATCTGGGCCAGCGGCGGGCAGCGACGGTCATCGTGGTACTCGACCTGGCAATCGAGACACTGAAAGCACTCGGCCATCACGATCCTGCCGGACCGCTCGATCGCCCGCACCGGGCAGGACCGCTCGCACAGATGGCAGGGGTTTCCGCATTCGGGGCGGCGCTTGAGCATCTCGACCAGATGCAGCCGGTCGAGGATCGCAAGCGCCGCGCCCAGCGGACAGAGAAAGCGGCAGAAGGCCCGTTCGGTGAACAGCCCGATCAGCAGAAGGATCACCGCGTAGATCACGTAAGTCAGGCCGCGCGCGAACATCGCGGTGATCGCGGTCTTGAACGGCTCGACCTCCTGCGCGACATGCCCGGCTTCGGGCGCGAACACGACAAGGGCAAGGATCGTGCCCAGCGCCACGTATTTCACGCTCCACAGCCGGCGCTGAAGCTGTTCCTTCGGGTTCCACTGGGGCAGCCGCAGGGCGTGCGCCACCCGCGCCAGAAGCTCCTGCAAGGCGCCAAACGGACAAAGCCAGCCGCAGAAGACACCGCGCCCCAGCAGCACCAGGGACACGGCGGTATAGATCGACAGGATGACGATCAGCGGCTCGGCAAGGTAGAACGCAAGGCCCAGATCCTCGAACGGCGCCTTGAGGTAGTTGATGAGGTTCACGATGGACAGCTGCGCGCTGGCGGTCCAGCCGATCCAGACCAGCGTGAACAGCAAGAAGCCGTTCCTGACATAGCGGTGCAGCCGCCGCCGTCGGCTGATCGCATCCTGAAACGCCAGGATCAGCGTCAGCACCGCCAGCGCCGCGCAAAGGATGATGATGTCGGTCCGGCCTTCGACCCATGGCTCCAGCCAGACCGGCGCGGGTTCGGGTTCCGGCATCAGGATCATCGAGGGCGGCAATCGGTAGGTCAACTCCGCCAGCACGAAGGGGTCCAGCCTGCCATCAGGCAGGCGCGCGGTGGCGCGCAATTCGGCCTGCCAGGGCGCCATCGGGTCGAACCCGCCATTGCGCGGCAGCAGCAGCAGGTCGGCGATCCGTCCCCGTGCAGGCAGCATGTCGGCCTTGGTGAACTCGTAGACCTGCCCGTCCTGCAACACCCGGACCCGTTCCAGCGCAAACCCCGCCGACAGGTTGTTGAAGCGTGTGCCGCGATGGTCGTAGACCCCGCCAAGCGTGCCGACATAGACAGCCATCGTGCCCTCGGGGGTGCCGTTGACAAGCTGATCATAGGGTTCAAGCCCGACGCCGTTCCGGCCCACCTTCGGCGGGTTGGCGTAGCCGAACACCACGTCGGCATAAAGCGCGTCGGGCCCCCCGATGGCCGGCACCTCTGGCAGGTGGTCGCCAAGGCCCGCGCGCTGCATCGCGGCGGCAAGGTCGGCATTGGTGACGCGGGCCCGTGCAAGCCCGCCTTCGGCCACCAGGTCCAGCGGGCTCATCGGCCTGAAGTTGATCATGTCGATGGTCGGCTCGGTCACGACGATCTCTTCGGTGCGGAACCGCAGGACCATCCGCGCGCCCTCCTGCACCGCGTTGCGCATGGCCCGCGCCGAGATCGTGGCGCCGGCGACGAACCCGGGCGGCAGGCGCCCCTCGACACCCAGCCGCGCCTCGGTGCCTTCCAGCCCGCCGAGGAACATCACCAGTTGCGCCGTGCGTCGCTGGTCGTTGATGAGGTAGGGCTCGCGGTGGAACAGCACGACCGATCCGGTAAGCCGTCCGTCCAGCGTGACGCCCGCGACGACATCGAACGGCGTGCTCGAATAGCCGGGTGCGCGCAGCACGTCGAGCGTCGAGAAGACATAACCCGCCAGCTCGTCCCCCCGGAAGGCCGCCGCGGACACCGGGCCGTCGTCCTGAACCATCTCGACCCGCGATGCGCCCGGAAAGACCACCGCCAGCACCTCTGGCGTCAGCCGCTCCAAAAGGGGCGGCGCCTCGGGGTCGCCCGACTGCGCATTGGCCATGGCCGCAAGCATCACCCATAGCGCGGCCACAAGTGGCCCGGCCCCCCGCAGAAGCGCGCCGACGCGGCGCAGGATCGCCTCAGCAGCCGGCATCGGACACCGCCCCGTCCGGCATCGTCGTTTCGCAGAAAACAGCCCCGTCCAGCCGCGCCTCGGTCAGGATCGCGCCCGTCAGGTCGGCCCCGTGAAGAAGCGCGCCGCCCAGGTTGCCCGCGACGATCCGCGCGCCATTCAGATCCGCGCGGAAGAGGTTCGCGCCGCTCAGGTCGGCATTCGTCAGGTCGCCTTGACCCAGCAGGGCGCCGACAAGGTTCGCCCCGCTGAGATCGGCACCCACAAGGCGGGCCCCGGACAGGTCGGCGTAGAACAGGTTTGCGCCACGAAGATCGGCCCCGGCCAGGTTCGCACCTGCCAGATTGGCCCCGATCAGGCTGGCGTAGTAAAGCTTGGCGCCCGTCAGGTCGGCCCTGGCAAGATCGGCTGCGCGCAGGTCGGTCCTGACCAGGTTGGCCTGCGACAGGTCACACGCCTTGCAAGAGATCGAGGCACGAAACCGGCTAAGGTCCTCGGGGTCCCAGGCCTGTACAGGGACAGGCGCGGCGCCCAGAAGGCTGGCCGCGATCAGGGCCCTGATGCTCATGGCTCGGCACGGCACCGGGCCGCGTTTGCGCTGCGTCTCGTCCGGCGATCCCGGCAAAGACATCCCTGGTTCCCTCCAGAGGCACGAAGCCTATCCAACGGCGATCGTGGCCTCGCCCGTGTATCGGTCCGACGTCGTGTCGATCCACTCGAACTCCAGCCGCATGGTTTCATCCACCTTGAGGAAGAACTCGAAATAGGGATTGGCAGAGATCGCCGGTTCCAGCTTGGCGGCAAACACCTGACGGTCATTGGCGTAACAGCGGAACCATTCCGCGATGCGCACCGGGATGAGCAGGCCCTGCGAGTTGTGGCGGAACCCTGTTTCCATCGGATGCCCTATGATCGTGCGGATCTCGACCGCCTCGCCCGGGGTGGCGCTGTCGGGCACCGCAAGGCGGATGCGCGGCGACCATCCCGGCGGGAACTGGTCGTTCGCCACGGCGTCCTCGCAGGCGCCGTAGGTCACGTCCACCTTGCGCACGCCCTTGAAGATCTCGCCAGAGGCCATCTTCACCACCACGGTGATGTCCTGGTAGGCGTCGATGCGCACACGGGTGGAAAAGGTCGCCTCGGCGCAATCGGTGCTGAAATAGACCTTGGCGATGCGCGGGCGCGGGTTGCGTTCGGCATAGACCGCCACGACCTCGGGATAATCCAGCCCGGTCATCGTGCAGGGAACCGTCACGCTCAGCGGCACCGATTTGCCCGAATCCGAAAAGTCCGGCATGTCGATCAGCACGTCACCCTCGGGAACGTCGGACACGCCGAAGTCCTCGGCAACGGCCGCGCGCACGTCGTCTTCCCACGCACGGGCGGGGCCCGCCAGGCCAAGGCCGGCAAGCGCAAGGGTGCCCGCACACACAGCACGACGCGGGATCCCGCTCCTTCCGGGCCGGTCCCGATTGCCTCGATCCGTCACTTCGCGCTCTCCCGTCGGTCCTCTGCCGGCATGGTCTGACGCATTCTGGGGGAAATGCCGCCGAAAGTAATCCACTATGCCAGTGCACTTTCAAATAATGGATATTCGGACTTCCAAAGACCGCGTGTGCGAGTATCGGGCCAAACGGGGTGTCTGGGCAGGGGATTTGATGTTCAAAAACCTGATATTGCTGGGATTCCTGTTCATGGGCGCCGCCGCCGCCGCGCAGTCCACGACGGCGGAGGTGACCTATCTGTCCTGCGCGGTCTGCCATGGCGACGGACAGGGTGACGACGCGATCCCAGCGATCCAGGGACGCCCGCATGACATGCTTCTGGCCTCTCTTTCCAGCTTTGCGGCAGAGGGCGGAACGGCCACCATCATGCATCGTTTCATCACCGCCCTGACGCCGGCCGAAATGGATGATCTGGCGCGGCACATCTCGGGACTCGAAGGCGTGGCGCAATGACCGGCCCGACACGACGCCAGACACTTGCGATGGCCGGGTCCGCAGGCCTTCTTGCCGCGCCCGCGCTGTCCGCGGGCCGTGCCCATGTCGTCGTGGTCGGCGGCGGGTTCGGCGGCACCGCCGCGGCACGGACGCTGAAGGAGATCGCCCCCGATACCGATGTGACGCTAGTCGTGGATGCCGACCGCTTTTCCACCTGCCCCTTCTCCAACCTCGTCCTCGCGGATGAGATCCCGTTGTCGCGGATCACCTTCGGCTTTGACGCCGTTGCGGCGGCGGGCGTCTCGGTGCGTGTCGGCGTCGCGGCCGAGATCGACGCCGCGCGCAAGGTCGTCGTGCTGCAGGACGGCAATGAGATCGGATTTGACCGCGCGATCGTGTCTCCGGGGATCGACCTGAACTTCGGGGCCATCCCGGGGTATGACGCCGGGGCGGCGCAGCGGATGCCGCACGCCTGGAAGGCGGGCGTCCAGACAGAGCTCTTGCGCGACCAGATCGGCGCGATGCCGCCGGGCGGCACCTTCGTGATGTCGGTTCCCAACAATCCCTACCGCTGTCCCCCCGGTCCCTACGAACGGGCCAGCCTTGTCGCCCACCGTCTCAGCCGGATCAATCCGACGGCCAAGATCATCATCGTGGACGGCAAGGACAGCTTTTCCAAGCAATCCCTGTTCATGGAAGGCTGGGACCGGCTCTATCCCGGCATGATAACCCATGTGCCCTTTGCCGAGAACGGCGGCGTCAAGGACGTCGACGCCGCCACGCTGACGGTCGAGGCCGCGTTCGAGACCTTCCGGGGCGACGTGGTCAACGTGATCCCGCCGCAGACCGCCGCAGGGGTTGCGCTGCGCTCGGGCCTCGCGGGAGACGGCGACTGGTGCCAGATCGACCAGGCGACGTTCGAATCCGAGACCGCGCCCGGCGTGCATGTGCTTGGTGATGCAGCCATCGTCGGCGACATGCCGAAAAGCGGGTTCTCGGCTTCTGTCCAGGGCGCTGTCTGCGCGCATGTGGTCGCCAGCTGGCTGAAGGGGGCCGAGCCGGTGTCCGATGCCGTCCTGCTCAACACCTGCTACAGCCTGCTTTCGCCCGACTACGGCATCTCCGTCGCCGGCGTCTACCGGGTGAATGCCGAGGGGCGCCTGAAATCCGTCCGCGATGCCGGCGGCAACAGCCCGATGGCGGCCGATGACGGCGTGCGCCAGGCCGAGGCGGGCTTTGCGCTCAGCTGGTACGACACCCTGACACGTCAGCTCTTTGGCTAGGACGGCGCGGTGAAGGGCAAGTCGATCCGGTTCGCTTCGCTGGTCTGTGCGGCATGGCTTTCGGTCGTGCCGGGCGCATCGGCCGAGGGAACGCATCCTCCCCTGACCGACCAGGCCGGCGACCCAGTCCGCGGACGCGAGATCGTGCGCGACACGTCCCGGGCCAGCTGCCTGATCTGCCACAGCATCTCTGCGCTGCCCGACCGGGACCACGGCGAACTCGGGCCGCCGCTCGATGGTGTCGGGTCCATCTACACGGCGGCCGAACTGCGGCTGCGGATCATGGACGCCCGCCGCATCCTGCCCGACACGATCATGCCGCCCTATTTCGCGACGAACGACCTTTACCGCGTCGGTGCAAGATGGGAGGGCCAGACGATCTACTCGGCGCAGGATGTCGAGGATGTGGTCGCCTTCGTCATGACGCTGGTGGATTGAAATGCTGCGCCGGATCGCCCCGTCCCTGCTGTGCTGGCTGGTCCTGACATGCCCGGCGCCGGCCCAGGATTCCCCCGCCCATGAGCCGATATCGGGCTACGCCTTCATGGAACCCGCGACGCGCGAGCTTCAGGATGACGACTTCCTGAACCCGGCCTTCTTCCTCGTCGAGGAAGGGCTGGCGCTCTGGAACGCCGATTGGCCCGGCGCGTCGGGCCAAGACCGCGCGTGCCGGGCGTGCCACGGCGCCCCCGAAAGCCTGCGCGGCGTCGCGGCGCGTTATCCCGTGTCCGACCCCGAAAGCGGCGGCATGGTCAATCTCGAACTCCGGATCAACCGGGAGATTGCCGAACACCTGGGCGCCGCGCCGCTGCCCTACGAGTCGCAAGAGCTTCTCGCCCTCACGGCGCTTGTGGGCTACCAGTCGCGCGGCATGCCCATGCAGCTCGACCTGGACGAGACCGCACGGGCATGGGCCGAGCGCGGGCGAGAGATCTTCGAGACCCGGCGCGGGCAACTCAACCTGTCATGCAGGAACTGCCACCAGGACCACTGGGGCGAGAAGTTGCGCGGCGATGTCATCAGCCAGGGGCAGGTCAACGCCTTTCCGATCTTTCGCCTGACCTGGGACGAGGTCGGCTCGCGCCACCGGATGTTCACCTGGTGCATGGAGGCCGTCCGGGCAGAGCCCCATGGCTACGGTTCCGAAGCCTACCTCGCGCTTGAAACCTATCTCGTCCTGCGCGGACAGGGTCTTCCGGTAGAGACGCCGGGGGTGCGCAGATGAAGACACCTGTCCCCGGGCGCCGCAGCAGAACAGCAACCAGATCAAGGGAATGATGATGAAGAAATGGCTGGTCGTGACCGGAGTATCCGTTGCCGCCGTCGCGGCGGCGGGCATCTATGCCGCAGATGTCTTTCCCGGAGAGATCGCCCCGATCGCCGTGGCCGACCTGCCAGAGCCCACCGACGAACAGCTGACGATGGGCGAGAACCTGGCAAAGCTGGGCGACTGCTCGGCCTGCCACACGCCCGAGGGCAGCCGCGACATGATCGGCGGGTTCGGGCTTCCGACACCCTTCGGCACCATCTACGCGACGAACATCACCCCCGACCCGGACACCGGCATCGGCACCTGGTCCTATGCCGCGTTCGAGCGCGCGATGCGCGACGGCGTCGACCGCGAGGGCCGGCATCTCTACCCCGCGTTTCCCTATGACCATTTCGCGGGCATGACCGACGACGACCTGATGGCACTTTACCTCTACCTGATGACGCTCGACCCCATCCCGGCAGAGCGCAAGGCGAACGAACTGGCCTTTCCCTTCTCGTTCCGCCCGCTGCTGGCGGGATGGAAGCTGCTGTTCCACGATCCGCAACCCTGGACCCCAAACCCGGAGTTCGACGAGGAAGAGAACCGGGGCGCATACCTGGCCGAGACCGTGGGACATTGCGGGGCCTGCCATTCGCCCCGCAATGCCTTTGGCGCGGTGATGGCCGACCGGACCTTTGCCGGCGGCGAGGCAGAGGGATGGCTGGTGCCGCCCCTGGCCAGCCACTCGATTTCACCTGCGGGATGGGACGAGGACAGCTACGCCGACTACCTCTTCGACGGCTGGAGCGAGCTTCACGGCATCGCGGGCGGGCCGATGACGCCCGTGGTCGACCACCTCTACGAGGCCGACGAGGACGACGTCTTCGCCATCGCCGTCTGGCTGGCCCGCATCACGCCACCGATGGACGAGGACGCCCGCGATGCCGTGGTGGCAGAAATCGCGGCGCTCGACCTGCCCGAAGGCTTCGACGGGGCCATCGCGGACAGCGCCCCCGCCGATGTCCTGAAGGGCGCCGAGGTGTTCCGGGCCAGCTGCGTGAAATGCCACAAGGAGCGGATCTCGAATACCCAGCCGGTGTCGCTGGGGCTCACCTATTCGGTGAACGCGCCGAAGCCCACGAACCTCTTCAACGCCATCCGGCACGGCATCGAACCCGGGCTCGGGTCCACCTCGCGCAAGATGCAGCCGGTGTCCCTGTCGCCGGCGGACATGGCGGCGGTGGCGGCCTTCGTGCGCTGGCAGTTCACCGATCTTCCGGCCTGGACGGACCTGGAGGCACAGGCCGCCGCCGCCGCCGAAGCCGCCCATTGAAAAGGGCCCCTCGCGGGGCCCGTTCCAGCCTTGGCAACGTGGGGCCCTTTCGGGCCCCACTTTCGTGTCAGAGTTCCGCCTTGGCAAAAGGCGTCGAGCGGATGCGCGTGCCCGTGGCGTAGAAGATCGCGTTCGCCACCGCCGGCGGCGTCGGCGGGCCGGTGGGCTCGCCCAGGCCACCCCACCACTGGTTCTCCGAGTTCTCGATGTGAACCTCGATCGCAGGGGGCGTGTCCGGCATCTTCATCATCGTGTACGAGTCGAAGTTCGTGTTCACGATGCGCCCGTCCCGGATGTCCAGCCCGCCAAAAAAGGCGTGGCTCAACTCCCAGATGGCAGAGCTTTCGGCCTGCTCGACGGCGTTCAGCGGGTTGATCGTGTAACCGCTGTTCATGAAGTATTGCAGCCGGTCGACGAAGATCTGGCCCCGGCGGCTGACCGCAACCGTCGCCACGCAGCCAGCGATCGTGCCATGCGACTCGACCACTGCGCAGCCCATGCCTTCGCCTCGACCCAGTTCCGGGGTCCAGCCCGACTTCTCCTTCATCGCAAGCAGCACGCGCTGCCAGGGTTCGTTGCCCTCGGTCATCTTGATCCGCCATTCCAGCGGATCCCAGCCCCCCGCCTGGGCCAGTTCGTCGACCATCTGCTCGACGATGAACCCGTTGGAGTTGGCGCCGGGCGCACGGTGATAGCCGATCGGGATGTGGCTCTGGACGATGCTGTATTCATGCCGCCGGTTCGGGACGAGATAGGGCATGTTCGCCACGCCGCGCTGCGAGAACGCGGGCATCTTCTCTTCGCCCACGAAATGCGTGACCAGCGCAACGGGAAGCCCGTCATCGCCAAGCGCCGCCTTGTAGGTTCCCCAGACCGGGGGCCGCTGGGCGTCCTGCGCGATGTCTTCCTCGCGGCTCCAGATCACCTTGACCGGACGTCCGACCTCGGCCGAGATCGCGGCCGCCTGACGGTGGACATACATGTTGTAGCCGCCGCCAAAGCCGCCGCCCAGGTAGGTCTGGTGCAGGTAGACGTCCTTGGTGTCGCGTCCCAGCTGGTCGGCCACCTCGTTGAGCGAGCGTGCGATGTCCTGGGTGAAGGTCCAGACATCGACGCGATCGGCCTTCACATCGACCACCGCGCAGGGCGGTTGCATGGTCGCGTGGGTCTCGAACGGGCGCGAATAGACCTCGCCCTCCACGACCTTGTCCGCCCCGTCGATGATCCCGCGAACCGCCTCGTGGTTGACGCCGCGGTCCAGGTTCCGGCCGATGTTGCCGTCCTCGTTCAGCACCAGCGTCCCGGGGTTGGCAAGAAGGCTCATCGCCTCGGCCGTCTGGCTTTCAAAGCTGATCGAGGCGCCGCGCCCGTAGTCCCAGACGACGGGCATGACGGCCAGGGCGTTCTTGGCCTGGTACCAGCTTTCAGCAACAACGGCGACGCCGCTGCGCATGTCGGTAAAGGCGGCCACGTCCTTGGGCTGCTTCAACTCCACCGCGGCAATCACGCCCGGCATGTCCTTGATGGCGTCGAAGTCGTAGCTGACCAGACGTCCCTCGGGCACCGGGCAGGACGCGGTGGCCGCATGGACCATGCCGGGCAGGGTGACGTCCATCGCGTAGACGGCAGTCCCGTTCGTCTTCAGCGGAATATCCAGCCGCTTGACGTCCTTGCCCAGAAGCCACCAGTCACCATAGGCCTTGATCGCGGGCTCCTGCTCGAGCGTGACCATGGCCGCGTCGGCTGCGAACTCGCCATATGTGCCCGAGTTGCTGCCAGCGGTCAGCATCCCCTGCTTGGCCATCACCTCGTCCACGGGCACGCCCCAACGGGCCGCCGCCGCATGGCGCAGGCGCTCGCGCGCCGAGGCACCGGCCTGCATCATGTAGGGATGCCGCCGGGACACGGTCGTCGAGCCGCCGGTCGAGGTCGTGGTGTAGAGGTTGTCGTTGTTGACGTGCCGGTTCGCGTCGGCGAACACGTGGCGCACGTTCTCCCACGGAATATCCAGCTCCTCGGCCACCATCATGGGAACGGCGGTAAAGGCGCCCTGTCCCATTTCGGTCTGTGGGGTCACGATGCTGACGATGTTGTTCGGGTCGATCGTCAGCCAGGCGTTGATCTCTGCACCGCCGCCGTGCCCGCCGGCCTCTGCCATCCTCGGCATCGGAACGCCGATCGCAAGGCCGCCCGCGACGGTCGTGGCGATCTTCAGGAACCCGCGTCTCGTGAAGTTGAACTCGTTCATGACGCCCCCCTCAGGTCTTGCTCATCTCGGCAGCCTTGTGAATGGCTGCGCGGATGCGTGGATAGGTGCCGCAACGACAGATGTTGCCGGCCATGGCCTTATCGATCTCGTTGTCGGAGGGCTCTGGCGTGCGTTCCAGCAGCGCCACGGCCGACATGATCTGACCGGACTGGCAGTAGCCGCACTGCGGCACTGTCAGGTCCTGCCAGGCCACCTGGACGGGATGGTCGTTGTTCTCGGAAACGCCCTCTATCGTGCGCACGGACTTGCCGACGGCGGTGGCGACGGGCGTGTTGCAGGACCGCACCGCGTTGCCATCGACGATGACGGTGCAGGCGCCGCATTGCGCGATGCCGCAGCCGAACTTGGTGCCCATGAGACCCGCCTTCTCGCGGATGGCCCAGAGAAGCGGCATCTGTGGATCGGCGTCGATCGAATAGTCTCGACCGTTTATGTTGAGTGTGATCGCCATGCATTCCCTCCCAGCGGCCCTTTGCGGGCCCTTCTGATGACTTCGGTTCGGTGATCACGCCCAGCGTGTGGCAGGCGACCGGCACATGCCGGCGGCTGACCTTGCAGGACCGAATGCAGATATCCGGATCCCGTGTTCGCGCAGGGCGGACCCTACCGAAATTTCTAGACAGCGCCGGGCACGTCTCAAACCGAATACGGACGAAACGCCCCAATGCGACGTATTGCTAGGTTCAATGAATCCTGCCCCGGCCTCGGGCGGGGACCGTTTTGCAGGCGCGCCGCCGGACCAAAGGTGCGGGCGCAGGCCGTGTTCGGGTGCCGTGGCGGCTGCGCTAGCCGCCAAGCCCCTTGTATGTGCAATAGACGCCGGTATCGCTGTCGTTGTGATACAGCGTGCCGGCCTTCAGGTCGAAGCGGTAGCTGCCGAAGGCCCCGGTCAGCACGATCTCGTCCTCCGATACCGTCACGTCCGACGTGCCGATGCCCGCGACGTCCTGCGTGTCGCGCTCGGTGTCGATCTCATAGATGTCGAGGTTGAGCATCCCGGTGCAGTTCGCCGTCACCGTTCCGGCCACGGCGTCCACGGGCGCGGCAA
>JAUIIC010000238.1 GCA_030431935.1 Alphaproteobacteria bacterium | reverse complement strand
TCCACTGGGACAGGCCGGAAATCATTTCCTGCACGACCTTGAAGCCATAGGTCATCGCCGCGGTGCAGACCTGCACGTTGCCCGCCCCCAGCGCCAGGAACTCTGCCGCGTCGCGCCAGGTGGTCACACCGCCGATGCCGCTGATCGGCAGGCCGTAGGTGTCGGGATCGCGGGCGATCTCGGCCACCATGTTCAGCGCGATGGGCTTGACCGCCGGGCCGCAATAGCCGCCGTGGCTGCCCTTGCCGTCGATCATCGGCTCGGGGCTCATGCTGTCGAGGTTGACCGAGGTGATCGAGCTGACCGTGTTGATGAGGCTGACGGCATCCGCGCCTCCGGCCTTCGCCGCGCGGGCGGGATAGCGGATGTCGGTGATGTTTGGGGTCAGCTTGACGATCACGGGCATCCGCGTGTTGGCCTTGCACCAGCGCGTCACCATCTCGATGTATTCGGGCACCTGGCCCACAGCGCTGCCCATGCCGCGCTCGGACATGCCGTGCGGGCAGCCGAAGTTGAGCTCGATGCCGTCCGCGCCGGTTTCCTCGACACGGGGCAGGATCGCCTTCCATGCTTCTTCGACGCAGGGCACCATCAGCGAGACCACCACGGCCCGGTCGGGATAGTCGCGCTTGACCGACTTGATCTCCTGCAGGTTCACCTCGAGCGGGCGGTCAGTGATGAGCTCGATGTTGTTGAGCCCCAGAAGCCGCCGGTCGGCGCCCCAGACGGCGCCATAGCGCGGCCCGTTGACGTTGACGATGGGCGGGCCGTCCTCGCCCAGCGTCTTCCAGACCACGCCGCCCCAGCCGGCCTCGAAGGCGCGGCGGACGTTGTATTCCTTGTCCGTGGGCGGCGCCGAGGCCAGCCAGAACGGGTTGGGGGACTTGATCCCCACGAATTCGGACGTCAGATCGGCCATCTCAGCCTCCTGTTTCAGTCGGTGCAGAGGACATAGACACGCAAGGTCAGGGGCTGGCGTTCGCCGCTGACATTGCGAAGATCGACCCGCCAGCGCCCGTCGGCCAGCGGGAAACTCGCGGTCACGTTGTAGAGGATGCGGTCCTCGGGCTGGCCCGAGATCATGTAGCCGCCGCCCGTCAGGTCGCCGGACTTGCAGCCCAGCGTCCGCACGATCAATTCGCGGGGCTCCACGCGCTTGCGCTCGTACAGGTCGGTCTCGCGATGCGTAGCCGCCTCTGCCGGACAGGCGACGGGAAGCGCCACTGCCAGCGCCAGCGCGCTAAGCCAAAAGCGTTGCATGGATATCCTCCGCCGCGTCCCGGCCCTCGGCCACCGCCGTCACCGTCAGGTCGTCGCCGCCGGTGGCACAGTCGCCGCCCGCCCAGACGCCGTCGAGGCTGGTGCGCCCCGCCCCCGTCACCGCGATCTTGCCGCCGTCGAGCGCCAGCGCCTCGGGCGCGCCCTGCAGGGTCTGGCCGATGGCCTTCAACACCTGGTCGGCGGGCAACCTGAAGGTCTCGCCGGTGCCGGCCAGCCCGTCCGGACCCTCGGCGGTATACTCGAACTCGACCTCCTGTGCGGCGCCGTTGCCGATGACGCGGACCGGCTGGGCGTTGTGGATAATGCGCACACCGTTCTGCGCCGCAAGGTCCTGTTCGTAGACAGAGGCCGACATGCGCTCGCGCCCGCGGCGGTAGACGATGCTGACGGTCTCGGCGCCGAGAAGCCGCGATTGCACCGCCGCGTCCACGGCCGTCATACCACCCCCGATCACCACGACGTTGCGGCCGACCGGCAGGGAGGACAGGTCGTCGGATTGCCGCAACGTCGCGATGAACTCGACCGCGTCGGAAACATTGCCAAGCGCCTCGCCCTCGGTGCGCAGTGCGTTGACCCCGGCAAGCCCGATGCCGAGGAAGACCGCGTCGTACTCGTCGCGCAGGGCGTCGAGCGTCAGGCCCTGGCCAAGCGCCTGCCCGTTGCGCATCTCGATGCCACCGATCTGCATCAGCCAGTCCACCTCGGCCTGGGCGAAGCCGCCCACGGTCTTATAGCTGGCGATGCCGTATTCGTTCAGCCCGCCGGGCTTGGGGCGTGCATCGAAGATCACGACGTCATGCCCCTTCATGGCAAGGCGATGCGCGCAGGCCAGCCCCGCGGGGCCCGCCCCCACCACGGCGACCCGCTTGCCCGTGGGCGCGGCGCGGGTGAAGGGATGGCTGCCCGCGGCCATCAGCGTATCGGTGGCAAAGCGTTGCAGGCGCCCGATCTCCACGGGCTTGCCCTCTGCCGCCTCTCGCACGCAGGCCTCTTCGCAAAGCGTCTCCGTGGGGCAGACCCGCGCGCACATCCCGCCGAGTATGTTCTGGTTGAGGATCGTGCGCGCCGCGGCCTCGGGCGTGCCCGTGGCGATCTGGCGGATGAAGAGCGGGATGTCGATCGAGGTGGGACAGGCCGTGATGCAGGGCGCGTCATGGCAGAAATAGCACCGGTCCGCGGCCACCGCGGCCTCGTGCCCGTCGAGCGGCGGATGCACGTCCGAGAAATTCTGCGCAAGCCTGTCGGCAGGCAGGCGCCCGGAGGCGACACCGGGGGTCATCGGGCTGTTGGCCATGCAAAGCTCTCCATCATGGATCCTTGGCCGCACTCTGCCACAGGCCCTAATTTTATCAAATGGTAAATTTTTTGCAGTCCGCCTTTCGGGCATGCATCTTGCAAAGATGGGAGGCGGATAGCGGAATCTGGTGCGCTTGCGCTTTTCAGCCCGGTCACACTGGCCTATAAGCATCCGAGTTTGGCGAAAGGCCCGCGCCAGAGACGGGCCATCGGACCAGCCGAGGGTTGCATGACAGACAAGAACAGCGAAGCGGACGTTGCGTTCATCCGGGCTCTGGCAGAGCTTCTGCGCGAGAACGACCTGACGGAACTCGAAGTGGACCGCGAGACCGGCAAGGACAGCCGCCTGTCGGTCCGCGTGAGCCGCAGTGCGCCGGTCATGGTGGCGCCTGCGCCGCAGATGCCCGCGATGCCCGCCGCGCCGGCCGCGCCCACCGCTGCCGCACCGGCGGCGGCCGAACCGGCGGCGGACCCCGCCAGCCACCCCGGCGCCGTGACCTCGCCCATGGTTGGCACCGTCTACCTGCAGCCCGAACCGGGCAGCGCCCCCTTCGTCAAGCTGGGCGACAAGGTGGAAGAGGGTCAGACGGTTCTCATCATCGAGGCGATGAAGACCATGAACCACATCCCCGCGCCGCATTCCGGCACGGTCAAGCGGCTGCTGGTCGACGACGGATCGCCCGTCGAGTTCGGCGCGCCGCTGATGGTGATCGAGTAAGGCGGGGTCATGTTCGACAAGATCCTGATCGCCAACCGCGGCGAGATCGCGCTTCGGGTGATCCGTGCCTGCCGCGAGATGGGCATTGCCTCTGTCGCGGTGCACTCCACCGCCGACGCCGACGCGATGCACGTGCGCATGGCCGACGAGGCGGTGTGCATCGGCCCCGCGCCCTCGACGAACAGCTACCTTTCCGTGCCCGCCATCATCTCGGCCTGCGAGATCACGGGCGCGCAGGCGATCCATCCCGGCTATGGCTTCCTGTCCGAGAACGCCAATTTCGTTCAGGTGGTCGAGGATCACGGCATCACCTTCATCGGCCCCACCGCGGAACACATCCGCATCATGGGCGACAAGATCACCGCCAAGGACACGATGAAGGCGCTCGGCGTGCCCTGCGTGCCGGGGTCCGACGGTGGCGTGCCGGACGTGGCCACCGCCGAGAAGGTGGCCGCCGAGATCGGCTTTCCGGTCATCATCAAGGCGACGGCAGGCGGCGGCGGTCGCGGCATGAAGCTGGCGCGCTCCCCGGCGGAACTGGAACACGCCTTCCGCACCGCCCGGTCCGAGGCCAAGGCCGCCTTCGGCAACGACGAGGTCTATATCGAGAAGTACCTCGGCCGGCCGCGCCACATCGAGATACAGGTGTTCGGCGACGGCAAGGGCCGCGCGGTGCATCTGGGCGAGCGGGACTGTTCGCTGCAGCGCCGTCACCAGAAGGTGTTCGAGGAGGCCCCCGGCCCGGTCATCGACGCCGACACGCGCGCGCGCATCGGCAAGACCTGCGCCGACGCGGTGGCGCGCATCGGCTACTCGGGCGCGGGCACCATCGAGTTCCTCTACGAGGACGGCGAGTTCTTCTTCATCGAGATGAACACCCGCCTGCAGGTGGAACATCCCGTGACCGAGGCCGTCTTTGGCGTGGACCTGGTGCGAGAGCAGATCCGCGTCGCGGCGGGCGAACCGATGGAGTTCCGCCAGGAGGACCTGGCAGTCAACGGCCACGCCATCGAGGTCCGGATCAATGCCGAGAAACTGCCGGGCTTCTCGCCCTCGCCGGGGCGGATCACGCAATACCATGCCCCCGGCGGGCTGGGCGTGCGCATGGACTCGGCGCTTTACGACGGCTACCGCATTCCGCCCTACTACGACAGCCTGATCGGCAAGCTGATCGTGCAGGGCCGCGACCGGCCAGAGGCGCTGGCCCGGCTGAAGCGTGCCCTGGGAGAACTTATCGTGGACGGGGTGGACACCACCGTACCGCTCTTCCGGATGCTGCTGGAAGAGCCGGACATCCAGTCGGGCGACTACAGCATCCACTGGCTCGAAGAGTGGCTGGCCCGCAACGTCTCTTGAGACCGGCGCGGCGGGCATCGTGACCGACCCGGCCGACCTGACGCCCGAGATGCTGTTGCAGGCCTATGCGGCCGGGGTCTTTCCGATGGCCGAATCCCGCGACGCGGTAGAGCTTTTCTGGGTCAATCCCCGGATGCGCGGGGTGTTTCCGCTGGACGGCTTCCGGATCTCGCGGTCGCTGCGACGGCGGCTCTTGCGCGGGGGGTTCACCGTGACGGCGGACCACGCCTTCGCCCAGGTGGTGGCCGCCTGCGCTGCGCGCGACGAGACCTGGATCAACCCGGGGCTCGAACGGCTCTACCACGCGCTGCATGCACGCGGCGCGGCGCATTCGCTGGAGGTCTGGCAGGACGGGGCGCTGGCAGGCGGCGTTTTCGGCGTGTCGCTGGGCGGGGCCTTTTTCGGAGAAAGCATGTTCTCGCACCGCACCGACGGCTCGAAGATCGCGCTGGCCTATCTGGTCGACCTGTTGAACCGGGCGGGGTTCGTCCTGTTCGACACCCAGTTCATCACGCCGCATCTGGCATCGCTGGGCGCGGTCGAACTGCCCCGGTCACGCTACATGGAACGGCTGGGCGTGGCGCTGGGACTCGTTGCGGACTTCAACGGGCCGGATCCGTTTCCCGACCCTCAGGACGTGATACAGCGCAACACCCAGACATCGTAGCGCGCGTTGTCGAGCGCGTTCAGTGCCGGGCTCGACGCGATCATCCACCCGGCAAAGACGGCGCCGTCCGTTCCATCCACGCGCACGACCAGGTAGGCGAAGGCATCGCCATCGGGGTTGTCGGCGGGATAGCGGCACTCACCGAGGTTCACCTCCATCCGGCCGAACCGTGCGCTGGCGCCGGTCTCTATGGTCAGGTCGCGGGTTTCCCCCGACACCTTGTCCAGCGCCCGCACCACGCCGCCCGTCGCCGCCTCGGCCTCGATGCGCCGGTCCTCGGACACGATCTCTCCGGTGCCGGGCGCATTCGACTGGCCATCGTTGGCGTCTTCGAGGGGCACGATGAAGATATCGTTGCTGCCCTGGGAGGTGGCCGTCTGGGGAAGGACAAGGGCACACAGCCCAAGCCACAGGGCGACCCGCAGGATCATTCCGCCGCCGCGGCCCCGTCACCGCCGGACACGAACTTCAGCAGCAGGTTTATCAGGCTGACGGAGCTTTGGGTGTCGATGATCTCGGCCCCCGGTTCGAGGTCGAAGGGCGAACCGCCCGGCAGGATCTCGACGAAATTACCCCCCAGCAGCCCCTCGGACGAGATCAGGACGGCGCTGTCCTCTGGCAGGCGCAGGGTATCGGTCACGGTGAAGGTCGCCATGGCGCGGAAGGTGGCGGCATCCAGTTCAAGCCCGGTGACCGTGCCGACCTTGACGCCGCCCAGCCGCACATCGGTGCCGACCGACACGCCCTCGACCGACTGGAACGACGCGGAATAGAGTGACACGCCGTCGCGATCCGCGCCGGTTCCCGTCATCTGCGCCGCGAGAAAGAGGAACCCCGCAGCGATGGCCAGGACGATCGCGCCGACAAGCGTTTCTGCGGTGTGGTTGGTCATCGCACGCCTATTCCGGCTGCCACGCCTCGTAATCCTTGCGCACGACCGGCATGGGCCGGCGAATCGACCCCGGCGGCGCATAGGCAAGCGGCGAGCCCGTCAGGTTCTCCTGGTGAGGCTTTTCCCAGGCCTTGCGCGGAAGCGCGGCCTTGGACGGCGGTTCCTTCCAGGTGTGGTGCAGCCAGCCGTGCCAGTCGGGCGACACGCGGCTGGCCTCGGCC
>JAUIIC010000237.1 GCA_030431935.1 Alphaproteobacteria bacterium | reverse complement strand
TCGATCCGGTCGTAAAGCGCGGCGACCATGCCGCGCAGCGCGCCCGACAGGCGGCCGATCTCGTCGGGGCGCGCGCTGAGGTCGGGGATGCGGACACGGCCGGGATTGGGGCGGCGGCGGTTGCGGTCACGCCCGATCTCGGCGGCGGCGGCAAGGTCGGACAACGGGTTGGCGATCGTGGACGCCAGCACCAGCGAAAGGCCGATCGACACCAGCAGCGCGATGACGAACATCTGCAGCACCTGCTCGCGCTCGGCACGGACGAGTGCGTCGATTTCGCCGTCGGCAGTAGCCAGCGCGATCGCGCCCACCGGCGTATCGCCCTGAAGGATTGGAGTTGCGACGCCGAATACGGCGCTGCCCGCGGGTGTCTTGACAAGCCTTACAGCGGTGTTGCCACCGAGCGCCTGGTCCACAAGCTGCTTTGCGGGTGAGGCAACGGCGCCCTCGGCATCGTCGCCGTCAGGGGCAAGAACACCGTCCAGAATCGACCACGCCCCGGTCAGGAAATCGGTGATGACGGTGGAATCTTCTGGGTCGGACATGCCCACGACAGGGGCCAGGGGACGCGGCGCCTGGCCCTCGGTGCTGGCGACCTGGGCCCCCGCGCTGTCGAAGACATGGGCGATCACCCCCGGCGGCAGGTCGATGCCGTCCAGCGTGGCGGCCACGTCGATCCCGTCTGATCCGGCAAGGCTGACGGGGGCGCCCTGCGGCAAGCGCGCCTCGAACACATCCGCGATCAGGCGCGCCTCGTTAACGAGGCCACGCTCTCGCTGCACCAGCAGGCTGTCGCGCGCGGGGCTTAGAGCCAGGACACCCGCCACCAGCACGACGAGCGCCAGGAGATTGAACATGATGATCTTGCGCGCCAGCGGCGAGCCGTTCATGGCAAAGACCCGGCGTTGCCGCCGGGCCTGCGCCGCCGTGTCCATGCGACCGGGCTCTGCGACCCAGTCGTCGCCGAGCACAAGCTCACCCTCGGTCCTGTCGCGGCTGGAGCTTCCGGGTATGTCCGCGGCGGCCGACATCACTCTTCGTTGTAGCGATAGCCGATGCCGTAGAGCGTTTCGATCGCCGAGAACTCGGGATCGACCGAGCGCATCTTCTTGCGCAGGCGCTTGATGTGGCTGTCGATGGTGCGGTCATCGACGTAGACCTGGTCGTCATAAGCCACGTCCATCAGCTGATCGCGGCTCTTCACGAAGCCGGGCCGCTGGGCGAGGGCCTGCAACAGCAGGAATTCGGTGACGGTCAGCGACACGTCCTGCCCCTTCCAGGTGACGGCGTGGCGCAGCGGATCCATCGACAACTGGCCACGGACCATGACCTTGGACGCCTCTGTATCGCCGACCTCGCCGGTGGCGATGGCTTCCTGCCTGCGCAGAAGCGCCCGGATTCGCTCGACGAGCAGACGCTGAGAGAAAGGCTTGCGCACATAGTCGTCGGCGCCCATCCGCAGCCCAAGCACCTCGTCGATCTCGTCATCCTTCGAGGTGAGGAAAATCACCGGCATCGTCGTCTTCTGGCGGAGGCGCTGCAACAGGTCCATGCCGTCCATTCGCGGCATCTTGATATCAAGCACTGCCAGCTCCGGCAGCCGCTTGTTGAAGGCGTCCATGGCCGACTGGCCGTCATTGTAGGTTTCAACCTCGAAACCTTCGGCCTCAAGAGTCATAGACACCGACGTCAGGATATTCCTGTCGTCGTCAACCAACGCAATCCTCGACATGGTGAGGGTTCCTCTTACTGCTCTTATTGTTGCCTGCTTTTTGGCGCATACTCCCCATTCCGCCGTTTGGAATCAACTGCTAACTGCGAATCAGGGGCGTGATCGCCCTGCATCAGACCCGAAATTTCCCAATCAATGGCTAATTTGCCTCACCCCCGGCCACCTTTCACCGGCGGTTGCGCTAACTTCGATCTGGTTGCGCTAACTGTGCGCTTGCGACCTGTTCCTCTCTGAAAACGGCATGTTATATCGCCTTGCGCGCAGCATCGCGCGTCCCGCCACGGCGGGTGCAGGCATGGCAAAACAGCATGGGCCGGCACGACCGGCGGGAGTAGCGATCATGAGCATCGGACGCGTGAACCAGGCGCAGCGCCTGGAGGATCAGGGGTTCTCGGGGCTTGGCACTGTCCATTACAACCTGATCGAGCCCGCGCTGGTCGAGGCGTCACTGACCCGCGGCGAAAGCAGGCTGGGCCAGGGCGGAACCATCCTGGTGAGCACCGGCAAGCACACCGGCCGCTCTCCCAAGGACAAGTTCGTCGTGCGCACGCCCTCGGTCGAACCGCACATCTGGTGGGAGAACAACGCCCCCATGGCGCCCGAGCATTTCGACGTGCTCGAAGCCGACATGCGCGCGCATATGGAAGGCCGCGAATATTTCGTGCAGGACCTGTACGCGGGCGCCGATCCGGCGCACCGCCTCGACGTGCGGGTGGTCACCGAACTGGCCTGGCACGCGCTCTTCATCCGCCACCTTCTGCGCCGCCCCGCCCGCGACGAACTGGACCGCTTCACCCCCGATTTCACCATCGTGAACTGCCCCAGCTTCAAGGCCGATCCCGCGCGGCACGGCTGCCGGTCCGAAACGGTGATCGCGCTGAACTTCGACAAGAAGAAAATCCTGATCGGCGGCAGCGCCTATGCCGGCGAGAACAAGAAGTCGGTGTTCACGCTTCTGAACTACCTGCTGCCGGAAAAGGGCGTGATGCCGATGCACTGCTCGGCCAACCACGCGCCGGGCAACCCGGTGGACACGGCGGTGTTCTTCGGCCTGTCGGGCACCGGCAAGACGACGCTGTCCGCCGACCCGGGCCGCGTTCTGATCGGTGACGACGAACACGGCTGGTCCGAACGCGGCACCTTCAACTTCGAGGGCGGCTGCTATGCCAAGACCATCAGCCTGTCGGCCGAGGCTGAACCCGAGATCTATGCCACGACCCAGAAGTTCGCGACCGTGATCGAGAACATGGTCTACGACGAGGATACGCTGGCGCTGGATTTCGAGGATGACAGCCTGACGGCCAACATGCGCTGCGCCTACCCGCTGGACTATATCTCGAACGCCTCGGACACGGCGTTAGGCGGGCATCCGAAGAACATCATCATGCTGACCTGCGATGCCTTCGGCGTGCTGCCCCCGATCGCGCGGCTGACGCCCGCGCAGGCGATGTATCACTTCCTGTCGGGCTTCACCTCTAAGGTGGCTGGCACCGAACGCGGCGTGACCGAGCCGGAACCCACCTTCTCGACCTGCTTCGGCGCGCCCTTCATGCCGCGCCGCCCCGAGGTTTACGGCAACCTTCTGCGCGAGAAGATCGCCAAGCACGGCGCGACCTGCTGGCTGGTGAACACCGGCTGGACCGGCGGCGCATATGGCGAAGGCTCGCGCATGCCGATCCGGGCCACCCGCGCGCTGCTCAGCGCGGCGCTGGACGGCTCGCTGGCCGAGGCAGAGTTCCGCAAGGACGCCAACTTCGGCTTCGACGTGCCGGTGTCGGTTCCGGGCGTGGCCGCCATCCTTCTGGACCCGCGCCGCACGTGGAACGACCACGCCGCCTACGACACGCAGGCGAAGAAGCTGGTCGAGATGTTCGCGGCGAATTTCGCGCAATACACCGCCCATATCGACGAGGACGTGCGCGCCGCCGCCCTTGGCTGAACGGCGCTGACACCACGGGTTCGGGGGCCGGCCATCGCGCCGGCCCCGTTCTTTTCGGGCCGCCCGGCCAGGCGCCGGAAAAATCGGGTGAGACATTTTCGTTCACTTGACAGCGCCTGAACGAATTTTAGTTGCGCTGCAGGTGCAAACGCCCTAGGCCACCGGTAACCCGAGAAAGGAGCCCAATCATGCCCCATGACGGACAGGACATGCCGTTGCCGACCGTTCTCCTGCCAGAGCTTCTGGATCTGACCCGTGGGGCGATCGCCCCGGCAGAGACGATCCTTGCGCGCGCCACCGAAACGGTGCGCGGGTTGGTATCCGAGGGCGGCCGCGTGTCCGGCGCGCTGATCGAGGTGCATCAGACCGCCGCGCACGGGCTGGCCTGGCTGGCCACCTATGTCGAGGCGCTGCGCCAGATGCAGGGCTGGGCCGAACGGCTGACGGCAGAGGGCACCTTTGGCGAGATCGAGGCGCTGATCCACCAGATCGCGTTCGGCGAATACCTCTGGCAGATCTATGGCGGCATCCCGATGAGCCAGGGCGAGATCCTGCGCCTGCAGGATCTTGGCATGACGCAGGAGGACATGCGTGCCCTGATGGAGCCCGAGGTGATGACGCTGACCCAGTCCGGCAACACCCAGGCCGCGCGGGCGCGGCTGGTCGAGTTGATGCGCCAGAACCACGGGCGCGCCACGGTGGGCGCCACCGGGCTCGACGACGAGCTGGAGATGATCCGCGAGCAGTTCCGCCGGTTCGCCGACGACAAGGTGGTGCCGCATGCGCATGACTGGCACCTCAAGGACGAGCTGATCCCGATGGAGATCATCGGTGAGCTGGCCGAAATGGGCGTCTTCGGCCTGACCATCCCCGAGGAATACGGCGGCTTCGGCCTGTCCAAGGCGTCGATGGTCGTGGTCTCGGAAGAGCTGTCGCGCGGCTATATCGGCGTCGGCAGCCTTGGCACCCGGTCCGAGATCGCGGCGGAACTGATCCTGTGCGGCGGCACCGAAGAGCAGAAGCAGAAATGGCTTCCGGGGCTGTCCAGCGGAGAGATCCTGCCCACGGCGGTCTTCACCGAACCCAACACCGGGTCCGACCTGGGCGCCCTGCGCACGCGCGCGGTGAAGGACGGCGACGACTACGTGGTGACGGGCAACAAGACCTGGATCACCCACGCCGCGCGCACCCATGTGATGACGCTTCTGGCCCGCACCGACCCCGAGACGACCGACTACCGGGGCCTGTCGATGTTCCTGGCCGAAAAGACGCCGGGCACCGATGAAAACCCCTTCCCGACCCCAGGCATGTCCGGCGGCGAGATCGAGGTGCTGGGCTATCGCGGCATGAAGGAATACGAGATCGGCTTCGACGGCTTCCGCGTGAAGGGCGAGAACCTTCTGGGCGGGCAGGAAGGCCAGGGCTTCAAACAGCTGATGCAGACCTTCGAATCCGCCCGCATCCAGACCGCCGCCCGCGCCATCGGCGTGGCGCAATCGGCGCTGGAGGTGTCGATGCAGTATGCCGAGGACCGCAAGCAGTTCGGCAAGCCGCTGATCGCCTTCCCGCGCGTGGCCGGCAAGCTGGCGATGATGGCGGTGGAAATCATGGTGGCCCGCCAGCTGACCTATTTCTCGGCCCGTGAAAAGGACGAGGACCGGCGCTGCGATCTCGAAGCCGGGATGGCCAAGCTCCTGGGCGCCCGCGTGGCCTGGGCGGCGGCGGACAACGGGTTGCAGATCCACGGCGGCAACGGCTTTGCCCTGGAATACGCGATCAGCCGCATCCTGTGCGACGCGCGCATCCTGAACATCTTTGAAGGCGCCGCCGAGATCCAGGCGCAGGTGATCGCGCGCCGCCTGCTCGGGTAGGGTTTGCGCGTGCAGGGGTATTGAACCACGGCAGACTGCCCTATCTGAACCAATCAGTTCAGTCTTGAGGAGCCTGCCGTGGGTCAGACCGTCTTTGTCACCGGAGCGACCGGCTATATCGCGAAACACATCATCCGCGACCTGCTGGACGCGGGGCACAGCGTCATAGGCTCCGTCCGCCGGTCGGGCGGTGAACGCGAGGTGCGCGACGCCCTGCGCCCGCACCTGTCCGACCCCGAGGACGCCGAGGCACGGCTGCGCTTCGCCATGCTCGACCTCGACCGGGACGAGGGCTGGGACAGCGCCCTGGCCGGCGCGGATGCGCTGGTGCACACGGCCTCGCCGTTTCCGATGACCCAGCCCAAGGACCCGCAAGAGCTGATCCGCCCGGCCGTCGACGGCGCGCGCCGCGCGCTGGCCGCGGCCCGTGCGGCGAACATCGGGCGCGTGGTCATGACCTCGTCCACGGTGGCGGTGATCCAAAGTCCTCTGCCGCGGGGAATGTCTGCCTTCGACGAGACCTGCTGGACCGACCCGGACGTGCCGGGAATGACAGCCTATGCCCGCTCCAAGACGCTGGCGGAACGCGCGGCCTGGGACTTTGTCGACCAGGAGGCCCCGGACATGGCGCTGACCACGATCAACCCGGGGCTGGTGCTTGGCGCCCCGCTCGACCGCCGGCACGGCACATCGGTCGGCGTGATCCAGCGCATCCTGCGCGCCCGCGACCCGATGCTGCCGCGCATGGGCTTCCCGGTGGTCGACGTGCGCGACGTGGCGACGATGCACACCCGCGCGCTGGAAAGGCCAGAGACCGCCGGCCAGCGCTATCTCGCCGCCGACCGGTTCCAATGGTTCGTGGACCTCGGGCAGGTGCTGAAGGCCGCCTATCCCGACCGCAAGATCGTCACCCGGCAGGCCCCGGACATC
>JAUIIC010000236.1 GCA_030431935.1 Alphaproteobacteria bacterium | reverse complement strand
GCCCGCAAGGACCTGTTCTACCGCGCCGGTTTCTCCGCCCTTTGCGGCTCTCCCCTGCGGCCCGGTCACGTGCCCCAGGTCACCGCCACCGTGGTGGAACGCCTCGACGCGGCGGGCGGGATCGACATCGGCCGCCTTGCCATGGCCGAACTGGCGATGAGCCCCACGGGCTTCAACACCCACGAATCGCACCCCGCCAACCCCTGGAACCCCGCGCATGTGCCCGGCGGATCGTCCTCGGGCTCTGCCGTGGCCGTCGCGGCGGGCTATGTGCCGCTGGCGCTCGGCACCGACACCGGCGGGTCGATCCGCCACCCCGCCGCCATGTGCGGGCTGACCGGGCTCAAGCCCACCTATGGCCGGGTCAGCCGCGCCGGCGCCTGGCCCCTGTCGTGGAGCCTCGATCACGTGGGCCCGCTGGCGCACAGTGCCCGCGACTGCGCCATCGCGCTGGAGCTTCTGGCGGGCCACGACCCCCACGACACCACCGCCGCGCGCCCCGGCTGGCAGCGCCCGGCGCTGACGGGCGACTTGACCGGCCTCCGCGTCGCCCGTCCCGGCGGCTATTACGACGCCGCCCTGACGCCCACCGTGCGCGCCGCGCTCGACACCGCCGCGGCCGAGCTTGCCGCGGCCGGCGCCACGCTCGTCGACACCGCATGCCCCGACATGGCCACGATCAACGCGCTGGCCCATGTCACCCTGGCAGTCGAGGCCGCGACCCAGCTGCGCCGCGCCTTCGTCGACGCGGGCGACAAGGTCGGCCGGCAGGTGCGCGACCGGCTGGAACCGGGGCTCTTCTACGCCGCGACCGACTATGCCGATGCGCTGCGCCTGCGCGCCCCCCAGCGCGCCGCATGGCTCGCCGCCGCCATGGCCGACGCCGATGCCGTGCTGATCCCCGCGATCAGCCGCGAGGTGCCGACCATCGCCGAGACCACCCAGGCCCCGCCCGCCGACATCGCCGCCGTGATCGGCGCCGTGACCCACACCACGCGCGGCATCAACTACCTCGGCCTGCCCGCACTGGTGGCGCCTTGCGGCCAGGACGCGGCGGGCCTGCCCATCGCCTTCCAGCTCGTAGGCCGCCCCTGGGACGAGGCCACGATCCTGAACATCGCCGACGCCTACCAGCGCCGCACCGGCTGGCACACCCGCCGCCCCCCTTCCTGCCCCTGACGCCAAAGGAGCGACCCAGATGACCAGCGACGTCCCCGAGAACGCCATCGACATCGTCACCGGCGACCTGTCCCCGCACTACGAACCGATGGGCTGGCACCATTGGCCGGAACATCCGTGGTTCACCTACCAGTTCCGCCGGGGTCTCGGCGAAACCCAGGAAGGCGGCGGCGCCGTGTCCGAGGTCTTCCAGGCCGCCAGCCGCATGATCCCCGGCGACTACGACAGCTGGGAAAAGGAATGGCGCCACATCGCCGACCGCAACTGGAAGCGCGGGCTGGAGGCCGAGGAAAACGGCCATGTCCGTACCGCGATGAACTGCTTCCTGCGCGCCGCCGACTACTACCGCCAGGCCGAATTCTACCTGGCCCCCGACCATCCCCGCCGCCTGCCCACCTTCGAGGCGATGGAGGCCTGCAGCCACAAGTTCCTGCAATACCTCAACCCGCCCGGAGAGGTCGTGGACATCCCCTACGAGGACGGCAAGCCGATCTGCGGCTATTTCGTCCGCGCGCCCTTCCCGGGCGACCGCATGCCGGTGCTGATCTGCTTCGGCGGGCTCGACTCGATCAAGGACGAGATGTGGTTCATGCAGGCCCATGGCGCGCTTCAGCGCGGCATCTCGGTCCTGATGGTGGACCTGCCGGGGCAGGGGGGCACGCTGCGCCGCCACGGGCTGACCGCCCGCGCCGACACCGAGGTGCCGGTGGGCGCCTGCATCGACTGGCTTCTCACCCGCGACGACGTGGACCCCGACCGCATCGCCTGCTGCGGCTCGTCCATGGGCGGCTACTATGCCGCCCGTGCCGGCTGCTACGAGCCGCGCCTTGCCGCCTGCATCGCCCATGGCGCGATCTGGTCGGTGCACGAGATGTGGGGCGACAAGGACGAAAGTTTCGGCCTGGCCATGCACATCACCTGGGTGATGGGCGGCAAGAACATGGCCGACGCGCTGGAAAAATCGCGGCCCTTCTCTCTCGAAGGCCACCTCGACCACATGAAATGCCCCTTCCTCGTGCTGCACGGCGGGCATGACGTGCTGACGGTCGCCGCCGCGCGCCAGACCTACGACTACGCCGTGTCCAAGGGCGTCGACGCCACCCTGCGCATCGTCTCGCCAGAGGAAACCGGGGCCGAGCACTGCCAGCACGACAACCCGACCATGGGGCAGGAACTGCTGGCCGACTGGCTGGCCGACATCTTCGGCATCGACCAGCGGGCGCTCCTGCGCACCGGCTGGGCACCGCTGATCTGAACCGCGAAGGGAAAGCTGCCATGAACCTCGGTGTCGACACCCCCCGCGCGGCCATCGTGGCCATCGACTGCCACCGCGGCCATCTCGACCCGTCGGTGGCCACCATGCCCGTGGCCGCCGAGGTGGCCGACCGCGTCGTGGCCGCCAACAAGCGCCTGATGGATGCCGCCCGCGCGCGCGGCATCCCCGTCATCCACATCGTCACCCGCTACCGCGACGCCGAGGAGATCCGCGTGAACCCGTTCTGGCGCACAAGGGCAGAGGACCCGAACGCCACCCGCAAGAACGTCCTGCGCCACAACCTCGATGGCATGCCGGGCTGCACCATCATGCCCGCGCTGCACGACCCCGCCGACCGGATCGTGGACACCAAGAAGCGGTATGACTGCTTTCTCGCCACGGACCTGGAGTTTCACCTGCGCGCCCATGGCATCAACACCCTGATCCTGACGGGCGTGAACACCAACTCCTGCGTGCTCGCCACCACCACGGCGGCCAACGTCCGCGACTTCGCCGTGATCGTGGCCACCGACTGCGTCGACACGATGGACGGGCCAGAGGCGCACGAGGCCGGGCTTTTGTGCATCCGCGCCGCCTTTGGCTGGACCCTGACCACCGACGAGATCCTCGCGCTGGATCTGTCCGGGCCCGCAACCGCGTGATCGGCGCGATCCGCGACAGGCTGGGCGCCGGCGCGCCGCTGGTGATGCTCGATCCCGGCGGCTATGCGCCGTCGCTGCCCGCGCGCCTGCCGGCGGGCGTGGCGGACATCCTCTTCATAGATTGCGAACGCGCGCCCGTCTCGATCGACCAGGCCTGTGTCATGGCCTCGGCCGCCCGCGCCGCCGGTCTTCTGCCCGTGGTGCGCAGCGAAGGCGGCGATCCCGCGATCCTGACCCGTTACCTCGACGCGGGCGCGGGCGGTCTGGTGCTGCCGCAGGTCCGCGACGCGGCGCAGGTGCGCAGGCTTCTCGACGTCATCGCCCTGCACCGCGCCGATGCGCTGGCCATCCCGCAGATCGAGACGACCGAGGCCGCTGCGGCCCTTCCCGACCTTGCCGCCCTGCAGGGCATCGACGCCTGGCTCATCGGCCCCAACGACCTTGCCGCCGAGATGGGCCACCCCGGCCAGCCCGGCCACCCCGATGTCGCCGCCGAGGTGGCGCGCATCGCCGCCACCCTGCGCGGCGCGGGCCGCGCCTTCGGCCTGCCCGCCACCACGCCCGAGGCCCGCGCGCACTGGGCGGGGCAGGGGGCCGCGCTCCTCTACCTGCCGCTCCAGTCGCTCGTTACCCTGGGCGCGCGCGCCTACGCTTCCCCGGACACCAGCCCGAAGGCCACACCATGATCGTCGACGTCCACACCCACACCATGTGCCCGCCCGTCAACGCCGAGGTCGCCGGGGCCATCCAGCCCGACAGCGTGCCCTACCAGCGCGACATGTCCCCCGAGAGCAAGGCGCGCGACGCCGCGCAGAAGGACGACCTCGGCGCGCGCTTCAACGGGCTGGACCAGCGACTGGCCGACATGGCCGCCATGCGCGTGGACCGGCAGGTGATCGCCCCCGCGCCGGGGCAACAGCATTACTGGGCCGACACCGCCCTTCTGGCCCGCATCTCGGCCATGCAGAACGATCACGTCGCCGCGCTGGTGGCCGAGGCGCCCGACCGGTTCACCGGCATCGGCACGCTGCCGATGACCGACACGCCCACCGCCGTGGCCGAGGCCCGCCGCGCCGTCACCGCGCTTGGCCTGCGCGCCTTCCAGGTCGACAGCCGCGTGATGGAGCGCGAGTTGTCCGACCGCAGCCTCGATCCGGTCTACGAGACCCTTCAGGAGCTTGGCGTCGGGCTGATGATCCACCCCCTCGGCTTTTCCCACGGCCAGCGCCTGACGCCCTATTTCATGGTCAATTCCGTGGCCCAGCCGCTGGAAGAGCTGATCGCCTTCAACCACCTCGTCTTCGGCGGGGTGCTGGACCGCTTCCCGCGCCTCAAGGTCTACATCGCCCATGGCGGCGGCTTCGCGCCCTTCTACATCGGCCGCTTCGACCACACCTGGAAGGTCCGGCCCGAGGTCAACGCGCTGATCCCCGAACCGCCCTCGGCCTATCTCTCGCGCATGTATTACGACACCTGCGTCTACCGCCCCGACCACGTGGAAACGCTGGTGCGCATGGTGGGTGCCGACCGGGTGATGCTGGGCAGCGATTATCCCTTCGACATGGGCGATACAGACCCGGTGGGCCTTCTGGACGCCTGCGATCTGACCCCGGCCGAGAAGGAGCGCATCCGCGCGGGCACCGCGGCAGAGTTCCTCGGGCTGTCCTTCTGACGCGCCCGCCTCAGCCCAGCCTCGACCGGATCTCGCGCACCGTGGCAGTCAGGGCCTTTTCCACCGCCGTCTTCTTTTCCCGGAACCGGCTGGAAGGGATCGGAACGGATACGGCGTGCAACTCTCCGGCGCTGTCGGCAAAGGCCGCCCCGATGGCCGAGATCCCCGGCGTGTGCTCGTCCCTGTCATAGGCAAGACCGCCCGACGCCACCGCGTCCAGCATCGCCGCGAACGCCGCCCATTCGCCGCCGATCCCGCGCCGCGCCCATTCCGCACGCACGATCTCCTCGGCCTGCGCGCGCTCCATCGCCGCCAGCACCGCCCGCCCGTTCGCTGTGGTGGTCAGGGGAAAGACATCCCCGATCGCCGACACTGTGCGCAACCGATGCGTCCCCGGCACCTGGTCCAGAAAGATCATGCCCGATCCGCGCAGCACCGACAGGTCCACCGTTTCCGTCACCCGCTGCGACAGCTCCACCAGGTGCAGGCGGCACATCTCGACCACCGAATAGCGCGCGGCCTCCGACAGCGCGGTGATCTCGGGCCCCAGCCGGATGCTGCCGTCGCCGCCCGTGGCGATCACCAACCGCTCGGCCTGCAACGCGCCGACGATCCGCTGCACCGTGGACCGGGGCAGGTCCACCCGCTCGGCGATCTGCCCAAGGCTCAGCCCCGATGTGTCCTCGCGCAGCGCCCGCAGGATCGCCGCCGCCCGGCTGATGACCTGGATGCCCTGCCTCGTGTCCCCGTCCGCCATGCCTGTCCTCCGATTTGCACCACGATACGATACACCTGTATCATTTTCAATTGACTCGTTGCGGGACCTGCCCGATGATCCGCCCCAGAAGGCGCGACCACCGCCAAAGGGAGGATGAAAATGGTCAAGATCCGGGGAATCGAATTCCAGGCGAACACCGACAACGCCATGGGGCTGGAGTTCTACAACCTCAGCCACCGCTACGGCTTCCAGTGCCCCAACTGGCCCTATTTCCGCGACGTCCAGATCGAGCGGATGCACTACATGGCCAAGTCCGGCGTGCTGTCGCAGACGCTGACCACCACCATGCATGTCACCACCCACATCGACGCGCCCGCCCATGTGGTGCAGGGCACGCCCTTCATCGACGAGGTGCCGCTGCCGCATTTCTTCGGCTCGGGCCTCGTGGTGTCGATCCCCAAGAAGAAGTGGGAGCAGATCACCGGCGACGACCTGGAAAAGGCCTGCGGCCACGCGATCCGCAAGAACGACGTTCTCATCATCAACACCGGCTGGCACCACCAGTACGAGGACGGCGACTACTTCACCCATTGCCCCGGCCTCGTGTCGTCGGCCGCCGAATGGATGATCGAGAAGGGCGTCAAGGTCGTCGGCCACGACACCCAGGCCAACGACCACCCGCTGGCCACCGCCATCGGCCCGCACCGCAACGGCCCGCTGCACCCCCACCTCGCCGAGGAATACAAGGAATGGTCCGGCGGCATCGCCTGGGACGAGGCCTTCCCCGAATGGGAGCCGGTGCACAACATGCTCTTCAAGCAGGGCATCCTGGGCATCGAGAACGTGGGCGGCGACCTGGATGCGGTCACCGGCAAGCGCTGCACCTTCGCCTTCTTCCCCTGGAACTGGGATCGCGGCGACGGCTGCATCATTCGCCTCGTGGCGATGATCGACAAGGGCCAGTCCTACCGCATCGAGGCGGGCGAGGCGT
>JAUIIC010000235.1 GCA_030431935.1 Alphaproteobacteria bacterium | reverse complement strand
GCGGGCTGGTCCGTCGGCCCCGGAAATGCGGCGCGCGTCGTGGTGTCGCCGAACAACCCAGACGGCCGCGTCTGGACGGCGTCCGAGGCCACCGCGGGCGACCCGGCTCTTCTGGTGATCGACGAAAGTTTCGCGGATGCCATGCCGGGCGAGGGGCTGTCGGCCCTGGCGACGCGGCCCGGAACGCTGATCCTGAAGAGCTTCGGCAAGTTCTGGGGGCTTGCCGGGCTGCGGCTTGGCTTCGCCATCGGCGATCCGGGCATGATCCGGGCACTGGCAGAGATGCTGGGCCCCTGGCCCGTGTCGGGACCGGCGCTTGCGATCGGGGCGACGGCCCTCGGGGATCACGACTGGACAGAGGCAACGCGCGCCCGGCTGCGCGGGGACGCGGACAGGCTCGACGCGCTGATGCAGGCAGGCGGCGCGCGGGTGCAGGGCGGCACGCCGCTCTTTCGGCTTTACGACGTGGACGACGCGGCGGGCTGGCAGCACCGGCTGGCGCGCGCCCATGTCTGGAGCCGCGTCTTTCCCTACAGCGACCGCTGGCTGCGGCTTGGACTGCCGGCGCCCGATCGCTGGGCACAGCTGGAGTCCGCCCTGTGACCGCCACGCTGCTGGTCGGGGCGCTGGTGCTCGACGCCCTGATGGGAGAGCCGGACGCGATCTGGCGCCGCGTCCCCCATCCCGCGGTGCTGATGGGCCGGCTCATCGGCTGGTGCGACGGCCGGTTCAACCGGGGCGGACAGCGGCGGGCGCGCGGCGTTGCCGTCATCCTGACGCTGGTTGCCGGGGCCTGGGGCCTTGGCGCGATCGTTGCCGCCCTGCCGTTCGGCCCGGTGCTGGAGATGCTGGCCGCCGCCGTCCTTCTCGCGCAGAAAAGCCTTGTCCAGCATGTGGCCGCCGTGGCGGACGCACTGCGCCTGTCACTGGACGACGGGCGGCGCAGCGTCGCGATGATCGTGGGGCGCGACACGTCCGGCATGGACCAGCCCGCGGTGGCCCGCGCCGCCATCGAAAGCGCGGCGGAGAACCTGTCGGACGGGGTCATCGCCCCGGCGCTCTGGTTCCTCGTGGCCGGACTGCCCGGCATCCTCGCCTACAAGCTGCTCAACACCGCCGACAGCATGATCGGCTACCGGACAGAGCGGCACCGCGATTTCGGATGGGCCGCCGCACGGCTTGACGACGTGGCGAACTGGGTGCCCGCCCGGCTGACTGCCGCGCTGATCGCCGCCGCGCATCTGGCCCCGAGCGCCTGGGCCGTGATCCGCCGCGACGCGCGGCTTCACCGCTCGCCCAACGCCGGCTGGCCAGAGGCGGCGATGGCAGCGGTGCTGGGCATCGCCCTGTCCGGGCCCCGCAGCTATGACGGGCAATTGCGCGACTATCCCTTCGTCAATCCCGATGGGCGGCGCAACCTCTCTGCCGCCGACGTGGACCGCGCCACAAGCGCCCTTTGGCGCAGCTGGGCGCTATTCGTCGTGATTGTGACCATGATCGCAGTTGTCTGACGGCCCCTATTGGCTAATGTCCGAAGCAATGTTTTTTCCGAGAGAGGTATCATGCGTTTCCTGACAGCCGCCGCCGCCGTTCTTTGTCTTTCCACCGCCGCACACGCCCAGCAGGTTCCCTGCGGCGGCAGCTTTTCCGGCTTTGTCGCGGACATGAAGCGAGAGGCCGCGCAGATGGGATACGCGCAAGGCGTGATCGACGGGTTCTTCGCCGGGGTCAGCCAGTCGCAGGGCGTGCTGAACGCCGACCGCGCGCAGGGCTTCTTTCAGTCCGGGTTCGTGGACTTCTCGCGCAAGCTGATCTCGCAATACCGGCTGGATCGCGGCCGCCAGAACGCCCAGACCTATGACGCCATCTTCGACGGGATCGAAAGCCGCTATGGCGTGCCGCGCGGAGTGCTTCTGTCCTTCTGGGCGTTCGAGACCGACTACGGCGGCTTTCAGGGCGATTTCAACACGATCAACGCGCTGGTCACGCTCAGCCACGATTGCCGCCGGCCGGAACTGTTCCGCCCGCAGGTCTTTGCCGCGCTGGAGCTGTTCCGCCACGGCGACCTCGACCGCAACACCACCGGCGCCTGGGCCGGCGAGATCGGGATGGTCCAGATGCTGCCCGGCGACATCATCGAACATGGCGTGGACGCCGATGGCGACGGCATCGTGACGCTCAAGACCTCGATCCCCGACGCGCTTTACTCCGGGGCGAGCCTGCTGCGCTCCTTCGGCTGGCAGCCGAACCAGCCGTGGATGGAAGAAGTCGCCATGCCCGCGAACTTCCCGTGGGAACAGACCGGCCTCAGGACCACGCGCACCGCCGCCGAGTGGGGCCGCATGGGCGTGCAGCCCCGGTCGGGCAGCTTCGCCGCACCGAACCTGCGCGCGTCGATCATCGTGCCGCAGGGGCACCGGGGGCCCGCGTTCCTCGTCTACCCGAACTTCTCGACGCTCTTCGAATGGAACCAGAGCTTCGTCTACGTTACCACCGCCGCCTATTTCGCCACGCGGCTTCAGGGCGCGCCGGTCTACAACCCGGGCAACCCGACGCCCGCGCTGGGACAGGAACAGATGAAGGCGCTGCAACGCAGGTTGCAGGCGATGGGATACGACGTCGGCGGGATCGACGGCATCCTTGGCGCCAACACCCGCGCCGCCGTGCAGCAGGAACAGGAACGCCTCGGCCTGCCCGCCGACGCCTGGCCAACGCAAGAGCTGCTGAACCGGCTGTAGCCTCAGTACCCGTCCACAAGGGGCCGGCGGTCGCGCACCGGAAAGCGCGTGCCGTCGGCCACGATCAGCACCAGGCGGTTGCCGTCGTCCACGAAGACGTCGCAGCGCCGCGCGCCGTTCAGGAAGGTCACGCAGACCTCGCCGCTGTCGCCGACGACATAGGTGCCAATATAGGGGCGGTCTGTCTCGGTGTACTTGTAGCTGTAGGCGCCATCGCCGCGATACCGCGACACCCCGCCATCGAAGAACTCGACCGCGTGACCGGACAGAAGCCCCGCCAGTTCCGCGCGGCCAAAGGTGCGGTCGGTGTCACGGGCACCGGCCTGCGCCCCCGAGGCGGTCCCGACCGCGATCAGCGCGGCCGACAGGATCAGGGCCTTCTGCATGGCTGCTCTCCTTTTCATCCCGCACAGGTTAGGCCGCCCGCGCCCCGCATTCAAAATCACGATTTGCAGATACCCGGGTGGAACGCGGCAAGGCCCGCGCGGGCGCATCCCCGGTTGCGCCTCTCCGCCGCAGCGGCGACCATGGACGGATCGCCCCCGGAACGGACCCGAGCATGACCGCCCTGAAGATCCCCAACCGCGATGCGCGGCGGCTCTGGCTGGCCTCGCACGGCCTTGCGGCAACGCCGACCGGGCCGCTGGATGTGCTGGCGCTAATCCGGGACCTTGGCTTCGTGCAGCTGGATTCCATCCAGGTCGTCGCCCGCGCGCATCACCACATCCTCTGGAGCCGGAACCAGAACTACCGAGAGCCGATGCTGGACAGTCTCCTGTCGCCGGGGCGGCAGGTGTTCGAGCATTTCACCCATGACGCCTCTGTCCTGCCGATGGAGATGCTGCCGATGTGGCAGCGCCAGTTCCGCCGGATGAAGGAAAGGGTCGGGCGGTCGACATGGTTCGGCAAGGGGCTGGACGCCGACCTTCTGCAAGAGGTCTGGCGCCGCATCGCGGACGAGGGCCCGCTGTCCACCCATGCCTTCGACACAAGGCCCGGCGGCCCGCGCGAGATGTGGACGCGCCCGCCGCACAAGAAGGCGCTGGACTACCTCTGGTATGCCGGCGACCTCGCCACCTGCCACCGCGATGGGTTCACCAAGGTCTACGACCTTGCCGAACGGGTCTATCCGGGCGACCTGCGCCAGCGACAGGTGGCGGATGCCGAACAGGTGGACTGGCTGTGCGCCTCGGCGCTCGACCGACTGGGCTTTGGAACGCCGACCGAGATCCGCAAGTTCTGGGATGCGACCGACCCCGCCGAGGTCGCCGGCTGGATCGACCGTAACCGGAACAGGCTGGTCCCGGTCGAGGTGGAGGGCGCCGATGGCGGCTGGACAAGGGCGCTGGCCTGCCCGGACATAGAGGCACGCCTGCGCGACGCCCCGGCGCCCTCGTCCCGGCTGCGCATCCTCAACCCGTTCGATCCCGCGATCCGTGACCGGGCGCGGCTGAAACGGCTGTTCGGCTTCGACTATACCGTGGAGATGTTCGTGCCCGCGGCCCGGCGGACATGGGGCTACTACGTCTTTCCGCTGCTGGAAGGCAGCCGTTTCGTCGGGCGGCTGGATGCCAAGGGCGACCGCGCGCGCGGCACGCTGACGGTCCTGCGGCACTGGACGGAACCCGGCGTCGCCCGAACGCCCGCCCGCGTCCGCAAGCTCGACTCCGAACTGTCCCGCCTCGCGCGGCTGGCCGGGCTGGAGAGGGTGGTCATGGATCCCGCGCCCTGACGTGGCGGGTCAGGCGACCATCGCCTCGGCCTTCTTCAGATCGACCGACACCAGCTGGCTGACCCCAAGCTCGGCCATCGTGACACCGAAAAGCCGGTCCATCCGCGCCATCGTGACTGCATGGTGCGTGATGATGAGGAACCGCGTGTCGGTGCGCCGCGTCATCTCGTCCAGCAGGTCGCAGAACCGGGTGACGTTGGCATCGTCCAGCGGCGCGTCGACCTCGTCCAGCACGCAGATCGGCGCCGGGTTCGCAAGGAACACCGCGAAGATCAGCGCAAGCGCCGTCAGCGTCTGTTCGCCCCCCGACAGAAGCGACATCGTCGACAGCTTCTTGCCCGGCGGCTGGCACATGATCTCCAGCCCCGCCTCCAGCGGATCGTCGGACTCGACCAGCACCAGCTTGGCCTCGCCCCCGCCGAAAAGATGGGTGAAGAGCGTCGTGAAATTGCCGTTCACCTGCTCGAACGCGGTCAGCAGGCGTTCGCGGCCCTCGCGGTTGAGCCCGGCGATGCCGCTGCGCAGCTTGGCGATGGCGCTTTCCAGGTCGGCCTTTTCCGTGACCAGCGTGTCATGCTCTTCCTGGATCTCGCGCGCGTCCTCCTCGGCCCGGAGGTTCACGGCCCCCAGCGCGTCGCGCTGGCGCTTCAGGCGGTTCACGTCGGCCTCTATGTGGTCGGCGGGCGGCATGTCCCCGGGCGCGACCTCCAGCGTGTCCAGCAACGCGGCGGGCGTCGTCTCCAGGTCCTCGGCGATGCGCGCGGCGGCCTGCGACACGGTCTCGGTGGCGGCCTCTGTCCGGGCCTCGGCGCGGGCGCGGGCCTCGCGGGCGGCACCGGCGTCGCGTTCGGCGGTGCGTTCCGCCTCGACGGCCTCGCGCAGGGCGGTCTCGGCGGCGGCCAGTGCATCCTCGGCGGCGCGGCGGCGCGTCTCGGCCTCGCCGATGGCATCCGACAGCTTGGCGCGGTCGGCGGCGATGCGCCCCGGCACCGCCTCTGCCTCGGCCCGTTCCTGTTCCGACGCGGCCAGGCGTTCGGTCAGTTCGCCGATCCTGCGGCTTGCGTTCGCCAGCCGCTCGCACCAGCTGGCGACCTCCTTGGCGATCTGCGCCTGGCGGCGGGCGCGCGCCTCGCCGGCCCGCTTCAGTTCGTCGAAGGCGGCGCGGCGGGCCATCATGTCCTGCCGCGCGGCCTCGACCTCGGCGCGCACGGCCTCGGCGGCGGCGCGCGCCTCGCCCAGATCCTCCAGCGCCTCGAAGGCGGCGGTGGCGTCGGCCAGCCGCGTGCGCGCCTCGGTCGCCTCGTCGCGGTGCCGGTCCACGGCAAGGCGCAGCGATTCCAGCTTTCCGGCCGCGATGTTGCGGTCGGCCTCGGCCCGGCTCTGGGCGCGGTTCGCCTCGGTCGCGCGCGCGTCAGCGGCGCGGCGGGCATCGCGGGCGGCACGGTCGGCGGCGGTCGTCTCGGCAAGCCGGGCGGTCAGAACCTCATGCGCCCGTGCGGCGCCCTCGGCCCGTGCCGTCGCCTCCTCCAGGTCCTGGCGCAACTCCTGCAGGCGGTTCAGCTGCTGCAACCGCAGGGCGGCGGCGCTTGGCGCATCCTCGGCCCCGGCGCGGAACCCGTCCCAGCGCCACAGATCGCCCTCGCGGCTCACCAGCCTTTGACCGGGGCGCAGGGCGGCCTGAAGGCGCGGCCCCTCGTCGGGCGTCACCACCCCGACCTGCGCGATCCGGCGGGCCAGAACGCCGGGAACAGTGACATGCGCGGCCAGCGGCGCGGCGCCTTCGGGCAAGGGCGCGGCGGTGTCGTAATCCGGCAGCAGGGCCCAGCCGGACCGCCCGCCCGCACCGACCTCGGGCGCGCGCAGATCGTCGCCAAGCGCGGCCCCCAGCGCCTTTTCGAAACCGGGCGCGACGCGCAGAAGGTCGATCACCTGCCCATCCTCGCCGGTGTCGCGCTGCACCAGCTTGGCCAGCGCCGCGACCTCGGCCCGCAGGGCGTTCGCCTCGCCCTCGGCGGCGGACCG
>JAUIIC010000234.1 GCA_030431935.1 Alphaproteobacteria bacterium | reverse complement strand
ATGCCGGCGCCAAGCTGCGCGAAACCCGCACGCGGCTGGGCCTGACGCAAAAGGCCTTCGCGGCCAAGCTGGGCATCTCGCTGCCCTACCTCAACCAGATGGAAAACAACCACCGCCCGGTCTCGGCTGCGGTGGTGCTGGCGATGGCGCAGGAGTTCGGCTTCGACGTCACCGAACTGTCCACCGGCGAGGGCGAGCGCATGGTCGCCGACATGCGAGAGGCGCTGGCGGACCCCATTTTCGCCGATCTCGACCCGCCGCTCGCCGACCTGCGGCTGGCGGCCTCGAACGCCCCGGCGCTGGCGCGCGCCTTCCTCGCCCTGCACCGCGCCTACCGCGACAGCCACGAACGGCTCGCCTCGCTGGACGAGGCGCTGGGACGCGAGGGCGGCGCGCTGCGCCCCTCGCCCTGGGAAGAGGTGCGCGACTTCTTCCACTATTGCGACAACTACATCGACGCCGTGGACCGGGCCGCAGAACGCTTTGCCAGCACGGGCGACCCCCGCGCCGCCGCCGCCGAGGCGCTGGAGGCGCGCGGCGTGCGCATCAGGCGCGACGACGGCCCCACACTGCGCGCGCATGACCGCGCCACCGGCACGCTGACGCTGTCCTCGCGCGCCGCGCCCGCGACACAGGGCTTTCAGCTGCTGCACCAACTGGCGCTGCTGACCCAGAACGACCTGATCGAGGCGACGCTGGACCTTGCCCGCTTCGCCAGCGACGAGGCGCGCGCCATCGCCAAGATCGGGCTGGCCAACTACTTCGCCGGCGCCGCGCTTCTGCCCTATGGCGCCTTCCTGCAGGCCGCGCAGGACACCCGTCACGATCTCGAACGGCTGGCCGATCGCTTCGGCGCCTCGATCGAGCAGGTGGCGCACCGGCTGTCCACCCTGCAACGCCCGGGCGCCAAGGGCGTGCCCTTCTTCTTCGTGCGCGTCGACCAGGCCGGCACCATTACCAAACGCCATTCGGCCACGCGCCTGCAATTCGCCCGCTTCGGCGGGGCCTGTCCGCTCTGGAACGTGCACCAGGCGTTCGAGACGCCCGGCCGCTTCCTGCGCCAGCTGGCCGAAACCCCCGATGGCGTGCGTTATTTCTGCCTGGCCCGCGACGTGTCGAAACCCGGCGGCAGCTTTCACGCGCCGGTGCGCCGCTATGCCATCGGGCTGGGCTGCGAGGTGGGCCACGCCCGCCAGCTGGTCTATGCAGACGACATGGATCTGGGCAATCGCGCGGCGTTCGAGCCCATCGGCATCTCGTGCCGGATCTGCGAGCGGACCGGCTGCCACCAGCGCGCCGTGCCGCCGCTGGAACGCCGCCTGTCGGTCGATCCCGACCGCCGCGAGGTGCTGCCCTACCGCGTTGACTGACCGCGCCTTTGCCGATTGCAAGCCCCGCGCCGGCCCCCTAACACTGGCACCAGAAGGAGATCCGCCCATGGAAATGCACGGCACCCGCATCATCGCCGCAGACCGCGACACGGTCTGGGCCCGCCTGAACGACGCCGAAACGCTCAAGGCCTGCATCCCCGGATGCGAGGAACTGACCGGCAGCCCCGAAGACGGGTTCGAGGCCGTCGTCAAGCAAAAGGTCGGCCCGGTGAAGGCGACCTTCAAGGGCGCGGTGCAGCTGGAAAACGTCAACGCGCCGGAAAGCTACACGATCTCGGGCGAGGGCAAGGGCGGCGTCGCGGGCTTCGCCAAGGGCAGCGCCAACGTCTCGCTCGCCGAGGTCGAGGGCGGCACCGAACTGACCTACGAGGTCGACGCGAAGGTGGGGGGCAAGCTGGCCCAGCTTGGCAGCCGCATCATCGACGGCTTCGCGCGCAAGATGGCCGACCAGTTCTTCGACCGCTTCCGCGAAGAGGTCGAGGGCAAGACCGGGGGCGACGCCTGACGCCGCCCCCGTCCGGATCCTGATACGCTGCTGTCAGGCGGCTGCCGTCAGCATCTTGTAGATCTCGTCCTTCAAGGCCATGCGCGTCTTGCGCATGGTCTCTTCCGCGAACTGGTCCACCGGCTCCACGTTGGTCTCGGCCCGGTGCACGGCACGGTTCACCTCGTGGTATTCCTCCATCAGCCGGGCGAAATGCGCATCCGATTCCTTAAGCGCGTGAATCCGCTCGGCGTGTTCGGGGAATTCCTCGTGCAGTTCGTGGGGCGTGTGCGACATCCTGTTGATCCTTCTCGCGTGTTTCGTCCGGACGACCCTAGGACGCGGCCCGGCGCGCCACATTGACCCGGATCAAGTTTCGCCGTCTCCGGCCACCGTGCCTTCATCCAGCGGGGCAAGCACCGCCGCGATCTGATCGCGCAGCCATGCATGCGCCGGGCTCGCGGCGGTGCGGCGGTGCCAGATCATCACGATCTGCGCCAGCGGCACGCTCATCGGCGGCGCATACAGCTCCAGCCCCACGGACGCCGCCAGGTGTCGGGCCAGCCCCGTCGGCAGCAGCGCGATCAGGTCCGATCCCGCCACCGCCCGATAGACCCCCGAGAAGACCGGCAGCGTCATGACCACCCGCCGCGTCCGCCCCACCCGCGCCAGCGCCGCATCCCCCATGGCCGATGCGTTCCCCTCGGGCGAGAACAGCACATGCCCGAGGTCACAGAACAGGTCGATGGGCACGGTGTCCCCCGGAGCCAGCCCCGCGCGGGCAAGCCGGGAATGCCCCCGCCGCGCGATCACCGAGAACGACGACTTCAGCAGGGGGCGGCTTTCGATCCAGTCCGGCAGATCGGTCTGCGGAATGAACGCCATGTCCACCTCGTAGCGGTCCAGCGTGTCGACGTAACTGTCGGGCACCAGGTCGACCAGATGAACCCGCATCCCCGGGGCAAGCGTCTGCAACCGCTCGGCCAGTTGCGGCATCAGGAGTTCCGCGAAATAGTCGCTGCCCGAGATACGGAACCGCGCCTCGGACCGGGCCGGATCGAACGGCACGGGCGTGGCGATCAGCGCCTCGGCCCCCGCCAGCACCGCGCGCAGCGGCGCCTCCAGCGACAGCGCATGGACCGTGGGCTCCATCCCCTGCCCCCGGCGAAAGAACAACTCGTCCCCCAGCGCCGCGCGCAACCGCCCCAGCGCAGCGGACACCGCCGGCTGCGACAGGCCCAGCCGGACACCCGCACGAACGGTGGACCGCTCCTGCAAAAGCGCATCGAGCACGCGCAGAAGGTTCAGATCGAAGGCCGAAAGATTTGCCATGGTAATAGCCATAATACAATCAATCTATTTTTCATATGGCCATGGCGCGGCTAGAGCAGATCGCCACCTGACGGAATCGCGTTGGGGATTCCGTCGGGTTGCGGATCGTGATTCAGAGTGGAGGCTGGTGAAGGAGGCCAGCCTTCATGACGAAGCCTCTCTCCCTCGATCTGAGACAGCGGGTGATCGCCGCGATCGAAGCGGGCATGAGCTGCCGGGCGGCTGCTGAGCGGTTCGGTATCGCGCCGTCCGCGGCCGTGAAGTGGCGGCGGCTGTGGCTGGAGACCGGCTCGGTCGCCCCGCGGGCGCAGGGCGGCGACACGCGGTCGGGCCGGATCGAGGCGGCCGGTCCGGCGATCCTCGCGATGGTGGCCGAGACGCCGGACATCACGCTGGTCGAGATCGTCGAGCGGCTGGAGCGCGAGCATGGGGAGCGCTTCGCGCCATCCACGGTACACCGCTTCTTCCGCCGCCACGGCTGGTCGTTCAAAAAAAGTCCGCCCACGCCAGCGAGCAGGACCGCGCGGACGTCGCCGCGGCGCGCGAGGCCTGGTTCGACGCCCAGCCGGACCTGGACCCGGAGCGGCTGATCTTCATCGACGAGACGTGGTTGAACACGAAGATGGCGCGCCTGCGCGGCCGGGCGCCGAAGGGCGAACGCCTGCGCGCGGGCGTCCCGCATGGCCACTGGCGCACGACCACCTTCGTCGCCGGGCTCAGGCTGTCCGGCATCGACGCGCCCATGCTGATCGACGGCGCCATCAACGGTGAGAGCTTCCTCGCCTATGTCCGGAAAGTGCTGGTCCCGAGCTTGCGCGCCGGCGACGTCGTCATCATGGACAACCTCGGCAGCCACAAGAGCGTCGCGGTGCGGGAGGCCATCGAGGCGGCGGGCGCAGAACTCCGGTTCCTCCCGCCCTATAGCCCCGACTTCAATCCCATCGAGAACGCCTTCGCCAAGCTCAAGGCACTTCTCAGAAAGGTCGCCGCGCGCACCCGCGACGCCCTCTGGGCCGCCGTCGCCGGCGCCATCGAAGCCTTCGCGCGACCCGAGTGCGCCAACTACTTCACCGCCGCAGGCTATGAGCCCGAGTGGTGAGAATCTGCTCTAGGCTACCCGTGACGAAAGCGCTTTCGTTTCCTGCACGTCCAAGGAGGAAACGATGAAGGACACCATCCTCGGGCCCAACGCCATCGAATGGCTGGGCACCAGTTACCGCACCATCCTGTCCACCGCCGACACAGGCGGGGCGATGTCGATCCTCGACACCGTCTCCCCTGCCGGGTCGGGGCCGCCCCGGCACATCCATCATGACGCGGACGAGACCTTCATCCTGCTGTCCGGCGACGCGGAATTCTGGCTGGAGGGCGACCGCTTCACGCGGGGGCCGGGCGATACCGTCTTTGTCCCGCGCGGGGCGGAACACACGTTTCGCGTGGTCAGCGACACGCCCTCGCGCCACATGATCGTCTTCACGCCCGGCGGCTTCGAAGGCTTCTTCGCCGAGATGGCCGCCGGCGCCTTCCGCATCCCGCAGGACATGCCCGCGATCGCCGAATCCGGAACCCGCCACCACCTGAGCTTCACCGGCCCCCCGCTGGCCACCACGGACGGAAACCCGACATGACCCGCATTCCCTCTCTCTTCTTCGCAACCGGCGCGATCCTTGCGCTGATCGGCATGGCCTGGGGCATCCAGATGTCGGCCACCCACGACCACACCCTGTCACCGGCGCACGGGCACCTGAACCTGATCGGGTTCGTCGCCATGTCGGTCTTCGGCACGTTCTACGCGCTTTGCCCGCGCGCGGCGGCCGCAAGGCTGGCCCTGGTCCACTACGCCCTGTCGCTGGCCTCTGTCCTGGTGCTGGTGCCCGGCATCGTGCTCGCCATCACCGGCACGACAGAGGCGCTGGCCAAGGCCGGTTCGGTGCTGGCGATCCTGTCGATGGCGGTTTTCGCCTATACCGCCCTGCGCAACGGGGTGGGCGCGGGCGACTGACGCTCAGCGCCGCGCGGGCCGCCACCCGGCGGCCCGTGCCTCTGCCTCGGTGCAGAACCAGCGTTCGCCCTTGGCGGGCGTGATGACGGTGTTGTCGTAATCCGCCTGTCCCGGCACGTGATAGATCCTGCCGCTGGACGAGGTGTTGCCCTTGATCGGGCAGGCCGGATCGGGCGGCGCCTTGCCCGCGCTGCCGCCATCGTCCCGCACCGGGCGCGCGGCCTCGCGGAAATCCTCTGGCGGTTCGAAATCCGCCCGCCAAAGCCCGGCATTGGCGAAGATCGCCTCCTTCTCGGCCTCGACATAGTCCTGCGAATAGCGCCGGTAGGCCAGCGCCGCACCTTGCCGGACCAGCCAGTCGCCCATGTCCGTGCCTGCCACGGTGCAACGCGCCACGCTGCGCCCGTAGCGGTCGGTCTCCACCACCTCGCAACGCGCCTGCCGCCCGCCGAACGCTGCGTCCATCACCTGCCGGGACCAGTCGCCGCACCACCACTCGGACCCATCCGCCAGCGTGCAGGTCTGCTCCAGTTCCGGCGCGTCGATGCCATGCAGGCGCATCCGCGCGGCGCCCAGCCGGATCGAATCGCCATCGGTCACGCGCACGGTGCCCGTCAGCACCTCGGCCGCCGCCACCGGCGGCGCCAGGGCCAGGCAAAGCAAAACGAAGAGGGAACGAAGTCTTAACACCCCGTTAACATCGGCACCCGGTTCGCCCGGCGCAAGGGGCGCCGGCCGTCCCCTACCGCTGCGCCGTCCGCCAGTCGGGATGGATCCACGGGGCGTCGTTCGCCGCCGGCAACGGATCGCGGCCCAGGATATGGTCGGCGGCCTTCTCGCCCACCATGATCGAGGGCGCGTTCAGGTTGCCGTTGGTGATCTGCGGAAAGACCGAGCTGTCGGCCAGCCGCAGCCCGTCCACCCCGATCACCCGGCATTCGGGATCGACCACCGCCAGCGGGTCGTCGCGCCGCCCCATCCGCGCGGTGCCGCAGGGATGATAGGCGCTTTCGGCATGTTCCCGGATCGCCTCGTCCAGTTCGGCATCCGTCTGCACCGCCGCCCCCGGCTGGATCTCGTGCCCGCGATAGGGCGCGAAGGCCTCCTGCGCGAAGATCTCGCGCGTCAGGCGGATGCAGGTGCGGAACTCTTCCCAGTCGTCGGGATGGCTCATGTAGTTGAACCGGATCACCGGCGCCTCGGCCGGATCGGCGGACCGCAGCGTCACCGCCCCCCGGCTTTTCGACCGCATCGGCCCCACATGCGCCTGGAATCCATGGCCCTCGGCCGCCG
>JAUIIC010000233.1 GCA_030431935.1 Alphaproteobacteria bacterium | reverse complement strand
TCACCGCGGCGCTCGCCCTGCACGATACGCTGTCGGCGCTGACGGATCCGGCGGATCTGGCCCTGAAATGGCCCAACGACGTGCTGCTCTGCGGCGGGAAGGTCGCGGGCATCCTGCTCGAGGCCGGAGGCGCGGCGGGGCGGGCCGACTGGTTGTCGATCGGCATCGGGGTCAACCTCGTCGCCGCCCCTCCGCCCGAGGCGGTCGAGCCCGGGGCCACCCCGCCCGTCAGTGTCGCGGCGGTCGGGGGCCGCGCCGAGGACCCCGTCGAGGTGCTGGGCCGCCTGGCCGGCGCCTTTGACACCTGGGAGAGACGGTTCCGCGCCTACGGCTTCGCGCCGGTCCGTGCTGCCTGGCTGGATCGTGCCGCGCGGCTGGGAGAGACCATCACCGCCCGCACCATGACCGAAACCCTGCAGGGCAGGTTCGAAACGGTGGACGACACCGGGCAACTTGTCCTACTCACCCCCCAAGGCCGCCGTGTCATCCCGGCGGCGGAGGTGTTCTTCTGAGCGCCGTGTTGCAAGAGCCTTCGAAGGCTCTTGGTCAAGCCGCCGCGCGGCGGCTTGGAAACGCGGTTTCGAAACCGCGTGGGCGAGGCGCTTCGAAGCGCCTTCGCTCCCGCGCATGACAAGGGAAGGCCCCGTGCTCCTCTGCATCGATTGCGGCAACACCAACACGGTCTTTTCGGTCTGGGACGGCACCCGTTTCCTGGCCACGTTCCGCACTGCCACGGAACACCAGCGCACCGCCGACCAGTATTACGTCTGGTTCGCGACGCTGATGCAGCACCACCGGCTGGACGTGGGCATCACCGAGGTCATCGTGTCCTCCACCGTGCCGCGGGTGGTCTTCAACCTGCGCGTCCTGGCCGACCGCTACTTTGGTTGCCGCCCGCTCGTCGTGGGCAAGCCCGATTGCGCGCTGCCGGTGCCGCCCCGCGTCGACGCGGGCACGCAGGTGGGGCCCGACCGGCTGGTCAACACCGCCGGGGCGTTCGACCGCCACGGCGGCGACCTGATCGTGGTCGATTTCGGCACGGCCACGACCTTTGACGTGGTGGCCCATGACGGGGCCTATGTCGGCGGCGTCATCGCGCCGGGCGTCAACCTGTCGCTCGAGGCGCTGCACATGGCCGCCGCCGCGCTGCCCCATGTCGATGTCACGAAGCCGCAAAGGGTCATCGGGACCAACACCGTCGCCTGCATGCAATCGGGCGTGTTCTGGGGCTATGTCGGGCTTGTGCGGGGGATCTGCGACCGCATCCGGGGAGAGTACGAGACCGCGATGCGGATCATCGGCACCGGCGGGCTGGCCTCGCTCTTCGCTACGGGGGACGTGCTCTTCGACCAGATCGAGGACGATCTGACCATGCACGGGCTGACCGTGATCCACCAGTTCAACAAGGACAACCACGCCACATGAGCAGTGACAGGCTGATCTATCTACCCCTCGGGGGCGCCGGCGAGATCGGCATGAACGCTTACGTCTACGGCTACGGTCCCGCCGGTCGCGAACGCTACATCCTGGTGGATATCGGCGTGACCTTTCCCGACATGGACACCACGCCGGGCGTCGACCTGATCCTGCCCGATGTCGGCTGGCTGGCGGAGCGCGCCGACCGTCTGGACGCCATCGTCATCACCCATGCGCACGAGGATCATATCGGCGCGCTCGGCCGCGTGTGGCAGCGGTTGAGGGCACCGGTCTATGCCCGCAGCTTCACCGGGCACCTGGCCCGGATGAAGATGGAGGAGGCCGGGCTCGACCCGACCAACGTGCGCACCGTCGGCGCCTGGCCCGAGACCTTCGACGCGGGGCCTTTCACGCTGTCCTTCCTGCCCGTGTCCCATTCGATACCCGAAAGCGCGGGGCTGGTGATCGACACGCCCGCGGGCCGCGTGATCCACTCCGGCGATTTCAAGATCGACGTTACCCCCGTCGTGGGCGAGCCGTTCGACGAAGCCCTCTGGTCCGATGCCGCGGCGCCGGGTGTACGGGCCCTGATGTGCGATTCCACCAACGTCTTCTCGCATCACCCCGGCCGCTCCGAGGCCACGCTTGGCGACGACATTCGCGATCTGGTGGCCGGCTGCGGCGGGCTGGTCGCCGCGACCACCTTCGCCTCGAACGTGGCGCGGCTGAAGACACTGGCCGAGGCGGGGCGCGCCGCCGGGCGATCCATCGTCCTGCTGGGGCGTGCGATGAACCGCATGGTTCAGGCCGCCGTCGATACGGGCGTGCTGACCGACTTTCCCGGGGTCGTCACACCGGAAGAAGCCCAGTCCATCCCGCGCGAGAACCTGATGCTGCTGGTCACCGGCAGCCAGGGCGAACGCCGGGCGGCCGCCGCCCAGCTGTCGCGGGGCAAGTACCTGGGGCTGGAACTCAAGCCCGGCGACCTGTTCCTGTTTTCCTCCAAGACCATTCCCGGCAACGAGCGCTCGGTGACCCGCATCGTCAACAACCTGTCCGAGATGGGGGTCGACGTGGTGGACGACGGCGACCAGCGCTACCATGTCTCTGGCCACGCCAACCGCCCCGACCTGGCGCGCATGCACCAGCTGATAGATCCTGACATGGTGATCCCGATGCATGGTGAACATCGGCACCTGCGCGCGCACGCGGCCCTTGCCGAGGAGATGCAGCGCGCCGCGATCATCGCGCCCAACGGCAGTATGGTCGATCTGTCCGGCGACGCGCCCCGCATCGTCGAACACATCGAGACCGGACGCATCTATCTCGACGGCGCGGTGCAGATCGGCGCGCTTGACGGGGTGGTGCGCGACCGCATCCGCATGGCGCTCAACGGTCATGTTCTGGTGACTGTTATTCTCGACGAGGATGATGAGGCCATCGGCGAGCCCTGGTGCGAGGTCATGGGACTGGCCGAGACCACGCGCTCGAACGCCCCGCTCGCGGATGTGCTGGAGGCGGATCTCGACCAGTTCCTGGGGCGCGCGGACGCCAAGACGCGCCGCAACGACGACAAGCTGGACGAGGCGTTGCGCCGCGTCGTCCGCCAGACCGCCCAGAACGAAATCGGCAAGAAACCCGAGGTCACGGTCGTCATCAGCCGCATCAGCTGAGGCGTGCCCCAAGGGCCGAAACGAAAGGGTCCCCCGAAACGCAGAACGCGCCCCGTGGGGCGCGTCGCGGGTCGCATCGAAGGCGTGTTGCCTACCGCGACATGCGCTCTTCGAAGCTCTTGGCGATGAAGCTCGGCAGGTGGTCGCCCAGCCCTACGGGTCCATCTTCGCGTCCGCGCGCGGACCGTCCCGCCGAGGGTCCACGCCGAGGGGCCTCTTCCCGGGGCGCGTCCTGTGCCGGAGCTTCGGCCACGCTGGCCTCGGTCTCGGATTTCTCGGCGACGGCTTGGGTTTCGTTGGCGGAGGCGTCGGCCATCTTGCTGCGACCGCGCCCGCCGCGGCTGCGCCGGGGTTTCTTTTCGTTTTCGCTTGCCGCTTCGACGTCGGCGCTGTCGACTGCCTGCCTGGATTCGGTCGTGCCAAGCGGGTTCTCGGCACGCGGGATATCCTTGGCGATCAGCTTTTCGATGAAGCCAAGGTATTTCTCGTCCGAGGTAGAGCAGATCATGATCGCCTTGCCCGACTTGCCGGCGCGGCCGGTGCGCCCGATGCGGTGGACGTAATCCTCGGAATGTGTGGGTACGTCGAAGTTGAAGACGTGGCTCACATCCGGGATGTCGAGCCCCCGCGCGGCTACATCGGACGCGACGAGGAACCGCAGCGTGCCGGCGCGAAAGCTGTCCAGCGTGCGGGTGCGCTGCGACTGCTCCAGATCGCCGTGGATCGGCGCCGCATCATAGCCGTACTTGGCAAGGCTCTTCGCGACGATATCCACCTCGGTCTTGCGGTTGCAGAACACGATGGCGTTCTTGCAGGCCGTGCCTTCCCGGTCGATCAGCGCGCGCAGTACCGCGCGCTTTTCACTGGCGGCCTTGTCACGGCGGCTGGCACGCACCATCACCACTTCCTGGGTGATCGTTTCGGATGCGGTGGCCTGGCGGGCGACCTCGACGCGTTCTGGCGCTGACAGGAAGGTGTTCGTGATCCGCTCGATCTCGGGCGCCATGGTGGCCGAGAAGAACAGGGTCTGGCGGGTGAACGGGGTCAGCGAGAAGATGCGCTCGATGTCGGGTATGAACCCCATGTCGAGCATCCGGTCGGCCTCGTCCACGACCATGATCTGCACGCCGGTCAAAAGCAGCTTGCCGCGCTCGAAATGGTCCAAGAGCCGGCCCGGCGTCGCGATCAGCACGTCCACGCCCTTGTCGATTAGCGTGTCCTGCTCCTTGAAGCTGACGCCCCCGATCAGAAGCGCCTTGGTCAGCTTGACGTGCTGGGCGTAGGTGTCGAAGTTCTCGGCCACCTGGGCGGCCAGCTCGCGCGTCGGGCAAAGAACCAGGCTACGTGGCATCCGAGCCCTTGCCCGGCCCTTGGCCAGCAAGGTGATCATCGGCAGGGTGAAGCTGGCTGTCTTGCCTGTCCCTGTCTGGGCGATCCCCAGCACGTCGCGCCCTTGCAGGGCTGCGGGAATGGCGCCCGCCTGGATCGGGGTGGGCGTTTCGTATCCGGCCTCTGTGACGGCGCGGACAACCTTGGGGTCAAGCCCCAGATCGTTGAAAGTGGTCATGTATGCCTTTCGGTCAGCGGCGGTAATTCGGCCGCTCTCCACGCGGCCCGACGTGCCATATTGCGCGTCTTTTCGTCTTGATGTGCGGTATAGGGCGTCAGAAGCGACTCGTCAAGGAATCGCCGCGGCGCAGCATGTCACGACCCCGGCAGCACCCTGGCATTGCGCAGCCTGAACATCTGCATCGTGTCCGGATCCTCGACCAGTTCGAGATCGCCGCGCAGCTCGACATAGGAGAACTCGGGCAGGTCCTTCATCGGCCTGTCAAGGTAGACTTCGACCGTCGTGGAGGGCCCGTAGCCCGATCCGCAGAAAGGGCAGTCTTCGGGGCGCTCGACCAGAAGGAACGTCGTCATCCAGGGTTCCGGCACGACGGGGACCACGTAGCCCGCGATCTCGAAGCCCTGCGTCGCGGCGCGCAAGGCATCGGGAAAGTCCTTTCGCACGCGGAAGCGTTCTCCCTCGTGCATCTCGGTCACCTCGACCGACTCGAGCAATCGCCACGTCTGCCACGTGTCGGCCAGCGCCCCGGCGGGCGCCAGCACCATCAACGACAGTAGGGCGGCCCTAATGGTCATGCCCGGCGTGCGAATGTTCCCGTGCGTTCGCGGATTCGACGGCGACATGGATCTTGATCTCTCCGATGGGGTCCAGTTCCACATGCATGTCGAATTCATCGCCTTCGGCAAGGGCTCTGGTCAACCCCTCGATCATCAGGAACAGCGTCGCGGGTTCGAGGTCCATCTCGGTTCCCGCCGCGATCGGGAAAGGATCGAGCGGCAGCGGCGCGTCCTCGCCGGCGCGGATCGGCGCGCCCATGAGCGCAACGCTGGCGCCGATGTCCGTTTCGCCGCCAAGCAGGATCACGTCCTGACCGCTTTCGTTGGCGATCTCCATGTAGATCCGCGCGCTTTCGCCATCGGTGGCGTTGGTCCAGGCGTGCAGGATTCGCACGCCGTCCTTTTCCGAAAGATGCGCTTCGGCGTCGTCCTTGTGGTCATGGTCATGGCTGTGGTCATTGCCGGCCAGAAGCGGCTGGGCCGTCAACAGGCCAAGCGCCAGCGCGGCGACAAGAAGGCGTCGGTCGGTCATGGGAATCTCCATCGTTGCGCGGATGAGTTATAGTATCACATAACTTCATTGCAAGCACCTCACGGGAGTACCCATCGCGCAGGCGGGGCCGGGCCCACGCGGCCCCGCTTTGCCGCTGTCGCCGGGCGGGCGAGCCGCAGAGGGGCAATTGCCCCGCGCCCTGCAACCCCCTATATCCGCGCCCATGTTGCAGCGCGCCTCGAACACACCCGATCTGCCAGCCGAGATTGCCCGGCGGCGGACCTTTGCCATCATCAGCCACCCCGACGCGGGCAAGACCACGCTGACGGAAAAGTTCCTGCTGTATGGCGGGGCGATCCAGATGGCGGGGCAGGTGCGCGCCAAGGGAGAGGCGCGGCGCACCCGGTCGGACTTCATGCAGATGGAGAAGGACCGCGGCATCTCTGTATCGGCCTCGGCGATGTCGTTCGACTACAAGAATTTCCGCTTCAACCTGGTGGACACCCCCGGTCACAGCGATTTCTCGGAAGACACCTATCGCACGCTGACGGCGGTGGATGCCGCGATCATGGTGATCGACGGGGCCAAGGGTGTGGAAAGCCAGACGCGCAAGCTGTTCGAGGTGTGCCGCCTGCGCGACCTGCCGATCCTGACCTTCTGCAACAAGATGGACCGGGAAAGCCGCGACACCTTCGAGATCATCGACGAGATCCAGGAGAACCTGGCGATCGACGTCACGCCCGCCAGCTGGCCGATCGGGGTCGGGCAGGACTTCGTCGGCTGCTATGACGTG
>JAUIIC010000232.1 GCA_030431935.1 Alphaproteobacteria bacterium | reverse complement strand
AAAGCGCCCGGCCGGAAATCGCGCCCGCGATCACGCCGGTGTCGCGCAGCCGCACGATGTCCTCCAGCGACGACACCCCGCCCGAGGCGATCACCGGGATGGTGACGGCGCGCGCCAGCGCCTCGGTGGCGGCGGTGTTGGGCCCCTGCATCGCGCCGTCCCGGTCGATGTCGGTGTAGATGATCGCCGCCACGCCCGCGTCCTCGAACCGGTGGGCCAGGTCGGTGGCCGTGATCTCGGTCTCCTCGGCCCAGCCCTTGGTGGCGACCCGCCCGCCGCGCGCGTCGATGCCCACGGCCACCTTGCCGGGAAAGGCGCGCGCGGCCTCGCGCACCAGCTCGGGGTTCTCCACCGCCACGGTACCCAGGATCACTCGCGCCAGCCCGCGGCCCAGCCAAATCTCGATGGTGGCCATGTCGCGGATGCCGCCGCCCAGCTGCGCGGGCACGTCCACGGCGGCCAGGATCGCCTCGACCGCCGCGGCGTTCACCGGCCGCCCCGCGAAGGCGCCGTTCAGGTCCACCAGGTGCAGCCATTCGCAGCCCGCATCCGCAAAGGCGCGCGCCTGCGCCGCCGGGTCGTCGCCAAAGACGGTGGCCTTGTCCATGTCGCCGCGCAACAGCCGCACGCACTGGCCGTCCTTCAGGTCGATGGCGGGGTAGAGGATCATGTCACGGCCTTTCGTCTGCTCTTCGGCGGCTCTCTATGCCGGTGACGTGGCGGAATGCAATGCGCGGCAGGCTTGATCGCGCGGGGGCCCGCCGCCAAACTCGGCGCACACGGACGGGAGGATGGGCATGACCCGCATCGGACATTCGCTTGCAGCGCTGCTGCTTCTGGCCGGCCCCGCGCTGGCGGACGACCTGGTTGGCGACTGGCGCACCGCGCCCGACGACAACGGCAACTCGGGCATCGTGCGCGTCGCGCAATGCGGCGCCGCGCTGTGCGGCACGCTGGTTCAGGCGTTCGACGCATCTGGAAATACCATGCAGACCGACACCCTCGGCCGCCAGATCATCTGGGACACCAGCCCCACGGACAAGGCGGGCGAATACCGGGGCAAGGTCTATTCCCCCGACCAGGACAAGACGTATCGCTCCAGGCTGCAACTGACCGGCAACGCGCTCAGCGTGTCGGGCTGCGTCATGGGCGGCGCGGTCTGCCGTGAAGGCGGGGTCTGGCAGCGCGTCCGCTGACGGCCCCTCAGGGCGCCCAGGTCAGGAAGTTCGCGATCAGCCGCAACCCCGCGGCCTGGCTCTTTTCGGGGTGGAACTGCGTGCCCAGCATGGTGTTGCGCCCCACGATCGCGGTGACATCCCCGCCATAGTCGCAATGCGCCAGCCGGTGCGCGGGGTCGTCCACGTGAAACTGGTAGCCGTGCACGAAATAGGCATGGTCGCCCGTCCCGATCCCCTCCAGCACCGGGTGCGCACGGTCCACCACCAGGTCGTTCCAGCCCATGTGCGGCACCTTCAGCGCCGGATCGTCCGGCGTGATCCGCACCACGTCGCCGGGAATCCAGCCCAGCCCCGCGACCTCCTCGTATTCATGCCCGCGACTGGCCAGCATCTGCATGCCCACGCAGATCCCCAGGAAAGGCCGCCCGCGCTCCAGCACCGCCTCGCTCATCGCCTCGGCCACGCCCGTCACCGCGAACAGCGCCGCGCGGCAGGCCGGGAACGCCCCGTCGCCGGGCAGCACGATCCGGTCCGCCCGCGCCACGTCCTCGGCCCGGTCGGTGACGATCACCTCGCCCGCCCCGACCTCGTGCGCCATGCGCTGGAACGCCTTTTCCGCGGAATGCAGGTTCCCGGAGTCGTAGTCGATCAGGACCGTCAGCATCGGCGCTACAGCGTCCCCTTGGTGGACGGCACCGCGTCGGCCTTGCGCGCGTCCACCTCCAGCGCGTCGCGCAACGCCCGCGCCACCGCCTTGAACGCCGCCTCGGCGATGTGGTGGCTGTTCAGCCCGTGCAGCATGTCCACGTGAAGCGTGATGCCGCCATGGGTGCTGAACGCCTGGAAGAACTCGCGCACCAGCTCGGTGTCGAAGGTGCCGATCTTGGCCGTGGGCAGGTCCACGTTCCACACCAGGTAGGGCCGCCCCGACAGGTCCAGCGCCGCGCGCACCAGCGCGTCGTCCATCGGCAGCAGGCACGCGCCATAGCGGCGGATGCCGCGCTTGTCGCCCATCGCCTGCGCCAGCGCCTGCCCCAGCGCGATGCCCGTGTCCTCGACCGTGTGGTGATCGTCGATGTGCAGGTCGCCCCTGGCCGAGACCGTCATGTCGATCAGCGCGTGGCGCGCCAGCTGGTCCAGCATGTGGTCGAAGAACCCCACGCCGGTCGCGTTCTCGTAACGCCCCGTGCCGTCGAGCGCTACCGACACGGTGATGTCGGTCTCGGCGGTGGTGCGAGTGATGCTGGCGCTGCGCATGGCGAAAGCCCCCTGTTGCGGACGCGCGCCTTATAGGCCGCCACCGGGGCCATTCCAAGGCAGCGGTTGCGGTTTCGGCGCGGGCGCGTCATCGTCGCCGCAATCGCCACCGGAGGCCACGACATGAGCACCTGCGTCTTCATCCAGATCCGCTGCCGTCCCGGCACCACCTACAAGGTGGCCGAAAAGATCGCCCTGCGCGAAATCCATTCCGAGCTTTACTCGACCAGCGGCGAATACGACCTCATCATGAAGCTCTACATCCCCGCCGACCAGGACGTGGGCAAGTACATCAACGACCACCTGCTGACGATCCCCGATATCGAACGCTCGCTGACCACGCTCACCTTCAAGGCGTTCTAGCCGCCCATGTCCCGCCTGACCTGCTTCAAGAGCTACGATGTCCGCGGCACCGTCGGCGTCGATCTCGACGCCGATCTCGTGCGCCGCATCGGCCGCGCCTTCGCCAGGGTGAAGTCGCCCGGCACCGTGGTCATCGGCCGCGATGCGCGGGACAGCTCGCCCGCGCTGGCCGCCGCCCTGGCAACGGGCCTGACCGAAGAGGGCGCCGACGTCATCGACATCGGGCTCTGCGGCACCGAAGAGGTCTATTTCGCCACCGACCACTTCGGCGCGGGTGGCGGGATCATGGTCACGGCCTCGCACAATCCCATCGGCGACAACGGGCTGAAGATGGTGGGCCCCGGCGCCACGCCGATCTCGCGCGCCTCGGGCCTGGCAGAGATGGAGGCGCTTGCCGCCGAAGACGCCTTCGGCGCCGGCGCCGCCAACCCGGGCCACCTGCGCCGCGAAACCCCCCGCGACGCCTACGTGGCACGGGTGCTCTCCTTCGTCGATCCCGCCCGCCTCGGCCCCGCGCGGATCCTCGTTAACGCGGGCAACGGCGCGGCCGGCCCCACCTTCGACGCCCTGGCCCGGGCCCTGGCCGAGGCCGGCGCGCGGCTCGACATCCACCGCCTGCACCACGATCCCGATCCGGCCTTCCCGAACGGCATCCCCAACCCGCTCCTGCCCGAGAACCAGCCGGTGACGGCCGAGGCCGCCCGCGCCGCGGGCGCCGACATGGCGGTAGCCTGGGACGGCGATTTCGACCGCTGCTTCTTCTTCGACGAAACCGGCGCCTTCGTGCCGGGCGAATACCTCGTCGGCCTGCTGGCGGCGGCGGTCCTCGAAACCACGCCCGGCGCGCGCATCGTTCACGACCCCCGCGTGCAATGGAACACGCAGCGAATCGTGGCCGACCATGGCGGAGAAACCGTCGTCTCGCCCACCGGCCACGCACTCATCAAGGAGCGCATGCGCGCGGCCGACGCCGCCTATGGCGGCGAGATGTCGGCGCATCACTACTTCCGCGGTTTCATGTATTGCGACAGCGGCATGATCCCCTGGCTTCTCGTTCTGGCCCATATATCGGCCACCGGCCGCAGCCTGTCCGACCTCGTGGCCGAGATGCGCGCCCGCCACCCCTCGTCCGGAGAGATCAACTTCCGCCTCGAAGACCCCGACGCCGCCATCGCCCGGATCGAGGCGCGCTACGGCCCGCAGGCGACGGACACCGACCGGCTGGACGGGCTCAGCCTCGCCTTCGCCGACTGGCGGCTGAACCTGCGCAAGTCCAACACCGAACCCGTCCTGCGGCTCAACGTCGAAACCCTCGGCGACCGCGCCGCCCTCGACGCCCATGTCGCTGCCCTGACAGCCCTGATCCGGGGCGACTGACCCCCGCTTCTTCTGTTCCCAAATACTCGCGCCGCAGGCACGCGCCACGGGCGCGTTCGATCCGCCACCGGCGGATCGCCGCCCGGCACGGGCGGGCAAGCCCCTTCGAAGGGGCTTGCGGACCGCGGCCGGCGCCGCGGCCCGTCCCGTCCCCCGGCGCGCGCCGTCCCTGTCCCCCGCCGCGCGCCGCCGCGCGCGGCCAAGGCGGTTCGAACCGCCTTGCCCCCGGCGGAGGTCCGCCGGGCGGCCGCACCGTTAACCGCGTGCCGCGCAGCCCTCGGCGCCGACGTTTTGCCGACAGTGTGCCGACGCGATGCAGCATGGCCAATCCCCGGGTTAATCAATCGGTTGCCCCCCGATTCGTACCGGGCCGCGCGATGCCGGGGGAAACCACATGATGACGCGTCCGCACATGACGGCCCGTCCGCCCCGCCTCGGCCCTTCCCCCGGCTCGCCGCTTCTGCTTTGATCCCGAAAAGCGCCGCGCAAGCCGGCCAAGGGAGGAGCGCCATGAAGGGCCTGATGATGCACCGTCCGCTGCGGATCGCGGATATCCTGAGCTATGCCGCCGAGATCCATCCCGCGGCAGAGGTCGTGTCGGTGCGCACCGAGGGCGATGTTCACCGCACCACCTACGCCGCACTGGCGCCCCGCGTCGCGCAACTGGCGCACGCCCTTCGGGCGCAGGGCATGGGGCTCGGCGACCGCGTGGCGACCCTGGCCTGGAACGGCTACCGCCACCTCGAACTCTACTACGCCATCTCCGGCATCGGCGCGGTCTGTCACACCATCAACCCGCGCCTGTCGCCCGAACAGATGCTCTACATCATCGGCCACGCCGGCGACCGGATGCTGTTTCTCGACCTGACCTTCGTCCCGTTGATCGAGAAGCTGAAGGATCACCTGCCGGCGGGCCTGCGGCTTGTCGTCATGACCGACCGGGCGCACATGCCGGACACGGGCTTCGACGCGCTCTGCTACGAGGATCTGCTGGATGGCCAGCCCGCCGCCATCGACTGGCCCGAGTTCGACGAGGATACCGCCGCGGGGCTGTGCTATACCTCGGGGACCACGGGCAATCCCAAGGGCACGCTCTACACCCACCGCTCCACCGTGCTGCATGCGATGATGCTGGGCCTGTCGCTGCCCGCCCCGCTGCAGCCCGGGCTGCGCATCCTGCCGGTCGTGCCGCTCTTTCACGTCAATGCCTGGGGCCTGCCCTATGCAGCGCCGCTGACCGGCGCCTCGCTGATCTTTCCGGGTCCCGCGCTCGATGGCGCGAGCCTGTTCAACCTGATGGACGCCGAGCATGTGTTCTCGGCCTGGGGCGTGCCCACGGTCTGGCTTGGACTGCTGGCGGAAATCCGGCAGAAAGGCCGCATTCCCAAGGGCTTCGCCGATGTCGTCGTGGGCGGATCGGCCGCGCCCCGCTCGATGATCGCGGCGTTCGAGGAGATGGGCGTCAACGTCTGCCACGCCTGGGGCATGACCGAGATGAGCCCCGTCGGCACCCAGGGCAACCTGCCGCCGCACATGGCCGGACTGTCGCTCGACGACCGGCTGGCGCTGAAGTCGAAACAGGGCCGCCGCGTCTTCGGCGTCGACCTCAAGATCGTGGACGAGGCGGGCAACCGCCTGCCGCATGACGGCATTGCCGCGGGCCAGCTTTATGTTCGCGGCAACGCGATATGCTCGGGCTATTTCGAGAACCCCGAGGCCAGCGCCGCCGCCATCGACGCCGCGGGATGGTTCGGCACCGGCGATATCGCCAGCATCGACGCGGACGGCTTCCTGTCGATCCAGGACCGGGCCAAGGACCTTATCAAGTCGGGCGGCGAATGGATCAGCTCGATCGACCTGGAAAACGTGGTGATGGCCCATCCCGATGTGGCCAACTGCGCCGTGATCGCCGTGCCGCACGTGAAATGGGGCGAACGCCCGCTGCTGGTGGTGGTGCCCGAGCCGGGCAAGTCCCCCGACCGGCAAGAGCTGATGGACATGCTGGGCCAACACTTCGCCCGCTGGCAACTGCCCGACGATGTGGTCGAGGTCGACAGCCTGCCGCTGACGGCGACCGGCAAGGTGTCCAAGCTGACGCTGCGCCAGCAATACGCCGACCACCGGCTGCCAGAGGCGGGATAGGCGGCGATGCGCGACATCGCGCGCGACCTGGGGATGAAGGCCGCCCCCCTGACGCTGGCCGAGATGCGCGCGCGCGTCGGGCAGGAGCTTGGCGTGTCGCGCTGGATGCGTCTGGACCAGGCCCGCATCGACGCCTTCGCGGGCCTGACCGAGGACCGCCAGTTCATCCACGTGGACCCGGTGCGTGCCCGGGCGCAGTCGCCCTTCGGCGGCACGGTGGCGCACGGGTTCCTGA
>JAUIIC010000231.1 GCA_030431935.1 Alphaproteobacteria bacterium | reverse complement strand
CCGAGGTCTCGACCCCGGTGCGCAGGTCCTTCACCATCTGGTAGGGCTGCAGCACGTAGGACCGGATCTGGTTGCCCCAGCCGGCCTCTCCCTTGGCCTCGTGCGCCTCCTGGATCGAGGCGGTGCGGCGGTCCAGCTCCATCTGGTAGAGCCGCGATTTCAGCGCCTTCATGGCGATGTCGCGGTTCTGGTGCTGGGATTTCTCGGAACTCGTGACCACGATCCCGGTGGGGATATGGGTGATGCGCACCGCGGAATCGGTGGTGTTGACGTGCTGGCCGCCCGCGCCGGAACTGCGGTAGGTGTCGACGCGGATCTCCGAGGGGTTCACCTCGATCTCGATATTGTCGTCGACCACCGGATAGACCCAGACCGACGAGAAAGAGGTGTGCCGCCGGGCCGAACTGTCATAGGGCGAGATCCGCACCAGCCGGTGCACGCCGGCCTCGGTCTTCAGCCAGCCATAGGCATTGGGGCCCGAGATCTTGTAGGCGGCCGACTTGATGCCCGCCTCTTCGCCGGCGCTCTCGGACTGCAACTCGACCGTGTAGCCCTTCTTCTCGGCCCAGCGGACATACATGCGCGCCAGCATGGCCGCCCAGTCGCAGCTTTCCGTGCCACCCGCGCCCGCGTTGATCTCCAGGAAGGTGTCGTTGCCGTCGGCCTCGCCGTTCAGCAGCGCCTCGACCTCCTTGGCAGCGGCGCGCTGCGCCAGCGCCTTCAGGCTCGCCTCGGCCTCGGCCACCACGTCCTTGTCGCCCTCGGCCTCGCCCAGTTCGATCAGCTCGACATTGTCGTTCAGTTCGGTCTCGATCCCGGTGAAGGTCTCGATGGCGTCCACCAGCATCTGCCGGTCGCGCATCAGCTTCTGCGCCCGCTCGGGATCGTTCCAGAGGTTCGGATCCTCGGCCATGGCGTTGAATTCTTCCAGCCGGTGCTTTGCCGTGTCCCAGTCCATCCGCTGGCGCAGAAGGCCCAGCGATTTCCGGATGGCGTCAACGGTGTTTTGCGTATCGGCGCGCATGTTCGGCGGTCCCCTGTTCTGGCCCTTGGGTGTAGCAACGCCCCGCGTGCGCGGCAAGCCGCGCCGTCGGGCACGAAGCCGCTTGCAAGCGGCTTGCCCGCGCTCAGTACAGCCCGCCCGAGGAGAGGGTGCCGAAGTCGGCCTTTTCGGGCAGGACCGACTCGTTGCCCACCAGCGTGCCGTCGGGATTGATCTGCACCGTCTCGTCGGGGGCAAAGAGCGGCAGGTTCGCCCCCATCGCCCAGCCGCCGTCGATATAGCCCATGCCGAACATCGGCTCTTCGCCGTCGCGGAAGTATTCCGCGACCACGCCGGGGCCGCTGGCGTCGTTGGGCAGGCGCCCGCCCGAGTAGCGGTCGATCTTGATGAAATGCCCGCCCGGCGGCACGTCGAAGGGGCCGCCGCCGTATTTCTCGGTGGCGAGCTTCATGAACTCGTTGAAGACCGGCGCGCACATCGCACCGCCCGAGGCGCCCGGCATCCGTTCGGGGCGGTCATAGCCGATGTAGCAGCCCGCCACGATGTTCGAGGTGAAGCCGACGAACCAGACGTCCTTGGCATCGTTCGTGGTGCCGGTCTTGCCGGCCACGGGCACGCCGAGGTTGATGCGCCCGGCCGCCGTGCCGCGCTGGACGACGCCCTGCATCATCGAGGTCAGCTGGTAGGCCGTGATCGCGTTCATCACCCGCTCGCGGTTCGAGACGATGCGCGGCGCAACGCCGGCATCGAGCGAGGCAAGCTGGCAATCGACGCATTCGCGCTGGTCGTGGCGGTAGATCGTGCGGCCCCAGCGGTCCTGCACCCGGTCGACGAGCGTGGGTTCCACCCGCTCGCCCCCGTTGGCGAACATCGCGTAGGCGGCCACGATCTTGTAGAGCGTGGTTTCCTGCGCCCCCAGCGAATTGGCCAGGAACGGCTGAAGCTCGTCATAGACGCCGAAGCGTTCGGCGTAGTCGGCCACGGTCCACATGCCGATTTCCTGGGCCAGGCGCACGGTCATCAGGTTGCGCGACTGTTCGATCCCGGTGCGGAGGGGCGAGGGTCCGTAGAACTCGTTGGAGGCATTCGTGGGCCGCCAGACGCCTTCGCCGGTGTCCACCTCGATCGGCGCGTCGATGACGATGGTGGCGGGCGAATAGCCGCTGTCGAGCGCCGCGGCATAGACAAAGGGCTTGAACGAGGACCCGGGCTGCCGCGTCGCCTGCGTGGCGCGGTTGAAGACCGAATGCTGGTACGAGAACCCGCCCTGCATCGCCAGCACGCGACCGTTGTTCACGTCCATCGCCGCGAAAGCGCCCTGCACTTCGGGAATCTGGCGCAACGACCAGCGAATGAAAGAGCCGTCGCTGTCGCTGGTCATCTGGCGCACGAAGACCACGTCGCCCTCGGTCAGGATCTGGCCGGGCCGGTTCACGCCGCGGATCCAGCGCAGGTCATCAGGCGGGATCCAGTGGCCGTCGGCGTCGTCCTCGATGCCCTCGATCCCGATGCGGGCATGGGTGTCGCCAACCTGAAGCACCACGGCGGGATACCACTGGTGTTCGAGGAAGATGTCGCGCGCGATGTCGAGTTCGGCCAGCGCCGCGCGCCAGGCCTCTTCGCTGGTCAGCGCCTCGGGCGGCAGGGTCTGGCCGGTGCCCCGCCATTCGGCGCGGCCACGGTCATAGCTTTCCAGCCCCCGGCGCAGCGCCTCGGCCGCCTTGGCCTGCAACTCGGGGTCCACGGTGGCCCGGATCGTCAGGCCGCCGCCGAAGAATTCCTCTTCGCCGAAATCGGCCGAAAGCTGGCGACGGATCTCGTCGGTGAAGTAGTCGCGCGGCGGCAGGGCGGCGCGGAACGGTTCGTAATCGCCGTTCTGGACGGTCATCAGGGGCTTGGCCTGCGCCGTCTGCATCTCTTCCTCGGTGATGTAGCCGTTCTCGTGCATCTCCTTCAGCACGAAGTTGCGCCGGTCGGTCACGCGCTCCTTGGCGCGCACCGGATGGTAGGTGGAGGGCGCCTGCGGCAGGGCGGCAAGGAATGCCGCCTCTTCCGGGGTCAGTTCGCCAAGCGTCTTGTTGAAATAGGTCTGCGCCGCGGCGGTCACGCCAAAGCTGTTCTGCCCCAGGAAGATCTCGTTGAGATAAAGCTCCAGGATGCGGTCCTTGCTGAGTGTCTCCTCGATCCGGCTGGCGAGGATCAGTTCCTTGATCTTGCGTTCGGCGGACCGGTCCGAGGACAGCAGGAAGTTCTTCATCACCTGCTGGGTGATCGTCGAGGCGCCGCGCAGTCGCCCGCCGCGCAAGGCATCCACCGCGGCGGCCAACATCCCGCGCGGGTCATAGCCCTGGTGGACGTAGAAGTTCTTGTCCTCGGCCGAGATGAAGGCGTGCTTGACGAGGTCCGGGATCTCGTCGGCCGGCGAGAACAGCCGGCGTTCCTGCGCGAATTCGTCGATCATCCGGCCATCGGTGTTGTAGATGCGGCTGATCGTCGGCGGCGCATATTGCGCAAGCTGCTCGTGGTTGGGCAGGTCCCGGCCATACATCCAGAAGATCGCGCCCACGACCAGCGCCGCGGCCACCGCGCCGATGGTCAGCGCGCTGAAGATGGCCCCGAAGAAGGACAGGATGAAACGGACCATTCGGACTCCGGACTTGCGTTCCTGATCTTATATGCACTCGCCCCGGCGCGGTCAAAACGTGAGCGGCCCCGCGTCGGAACCTTTCCGCCCATATGGTCATCACGGTTGCGAGAGGCCGGGCGCACGGGCAGGCTTTGCGCCATGGGACCAGAGGACATCCTGCCCACCTACGAACGCCGGGCCGCAGGTTTCGCCGCGCACCGGTCGCGCGACCTGTTCGAAAGGGACTGGCTTGACCGGATGTGGGCGGCCGCACCCGGACGCCGGGTGCTGGACCTGGGCTGCGGGCCGGGCGTGCCGATCGCGACCTACCTTTCGGGGCTGGGGGCAGAGATAACGGGCGTGGACGGCGCGGCGGCGATGGTGGCCCTGTTCCGGCGGGCCCTGCCCGGTCATTCCGTGGTTCAGGCTGACATGCGTGCGCTGGACCTCGACCGGCGCTTCGACGCGATCCTGGCGTGGAACAGCTTCTTTCACCTCTCGGCAACGGACCAGCGGGCGATGTTCGCCGTCTTTCCCGCCCATGCCGCGCCGGGGGCGGCACTTATGTTCACCTGCGGGCCGGACGCGGGTGAAGCCACCGGGCAGGTCGAGGGCGACCCCGTCTACCACGCCAGCCTGTCGCCCGAGGATTACGAGGACGGCCTTGCATCGGCAGGGTTCCGGACGCTGGACTGGCGGCCCGAGGATCCCGGCTGCGCCGGGCACTCGGTACGGCTGGCGCGGTTCACTGGCGGATAAGCGCGGCCTCGGCCGCATCCGCCACGGCCCAGGCCAGCAGCGCATCCCGGATCGCAATGGCCGCACGTGCGCGCCAGTCCTCGGACAGCAGGTTTTCAAGGTCGCCGGGGTTGGACAGGAACCCCAATTCGATCAGCACCGACGGGATGTCGGGCGCCTTGAGCACCGAGAAGGCGGCGGACAGGCGCGGCCGCTTGTAAAGCGGGCCGACATGGGCGCCGAGCGCGCCGACGAGGTAGTCGGCCAGGGCGTCGGCGCGGGGCTGGGTTTCGGTGCGCGCAAGGTCCATCAGGATGCCGGCGATGCGGTCGTCCTCGGCGCTGAGGTCGAGCCCGGCCAGAAGGTCGGCCCGGTCATGACGTTCGGCCAGTTTTTCGGAGGCGAGGTCGGACGCGGTGTCGGACAGGGTATAGACCGTAGCACCCCGCGCCTGCCCCTCGGCCAGGGCGTCGGCGTGAAGCGAGATGAACACGTCGGCCCCGGCGGCGCGGGCGATGGACTGGCGCCGCTCCAGCGGGACGAAGATATCGGATTCACGTGTCAAAACAACATCGAAGCGGCCCGTGCGCAGGAGCACCTCGCGCAGTTCGCGGGCAAAGCGCAGCATCAGAGGAGCCTCGTCCACGCCGTTGCGCGAGGCGCCCGGATCAATGCCGCCGTGGCCGGGGTCGAGCACCACGACGATGGGCCGGTCGCCCTGCTGGCGGAGGCGGGCGGGTGGCAGGTTGGTCACCGGGTCGGGCAGCCGGAAGAGCGCGCTGTCGGGCGTGCCGGAGGCGGCGGCGAAATCCTGAGGGGTCGCGGGGGACAGGACGACGTCGAGACGCGGGGGTTGGCCGGTGGTCAGCTCGGCGGTCTCGATGGCGAAGGGGCCGTTCATCACCAGCACGAGGCGGGACCAGCCGGGCACCAGCCGGCCCAGGCTTATCGCGTCTACATGGCTGGAAAGATTGAATGTTTCGGGGGCCACGCCGGTCCAGTCCACCTCTCCGAAATCGACGACGAGGCGGGCGGGATCGGTGAGGGTGAAGACGCGGAAGGGGACGGGCTGGGTGAGGGCCAGCGTCAGGCCGAACCCGTCACCGCGCGGCGCGACGGCGGCGCTGCCGGGGACCACGCGGGCAAGCGCCGAGAAGCCCTGCGCGGCGCCGTCGCGAGGAAAAATGCCAATAAAAACAAGGCTCAGGATCGCGACTAGACGGATCACACTGCTCACCGGCCGTTTGGCTCTGTTGGCGGGAGTATAGCGCGCGCGAGGCGGTCGGGAAAGCGGCCAGGTGCGGTGTCGGCATCACGTCGGCAAAACGTCGGCATAACGTCGGCGCGGGGTGCGGCGCGGTGGAGCGCGTCGATGGGGTGGGTCGATGCGATGGCAAGGGGGGCTCTCATGGTCCGGACGCCCGAGCGGGGAACCCGTGCCCGGAACAGCCGCGTTGGCCGCCCGGGCGCCGGGGGGCTGCCCCGACCGCCAGCCGATGCCATTTGTCAGGCCTCCACTTCAGCGCTCGGCACAGCCGACACCCGAGCGGAGAAACCCTGCCCGGAACAGCCGCGCAGCGGCCCGGGCAGCGGATGGCCGCCCCTTCGGCCAGCCGCTTTGGGGACGTTTGCGCGGGGATTGAGGTCGTCCGGACCTGGCCGGGATAAAGCAAAGACCTCGAATGCCGGGGCGGCTGCCCGCGGCCATCCGATGCCCTTTGGTTGGACCTGGTCCCGGCGCGGCCCATACGGAGAAACCCCGCCCCTTCGGCCAGCCGCTGCCCTCTGTCCTGGCCCGGCGTTCCCCTACCCCCGCCTCTCGGCCATGAAGCGGCTCAGGCGGGCGATACCCTCTCGGATGTCTTCGGTGGACCGGGCATAGGAAAACCGCAAGGTTCCCGCCCCGCGCGCGGGGTCGAAATCGAGGCCCGGGGTCACGGCGACGCCGGCCTTGTCGAGGATCTCGGCCGCCAACGCGCGGCTGTCATCTGTCAGGTCCGACACGTCGGCGTAGACGTAGAAGGCCCCGTCGGGCGGGGCGATGGCGCCGAAGCCCGCGGCGGGCAGGCCCGCAAGCATCAGGCGGCGGTTCTCGGCATAGACGGCAAGGTTGGCCCGCAACTCTGCGTCGCAGTCCAGCGCGGCCAGCGCGGCGACCTGGCTGGCGTGGGGCGGACAGATGAACAGGTTATGCGCCAGCC
>JAUIIC010000230.1 GCA_030431935.1 Alphaproteobacteria bacterium | reverse complement strand
CCAGCACGTTGCCGATGTTGGCGGGCGTCAGCGCCTCGCCGTTGGGCTTCAGCACCGCCGCGCCCGCCGCCACGCATTTCGCCGCCAGCGGGATGTCGCCCGTCACCACCACGTCGCCCGCGCCCGCGCGCTCGGCGATCCACTTGTCCGCCTCGTCCGCGCCCTGGTCGACATAGACCATGTCCACCAGCGGGTTCTGCGAAGGCCGCAGCCCACCGTTCGAGACAAAGGCGATGCGCGTGCCATGGCGGGTCGCCACGCGTTCGGCCTCGGCCTTCACCGGGCAAGCGTCGGCATCGACGTAAATCACGCGTAAAGCGCCTCGGCATGGAAGGTGACGTGATCCTCCATGAAACTCGACACGAAGAAATAGCTGTGGTCATAGCCCGGCTGCATCCGGAACACCGCCTGCTGGCGCCGCGCCGCGATCGCACCGGCCAGCGCCTCCGGCATCAGCAGGTCGAGGAACTGGTCCTTCGTGCCCGTGTCCACCAGCACCGGCCCGTCGAAGCCCGCGTCGCGCATCAGAAGCGCGGCGTCATGCTCTTCCCAGGCGTCCGCATCCTCGCCGAGGTAGGCGGTGAACTGCTTCTGCCCCCAGTCGCTGGCGGTGGGATGGCAGATCGGCGCAAAGGCCGACACGCTGCGGAAGCACCCGGCCAGCGTCATCGCGATGGTCAGCGCACCGTGCCCGCCCATCGAATGCCCGGTGATCCCCTGCCGCTCGGGGTCGAGCGCGAAGCGGTCGAAGACCAGCGCCGGCAGATCCTCTGTCACGTAGTCCCACATCCGGAAATGCGGCGCCCAGGGCGCCTGCGTGGCGTTGACGTAGAACCCCGCGCCCTGGCCCAGGTCATAGGCCTCGTCGTCGGCCACGCCCGCGCCCCGGGGCGAGGTGTCGGGAAACACCAGGGCGATGCCCTGTTCCGCCGCCCAGCCCTGCGCGCCCGCCTTCACCATCGCGTTCTCGTGGGTGCAGGTCAGCCCCGACAGGTACCACAGGACCGGCACCGGGCCGTCGCGCGCCTCTGACGGCAGGAACAGGCCGAAGGTCATGTCGCAGCCCGTGGCGGCGGAGGCATGGGTATAGACCCCCTGCGTGCCCCCGAAACAGGCGTTCTCGGATACGGTCTGCATGGCGTGTCTCCCTGTTTTGACGGGTCTAGGACCCCGGCGGCGCCACCGCAACCCAGGCGATGACCAGCGACACGGTCAGGACGGAGATCGCCGTGCTGACAAGGATCGTGGCCGACACCCTTTGCGGCGCGACGCCGTAATGCTGCGCGACGATGAAGATGTTGCCCGCCGTGGGCAGCGCGGCCGAGGCGATCATGACCGCCGCCGCATAGGGCTCCAGCGGCCAGATCACCAGCGCGGCCAGCGCGATGGCCGCCGGGTGCAACACCAGCTTCACGAAGGACAGCCAGCCCGCCACGCTCAGCCGTTCCGCCGATTTGGACGCCAGCGAAGCGCCGATGGCGAAAAGCGCGCCGGGTGTCGCGGCGGCGCCCAGGAGGGCAAGGAACTCGTTCACCGGCATCGGGATCGGCAATTCCAGCGCCGACCACAGAAAGCCAAGAAAGATCGCCACCAGCATAGGGTTCGACACCAGCCCGCGCCCGATCGTCCGAAGCGTGCGCCAGCTGACCCGGCCATCGCGGCTTCCGGTGATGAGGATCACGATGAGCGAGCCGAAGACCAGCAGGTCCACCGCCAGCATCATCATGATGTAGGCGACCGCCTCTTCGCCCATCAGAAGCGCCAGCATCGGGATGCCCAGGAACCCGATGTTGCCGATGACGCCGCATTGCGCCTCGACGGCGGCCTCTTCCACCGGCACCGCGCGCCAGAACGACACCGCCTGCACGATCAGGTAGACGAAGCCCGTGGCCCACAGATAGACGCCCATGAACTTCGGATCGAACACCTCGCCAAAGCTCAGGTTGGCCGAGAAGCGGAAAAGCATCGACGACAGCGCGAAATAGAACACGAAGCGTGTCAGCGCGGCGGCGGCAGAGTCGCTGAAGAATTTCGTCGCGGCGGCGACATAGCCCACCCCGATCAGCATGAAGAACGGAAGTGTCTTCAGAAAGACCTCAAGCATGACCGCGCCTTAGCACGCGTTCAGCGGGGGCGGAATGGCCCTTGCGCGCCCTACCCCCCGCCGATCAGCACGCCTGCCGCAAAGACCAGCGCGCCGCCCAGCACCACCTGGAACGTGGCGCGGAAGAACGGCGTCTCCATGAACCGCATCTGAATCCACACGATCGCCCAGAGCTCGACGAACACCACGATGATGGCGATGATCGTCGCGGTCCAGAAATCCGCGATCAGGTAGGGCAGCGCGTGGCCCAGCCCGCCGATGGTGGTCATGATCCCGCTGGCAAAGCCGCGCTTCACCGGGCTGCCGCGCCCCGAAAGCTCTCCGTCATCCGACGCGGCCTCGGTGAAGCCCATGGAAATGCCCGCGCCGACACTGGCGGCCAGACCGACAAGGAAGGTCGTCCAGGTGTCCTGGGTGGCGAAGGCGGTGGCGAAGATCGGCGCCAGCGTCGACACGCTGCCGTCCATCAGGCCCGCCAGCCCCGGCTGCACCCATGTCAGCACGAACTGGCGCTTGGACGCGCGTTCCTCGTCGTCGCGCGCGTCCTCGTCCAGGTGCTTGTCCACCAGCGAATCGGCGCGATAGGTGTGCCCCGCCTCGGCAGCAGCCAGGTCGCCCAGCAGCTTGCGGGTGTCCGCATCCGTGGTGCGCGCGGCGGCGGTGCGATAGAACCGCTCCGCGTCGCGCTCCATCGCCTCGGCCTCGTCGCGGATGCGCTCGATCCCCAGGTTTTCCACCAGCCACACGGGCCGACGGGCATAGAACCCCGACACATGCTCGCGCCGGATCAGCGGAATCACCTCGCCGAACCGCCGCTTGTGCAGGTCGATCAGCCGCTGGCGGTGCCCGTCCTCTTCCACCGCCATCTCATCGAAGACCTTGGCGCTGGACGGAAACTCGTCGCGCAGCATCTGGGCGTACTGGCGATAGATGCGCGCGTCGTCCTCCTCGGACGAGATCGCAAGCGCCAGAACCTGCTGCTCGCTCAGGTCGGAAAAACGGCGTCGGTTGCCAACACCCGGAATCATCTGGGTCCCCTTCCTTGGAATGGTTCTAAGTTAGAGGTTCCACGGCCAAGGGCAACCCGTCGCGGCACCGCCGGCTTGTGGAAACTGAACTGAACGGTTTATGTTACACTGACAACCAAAGGGGTCCCCATGAACGTCCAGCCGTCTGAAATCCGCAAGGGTCGCAAGTTCGACCAGGTGCTGGACGGCGCGCGCAAGGTGTTTATGGCCGACGGCTTCGAAGGCGCCAGCGTCGACACCATCGCCAAGGCCGCCGGCGTGTCCAAGGCCACGCTCTACAGCTACTTCCCGGACAAGCGGATGCTGTTCATCGAGGTCGCGCGCCGCGAATGCGGCCGCCAGGCCCAGGCGGCAGAGGCCACGATCGACCGCAGCCAGCCCCCGGCCCATGTCCTGCGGCAGGCCGCCACGCATGTGGTCGGCTTTCTCCTGTCCGACTTCGGCCAGCGCGTCTTCCGGATCAGCGTCGCCGAATCCGACCGCTTCCCCGAGCTTGGCCGCGCCTTCTATGAAAGCGGCCCGCTGGTCGTGCGCGAAACGCTGTCGTCCTACCTGCGGCAGGCCATGGCGCGGGGAGAGGTCCATGTCGATGACCCCGAATTCGCCGCCGAGCAATTCGGTGAACTGTGCAAGGCGCGGCTTTTCACCCGCATGGTCTTTGGCGTGCAGACCCGGTTCACGAAGGACGAGATCGCGCAGGTCATCGACGGCGCCGTCGATACCTTCCTCGCCCGCTACGGCACCTGAACGGCCGGCAACGATCCGCCACCGCGCGGCCTGTTAGGCCCCGGGTCCGCCGCCCTGCGCGCCGACGCGATGCCGACGTTGTGCCGACGTGATGCCGCACAGGGAAATCCCAACGATGTCAGGCATTAACCCCTGATTCGGGCCGATCAGTCCACGCGCCGGATCTGCAACTGGTTTCCCGCCCGCCGCGTCTCGAACCGCCGTAGCCCCTGCACAAGATCGCTCAGCTTGCGCTTGCCATAGGTGCGCGCGTCGAAATCGGGATGCTCGGCGGTGATGTACTGCCCGATCTGGCCCAGCGCGTACCACTCGTCATCCTGCTGGATCTTGTCCATCGCCTTCAGGATCAGCGGAACCGCCGCGATCGGGTCCTGCTTGCCGGCCTGCGCAGGCCGGGCGCCCTTGGCCGCGGGTTCCGGCTCATCCACGATATTCTCGATGAGAATGAAGCGGTTGCAGACGTTGCGCAGGCTTTCGGGCGCCTTCGCCTCGCCAATGCCCATCACCTCCATCCCCTGTTCGCGGATGCGGTTGGCCAGCGCGGTGAAATCGCTGTCGGAACTGACCAGGACGAAGCCGTCGAAGCGCCCGGTGTGCAGGATGTCCATCGCGTCGATCACCAACCCGATGTCGGAGGCGTTCTTGCCCTTGGTGTTCGCGGTTTCCTGGTGGGCCACAAGGCCCAACGTCCGCGTCGCCTCGGCCCAGCCGCGCAGCTGCCCCGAGGACCAGTCGCCATAGACCCGCCGCAGCGCCGGTTCCCCGAAACTGGTGATCTCCTTCAGGATCGGCGCGGCATACTTGGCCGGGATGTTGTCGGCGTCGATCAGAACGGCGTAAAGCGGTCGGTCGCGATCTGCCAAGGCGTTGTTTTCCTTTTGAAACGAAGCCGGGGGGCCGTCTGCCCCCCGGACCCCCCGAGAGTATTTCCGAACAGAAGAAGGGGGCGGGTCAGTACACCACCACCGACCGGATCGACTTGCCCGCATGCATCAGGTCGAAGCCCTTGTTGATGCCGTCGAGCGACAGGGTGTGGGTGATCATCGGGTCGATCTCGATCTTGCCGTCCATGTACCAGTCGACGATCTTCGGCACGTCGGTGCGGCCGCGCGCGCCGCCGAAGGCCGTGCCGCGCCAGACCCGCCCGGTGACCAGCTGGAAGGGCCGCGTGGCGATTTCCGCCCCTGCAGGCGCCACGCCGATGATGATCGACTCGCCCCAGCCCTTGTGCGCCGATTCCAGCGCCGCGCGCATCACCTGCACGTTGCCGGTGGCGTCGAAGGTATAGTCCGCGCCGCCCTTGGTCAGGTTCACGAGATAGGGCACCAGGTCGCTCTCGACCTCTGCCGGATTGACGAAATCGGTCATGCCGAAGCGTTCGGCCATCGCCTTTTTCTCGGGGTTCAGGTCGACGCCGACGATCTGGTCGGCGCCCGCCAGCCGCAGCCCCTGGATCACGTTGAGCCCGATGCCCCCCAGGCCGAACACGATCGCCCGGCTGCCGATTTCCACCTTGGCGGTGTTGATGACCGCGCCGATACCCGTGGTCACGCCACAGCCGATATAGCAGATCTTGTCGAAGGGCGCGTCGGGCCGCACCTTGGCCAGCGCAATCTCCGGCAGGACCGTGTGATTGGCGAAGGTCGAGCAGCCCATGTAATGCAGGATCGGGTCGCCATCGAGCGTCGAGAAGCGCGAGGTGCCGTCGGGCATCAACCCCTGGCCCTGCGTCGTGCGGATCGACTGGCAGAGGTTCGTCTTGGGGTTCAGGCAGTATTCGCATTCCCGGCATTCGGGGGTGTAGAGCGGGATCACGTGATCGCCCGGCTTCAGGCTGGTGACGCCCTCGCCCACCTCGACGACCACGCCGGCGCCCTCATGCCCCAGGATCGCGGGGAACAGCCCCTCGGGGTCGGCGCCCGACAGGGTGAACTCGTCGGTGTGGCAGATGCCAGTGGCCTTGATTTCCACCAGGACCTCGCCGGCGCGCGGACCGTCGAGGTTGACCTCCATGATCTCGAGCGGCTTTCCGGCGGCGGTGGCGACGGCGGCGCGGGTTCTCATATCCTGTCCCTCTCTTGCAGTGTTTGGCGCAGCCTGTGTCATGGCCCGCACCATTGCAAGACGCTTAACCTATTCGCGGTAGCGTTCGTGGCAGGCCTTGCACGTCCCGCCGATGGCGGCCAGCGCGGGGCGCAGATCCTCGGGCGTGGTGATGCCGGTGGCCTTTTCGGCGGCAACCTGCAATGCGGCGGACAGGGCGGTGAAATCGTCGAAGTCGGTCCAGATCGCGGGCAAGGCCTCGGATTTCGGGTCCTGCTCGGGCGTGGCGAACAGGTCCGGGGTCTTTCCGGCGTGATCGGCGATGGCGGCCGCGGCGGCACGTGCGGCCGTGGCATCGAAGGGGCGGGCGCCCTTGGCCATCTCGCCCAGGGTCTTCGTGTTGTCGGCGATGGCCGACATGGCATCCATCCGCGCCTTGACGGCGGGGTTCTGCACGCCCTGGTGGGCCAGCGCGGCGCCGGCGGACAGGATCAGCGCGATCAGGATGGTGCGGGCCTGCATGGGACCTCCTTCTTCAACCGTTTTTTCGGGCGGGCATCCTAGCGCGACATGACCGGATGAAAACCCACGGACTCGACTTCATGGAAAGATCGACCTAGTTTTGAGAACAAAACAGGAACACATGCTGCCGCCCCGATGCCCAATCGCCGGATCCTGTCCCTATGGTTTCCCCGCCTCGCCGCCGAACGCGTGCTGCGGGCCGAGCGGGGTGTTCTCGATGCCCCGCTTGCCGTGGTGGCGGAACGGGCGAACATGCAGG
>JAUIIC010000229.1 GCA_030431935.1 Alphaproteobacteria bacterium | reverse complement strand
ATTTGTGGGAGGAACCGAGGGCGCGCATCGCGGCCTCGGCGATCAGCGCCAGCAGGAAGCCCACGGGGCCGAAGAGAAAGACGAGCGCAAGGATCGGCGCCTGGATCAGGCGGTGCAGGCCGATGCGGTCCATCCGGTCGGCCACCAGCACGCCCACCAGAAGGTCGAACGCCAGGTAATGCGTCCAGCCGGCCAGCAGCACCGGGTCCGAGGCGAAGAGCGCCCGCACCTCGGCGATGGAGCCGTAGCCGCCGCCGGCGGCGGCGAAATGGCCGAGGACCAGGACCGTGTAGAGCGCCGATAGCGCCAGCGGGATCGCATGGCGGACCGTCAGCCCAAGGACCGCGATGCGCCGGGGCGCGAGGATCAGGATGGCCCAGCCAAGCATCGCGGTGCTGGAGGCGAGGCTGAAGAGGGTGTCCCAGTTCATGGGATATCTCCGCTGTAAATTTCCACTGGAAATATTTGTGCCGTGATTCCTTGCGCCCGGCAAGCAAAATATTTACACTGGAAATATGTGAGGCTCAGAGGTTTGATATGGAAGGAAAAAAATATCACCATGGCGATCTCAAGAACGCGCTGGTCGAGGCAGGACTGGAGATTCTGGAAGAGAGCGGCCTGCCCGGTTTGTCACTGAGGGCCATCGCGACGCGGGTGGGCGTGAGCCATACGGCGCCGAAGAATCACTTCGGCTCGTTGCGCGGGCTGATGACGGCGATCGGGACCGAGGGGTTCCGCCGACATTCTGCCTTCATGCGCGAGGGGCTGACCGAGGCCGCGACGCGCGCGGATCGTCTGGATGCCGCAATGTCAGGCTATGTGCGCTTTGCCGAGGCGCATCCGCACCTGTTCGAGTTGATGTTCTCTCCCCTGTATTGCGACCTGCGGGACGAGACGCTGGGCGCGGCGGCGCGCGACAGCTATGCGGTCCTGTCCGAGATCTCGGAAGGACTGGACTGGCCCGGCGCCGAGGGACCGGACCGGCAGCGGCGCACCGAGATGATGCTCTGGTCGCTGGTGCATGGCTATGCGCAGCTGGCCAAGGCTGGACAGTTCGTCGGGGGAGACGACGGGCGCCCGGCACACTCGATCCTGTCGGTGATGCCGCGCTTTGGCTACGGCGGCTAGGGTCAGTTCCCGCCGAGAAGGTTGCGTAAGGGCCCGCTTCGGGTTCCGTCGGTGCCGGTCTCGCCCCCGAGGCGGTCGCGCAGGGTGCCGCCATTCTCGTCGCGCAGCCGCTCGGCGCCGCCCCGCAGCGTTTCCTCGATGGCAGAGCCGACGTCTAGACCGAAGGCCGGCGCGGCCCACGCCCCGGTGATGGTGATCGGCAAAACCAGGCGCTGGTCGTCGCGCAGGGTCGGGATCACGGTGTATTCGAGCGTTTGCGGCCCAAGGGACACGGTGCCCCGGCCCTCTGCCTCGAAGCGGGGTGCGGAAATCGCCAGATCCTGGTTGGACAGCACGCCGCCCGCGATGGTGAAGCTGGCGTTGATGCTGTCGAACACGGTGCGCGCGCCGGTGCTCTCGGATCGGGGGGCGATGCGCCGGTTGCGGACGGTCGCGGCGAGATCGACGCCTTCGAGCGTGCCCGCGCCGATCGCAAGCCTGCCGTCGCCCAACAGGCCCGCCATCAGCGCCGCGACGCTGTTGCCCGATCCAAGCAGGTTGAGCGTGCCATTCATGCTGGCCGACAGCCGGTCGAAGCCGGCGGCATCGCTCAGGAGCGATTGCATCGACAGGCCCGTTCCCGTTAGGTTCGTGCGCAGCGAAAGGCCGCCGCGGCTGTTGACAACCACGCTGCCCGCAAGCGCGCCGCCATAGACCTGAAAGCCGCGCAGGTCGGTCACGGCGCGGCCCTCGTCCAGCCGGGTGAGCGTGGACAGGCCGTCGATCCGGGTGCTGCCAAGGGTCAGGCTTGCCGCATTCAACAGGAGTTCGCCGTCGATGGTCTGCAGGGCCGAGACGTCGATGGGCTCGGTCGACCAGCCCGACGCCGCGGGCGCGCCGGCCTCGCCCGCCAGCGCGGAGAGGTCGAGATCGCCCGCGTCGATGCGGGCCACCAGGCGCGGGCGATCGGCAAGGGCCAGGTCCGCGATCACCTCGACCCGCTGTGCCCCGAGCGTCAGACGTGTCTTGCGCAGGTTCAGCGTCTCGCCGGTCAGCGTCAGGTCCCCGACCGCCGCGCCGGATCGGCCCAGGGCCACGGGATAGCCCGCATCGGCCCCGACCAGCGCAAGAAGCGCGGGGATGTCGGGCGCGCCGAGGTCGAAGCGGCCTTCGGCGGCCGCTGTGCTGGCCACGCGGCCATCAAAGGACAGGACAGCGCCACCAAGCTCTGCCTGCAATGTCAGCGATACGGTTTCGCCGGCGAGGAAGGCCGCGGGCGCCCCGACCTCTGCAGACACCGAAAGCGGGGCGTTCCGCCAGGTGCCCGAAGCCTCCAGCGTTGCCGGTGCGGCGGGATCCGGCAGCGCAAGGGACAGGTCGACCGCATCCAGGCGGGTCTCTGTCCCCGCCGCGTGGTCGACATAGCGGATCGTCGCGCCGGTGATTCGGGCGTTGTCGAGCGTGACGGTTCGCGGCGCCTCGCTGGTGTCGCCGGTGGCGCCGGTCTCGGCCATGGCCCAGTTCATCGCCCAGTTCACGGCCCCGTCCGCGGCCCGTTCCAGCAGCAGGTTGGGCGCCTCTGCCGTCAGGGTGGTGATGCGGATGTCGCCCCGCACCAGCGCCATCAGGTCGACACCGATCGACAGCCGTTCCGCCGTCATGAGCGGCCCCGCGTCGGACCAGTCGGCATTGGCGACGGTCACGGCGCCGGTGCTGATCCCCAGTTCCGGCCAGAGCGACGGCCGCGCGGCGCCCTCGATCGTCAGCGCGCGGCCGGTTGCGGCCTGAAAGCGAGATGCGGCGGCCTCTGCCACCTTGTCAGCGGGAATGAGCAAGGACCCGAAGACGGCGACCATCGCGGCGGCCACCAGGACCGAAACAACTCGAAACACCCAGCGCATGGCGCCCCCCGGATACCCAGCCTCGGACGGCAGGATAGCAGGGGGGCGCCGGGCGGCAAGCGGTGCGGTTCAGCGCAGGCGCGGGGCGTAAAGCGTCCGGGCCTCTGTCCGGGTCATGCCCGTGTCTTGCAGCAGGTGGTCCGGCAGGCGGCGGACGTGGCGGGTTTCGCGGTGGCGGCGGTCGGCCTCGATCAGCCAGTTCAGCAGGTCGGCAAGGCGAAAGCCGCGGACGGGGGCGGTGACGCTGCGGGCGGCGGTGCGGATGGTGGTGGTCATGGCGTGTCTCCTTGCCGGGGTTTCGATCTGATGGCCCCTTTGTGCCCCCTGCCCGTCAAACCAGCGTCAGAACCGCACGGCTTGTGCGTGCGCCCAGCGTGAAAACTGCGTAAATTCGACGGCATGACGTCTTTACGAACCGCCCGGCCCCATCCGTGACATGCCTGCTGACACTTTCGCTGCACGGTGACTTTGCCGCGACCGGGCCGTCGGGGCTGCCCGTCGATGGCCTGTCCGCGCGCGGGCAGGTCCTGCTGGCCTGCCTTGCGACCCGGCCCGAGCAGCGGGCCGGCCGCGACATGCTGGCGGATCTCTTGTGGGAGGATCGCGGCGAGGAGCAAGCCCGCGCGTCCCTGCGCCAGGAGCTGTCGCAGCTGCGCAAGCTGTTGCCGCAGGGCACGCTAGGCGCGGACCGGGCGTCCGTCTGGCTGGAGCCCGGCACGGTGCAGATCGCCGGCGCGCCGCCTGGCGGCGTCTTCCTCGATGGGGTGGCGCTGCGTGGCGCCGCGCTCGAGGACTGGCTGCGCGACGCACGCGCGGACGACGCCGCGGCGCGCGTGGCCGCGCATCTGGCCGCCGCCGAAAAGGCAATGGCCGCCGATCCGGCACATGCGCTGGCCGAGGCCGAGGCAGCGCAGGCCCTGGCCGCCGACGACGAGCGTGCGCTGCGGCGGGCGATGCGGGCAGAAGCCGCGCTGGGGCGGCGCACCGCCGCGCTGGCCCGCCTGGCGCGCTTTGCCAAACGGCTGAAGGCAGAGCTCGACACCACGCCGGAGGCCGCGACCCTGGACCTGGCCGAGAGCCTGAAGGGCACGGCCCCCGCCCCCCGGCGGCGGGGCACGACCCCTGTCCTGGCCGTCCTGCCCTTCGACGACCTGTCCGCTGAGGCCGGCGACATGTTCGCCGATGGCGTTGTCGAGGAGATCACCGGCGCGCTGAGCCGGGTGGCCGAGTTCGACGTGATCGCCCGGCAATCGGCCTTTGCCCTGCGTGGCAAGGGGCTGGACATCCCCGGCGCGGCGGCGGCGCTGGGGGCGGATTACGTCGTCGAGGGGTCGGTGCGGCGCGCGGGCGAACGGGTGCGCATCTCTGTCCAGCTGGTGGCGGGGTCGGACGGCCACATGCTCTGGTCGCAGCGCTTCGACGACCGGCTGGACGACCTGTTCGACTTGCAGGACCGCATCGCCGAGCGCGTGGCGGGGCAGTTGTCGCCCTCACTCCGGCAGGCCGAGATCGCGAGGGCGGGCGGCACCGCGCCCGGCAACCGCAGCGCCTATGACCTGTACCTGTCGGCCTTCCCCGAGTTCTGGTCGCACACCGGGAAGGGCAACGCCCGGGCCATCGCCCTTCTGGATCAGGCGCTGGCGGTGGACCCGGGGTTCGGCCCGGCGCTGGCCTACAAGGCCTGGGCGCTGGCGCAGCAGCCCGCCTACCTGTGGTCCGACGATCCACTGGTGGACCGCGCGGCGGCGGCAGAACTGGCCCAGCGCGCGGCCGAGCGCACCTCGGACCACGCGCCCAGCCTCGTGGCGACCGGCGCCGCCATCGCGCTGGTCGGTGCCGGGCTGGGGCGCGCCACGCGATACGTGGAACGCGCCCTGGAGATCGACCCGAACAATTCCTGGGGCCACATGCGGGCGGGCTGGAACCTGATCTACGCGGGCCGTTTCCCCGAGGCCGGCGCCGCCTTTCACCATGCCGAGACGCTCAGCCCGCTGGACCCGTTCCGCTTCAACATGAAGATCGGGCGCGCCGTGGTGGCGCGGGAAATCCATGACCTGGACACCGCGCTTTCCCTGCTGGACGAGGCCATGTCGCTGGCCCCCGGGATGACCTGGGCCAACCGCCTTGTGGCCTCCTTCGCCGCCGAGGCCGGCCGGATGGAGCTTGCCCGTGCGGCGGCGGCAAAGCTGCTGCACCGCCATCCCGGCCTTACGGTCGCCCAGCTTCAGGCAAGCGTGCCGCCGACCCTGGTCGAAGGGGTGGACAATTACCGCTACCGGCAGGGCCTGATCGACGCGGGCATCCCGCCGGGATGATCCCCGCCGTGCATGCCCCTTTCCCGAGGGCAGGCGTTTGCGTATAGCCGCGACATGAGCACGAACCCTCCAGACCTGCGCCCCGACCTGGCCCGCGCCCGCGTGGCCGAGACCCGCCGCGACGGCCAGCCCACCATCGGCATGGTCAGCCTCGGCTGCCCCAAGGCGCTGGTGGACAGCGAACGCATCCTGACGCGCCTGCGGGCCGAGGGCTACGGCATCTCGGCCGACTACCAGGGCGCGGACGCGGTGATCGTGAACACCTGCGGCTTCCTCGATTCGGCCAAGGCCGAAAGCCTGGAGGCGATCGGCGAGGCGCTGGCCGAGAACGGGCGCGTGATCGTGACCGGCTGCCTCGGCGCCGAGCCCGACTACATCACCGGCGCGCATCCGCGCGTCCTGGCGGTGACGGGCCCGCAGCAATACGAGCAGGTGCTGGACGCGGTGCATGCCGCGGTGCCGCCCGCGCCCGATCCCTTCGTCGACCTCCTGCCGCCGCAGGGGATAAAGCTGACGCCACGGCACTACAGCTACCTCAAGATTTCCGAGGGCTGCAATCACGCCTGCAAGTTCTGCATCATCCCCGACATGCGCGGGAAACTGGCCAGCCGCCCCGCCGCCGCCGTCCTGCGAGAGGCCGAACGGCTGGTCGACGCGGGCGTGCGCGAGCTTCTGGTCATCAGCCAGGACACCAGCGCCTATGGCACGGACTGGCAGGGGCGCGACGACAAGTTCCCCATCGTGCCGCTGGCGCGCGATCTGGGCGCGCTGGGGGCCTGGGTGCGGCTCCACTACGTCTACCCCTACCCGCATGTGCGGGACCTTGTGCCGCTGATGGCCGAGGGGCTGGTGCTGCCCTATCTCGACATCCCGTTCCAGCACGCCCATCCCGACACGCTGCGCCGCATGGCGCGCCCCGCCGCCGCCGCGCGCACGCTGGACGAGATCGCCGCCTGGCGCGCCGCCTGCCCGGATATCGCGATCCGCTCGACCTTCATCGTGGGCTATCCCGGCGAGACCGAGGCCGAGTTCCAGACGCTTCTGGACTGGCTGGACGAGGCGCAGCTCGACCGGGTGGGCTGCTTTCGCTACGAGAACGTCGCCGGCGCGCGGTCGAACGCCCTGCCCGACCATGTGCCGGGCGAGGTCAAGGAAGACCGCTTCCACCGCTTCATGGAAAAGGCCCAGGCGATTTCCGAGGCGAAGCTGGCCGCCAGGGTCGGCCAGCGCCTGCAGGTCATCGTCGACGAGGTGGACGAGGACGCCGCCACCTGCCGCACCATGGCCGACGCCCCCGAGATCGACGGCAACCTCTTCATCGACGAGGATTTCGAGGGCCTTTCCCCCGGCGACATCGTCACGGTCGAGGTGGACGAGGCCGGGGAGTACGACCT
>JAUIIC010000228.1 GCA_030431935.1 Alphaproteobacteria bacterium | reverse complement strand
CAGCCGCTCCTGCAGGTTCGCGACGGTCTCCTGCGCCGCGATCAGCTTGGCTTCTGCATCTTCGAAGCTTTCGCGCGCGCCGCGCATCTGGTCCTCGCGCAGGCGCTGGGTCAGGTTGTCGACCTGTTCCTCGGCATAGGCGATCAGCCGTTCCGAGAAGGCCACCGCCACGTTCGGATCGGCGGCGATCACGTCCATCTTGATGATGCCCTCGGTCGGATCGTAGCTGATCTTGACGTGGCGCCGGAACACCTTGAACGCGTCCTCCAGCGATGTCCCCACTTCCAGCCGCTGCAACGGGTCGATGTGCGGCTGCTGGAAATGCGCGATGAAGCCGAGGTCGTCGTTCAGCCGCAACATGGCGTCGCGCGACTGCAGGTAGCCCTGAACGGTGATCGAATCCTGTGCCGTCGCCAGCCCTGTGCCAGAGAACAGCCCGCCCAGCGACGATGTCGCGCCCGCCGGGTTCGCCTGCTGGATGACGAACTCCGCATGGCTTTCGTACATCGGCGTGGCGATCTTGAAGAAGTAGTAACCGGTGATGATCGTCGGCAGGAAGACGAAGAAGGCCAGCCGCGCGATCAGCTGCGCGGCGCGGCGGCGGCGGCGGCGCACGATGTCGCGCTGCATCCGCATGATTTCCTTGGCGCGGTTGTCCTCGGCCATCACCTCGGTCGAGGGCAGCTGCATCGGCTTGATCGTCTGCGGCAGCCGGTCGGGTTCCGGCGCCTCGCGCTGGGCGCTGCCGGTCACGACGCTCAGCATGTTGGACCGCTCGAACGGGTCGATCCCCTGGTCGCGCAACAGACGCACCGCGTCGAAGTCGGACGTGGGCGCCAGGCCGTGCTTTTGCGCCACGCGCCGCGCCATGCGCAGTTGCCGGCCCGTCAGGCCCTCGCGGCGGATCGCGTCGATCTCGTCCTCGCGCGGGGCGGGCACGCCGGCGGTGGGGTAGGGCGCGTCGCCCAGCCCATCCTCGGGGCCCGAGAACAGGCTGTCGTTGTCCTGGACCGGCGGACGCGTGCTGCGCGCCATGCCGGACGTCGGAGGATTGCGCCGGATGCGGAATTTCTTAGCCTTGGTAGTCATACAGCGCCTTTGCCTCCTCGAGGCTGTCGAACTGGTACAGCTTGCCGTTGCGCAGCACCGCCGCGGACCGGCACAGCTTTTCAAGCGTCTTCGCCTGGTGCGACACCACGATCACCGTTCGGTTCTGCAGGCGTTCCCGCAGGATGTCGCCGGCCTTGCGGTTGAACTCGACGTCCGTGGATGCGGGCATCCCTTCGTCGATGAGGTAGAGGTCGAAATCCAGTACCAGCAGAAGCGCGAAGTTCAGCCGCGCGGTCATGCCGGAACTGTACGTGTTGATGGGCATCTCGAAATATTCGTCGAGATTGCAGACCCAGCGGCAGAACGCCTCGACGTAATCGGGGTCCAGCCCGTAAAGCTGGGCGATGTAGCGGACGTTCTCGCGGGCGGTGTGCTTGCCGGTCAGCCCGCCCATGAAGCCCAGCGGGAACGAGATGCGGCAATAGCGGCGGATCTTGCCCTCGTCGGGCTTCTCCAGCCCGGCCATCATGTTGATAAGCGTGGTCTTGCCCGTGCCGTTCGGCGCCAGGATGCCCATCGAGTTGCCGGCTTCCACGCGGAACGTGGCGTCCGAAAGGATCACCTTGCGCCGCTTGCCCGTCCAGAAGGACTTGGACACGTTCTCGAATTCCAGCATCACGTTGCCGGGCACTGCAAACCCCGCCCTATACCTGCGTCCCCGAGTCTTGGTCCGGTCGCCACGCCTCTTCCGGGCGTATCATATGCGAATATGGCCGATACCTTGCCTCGGCTGCAACGGATAACGGAAGAAAAGGGCGGGAATGGGGCGCTTCGGTGCGTCTCACCTGTCCCTTCGGGCCACCCGCATCAGCCGTGCCGCGATCACCGCCAGGATGACCGCCGCGAAACTGAGCACGGCCCCCATCTTGGCCGCCTCGCGGACCGGGCCGCTGTCGAAGGCCGCCGACGCCATCAGAAGCGACACGGTGAACCCGACCGCCGCCGCGCAGCCGACCACGAAAAGGTCGCCGGTCCGCATCCTGGCGGGCAGACCAAGCCGCAACGGATGCGCCGCGATCCACCCCATCGCAAGGATGCCCAGGGGCTTGCCGATCAGAAGCCCCGCAAGCACCAGCCATGTTGGCGCCGCGATCGACGTGAAGGCGACGCCCGCATTCATCAATCCATAGAAGAACAGGATGATCTCGACCGGGTGCTTCAGCGCATGCTCGATCCGGTTCAGCAGGTCCGTCAGGTAGGTTTCGGCCTCGCTGAAGATGCCGAAGGCCCGGTCGGCATGCGGGATGGCCGGCACCACGGGCAGAAGGCCCAGCGCCGGGTGCAGCCCGGCCTGCTGGAACCCGTACCAGCTCAGCACGCCGGCGATCAGGTAGGGCCAAAAGCTCAGAGTTCCGCGCACGAAGGTCGAGTTCGGGCGCAGCTGGTCGCCGCGGTCCAGCATCCGCGGCAGCCAGTTGAACAGGACGAAGACCCCCAGCGCCGCGCCCAGCGACAGAAGCAGCCATTCCGGCGCGAAGGCGCCCGAGGGATAGAAGAGCGCAAGAATGACCAGCCCCGCCGCGTCATCCGCGATGGCCAGAAGCAGAAGGAAGCGCACCGCGGGGTGTCCCGCACCGAACACCATGCGCCCGACAAGGTAGGAAAACGCGATATCCGTCGCGGTCGGAACCGCCCAACCCCGCGCCACCGCGTCGTAGACATCCGACCCAAGGAACGCCGCAAGCCCGAGGTAGACGGCGACAGGCCCCAGCATCCCGCCCGCCGTGGCGATCAGCGGGGTGGCGGCCTTGCGCCCGCGCAGGCTGCCGTTCTTCAGGACGATGGCTTCCCAGACTTCCTTGGCCGCGATGGCAAAGAACAGGGCCATCAGCATGTCGTTGACCAGAAAATGCACGCTCAGCACGCGCGAGACGTCGCCAAGGTCGGCGATGCCGTAGCGCGCGCCGTGGGACACAAGCCACCCGGTCGCGTCGGTGCCGACCCAGTTGTTGAACCACAGCGGATAGTCGACCATCCGCTGGTAGCCCTCGGTGTCGGTATTCGCCCAGACCAGCGCGACAAGCGCGCCCGCGATCAGCAGGATCGAATAGGTCGTGACGAAATCCCAGACCCTGTACATGCGCGCCTCCGGTCGCTTTCCGTGCGGGCCGGGATACGCCGAGTCCGGGGCCTCGGCAACCGGCCCGCGCGGGCCTCAGGCGATCGCGCCCCAGGCCAGCCCCGCGATCACCGCCCCCGTCATCGCGATGCCCAGGTAGGCGCCGAAAACCCTCGGCTTCACCAGCGCCCAGACGGCCACAGCGGCGGGAATGCAGCTGACCCCGCCCGCCAGGACAAAGGACATGGCCGCGCCGGGCGCCATCCCCTGCGCCAGCAGCGCGTCGACCATGGGTACGGCGGCATAGCCGTTCAGGTAGGCCGGCGCGCCGACCAGGGCGCCCAGCAGGATGGGCATCACGCCGCTTCCGCCCAGCACGCCGGCCACCGCCTCGGCCGGGACATAGGCCAGCATCAGGGCCTCGATCATGTAGGCCAGAAACAGCCATTTCCCCAGGAACAGGGCGTTCTCTGCGACCGTATCGCGGAAGCTGCGCCGCCGCGTGCCGTCCTGCCAGAACCGCCAGTGCGGCCGCCCGGTGAACGGATCGGCCCCGCAGGACGTCCCGCAGCAGCCCCGCGCCGGTTGCGCCTTCAGCGGATCGGCGAACAGCGCGCTGCCCGACAGCGCCTTGACCGCGAACCCGCCCATCAGCCCAAGGCCCACCGCCGCCACCGTCTTGGCCACGGCAAAGCCCGTGCCCAGCGTGCCCGCGGTGATCAGGAACATCGCCGGGTCCATAAGGGGAGAGGCCAGCCAGAACGCCATCACCGCCGACAAGGGCGCGCCAACGGCCAGCAGCGCCGCGATGAACGGGATCACCTCGCAGGAACAGAAGGGCGCCAGCCCGCCGAAGGCGGCGGCCATCACGATCATCCGCGTCTCGCGCCCCTCGAATGCCCGCGCCAGCAGCGTTTCGGCCCCCGTCGCCTTCAGCCACGCCACCGCCAGCACGGCGAACACGATGAAACCGCCCGTGTGCAGCAGCGCCCCCGCCGCGAATGTGACCGTGGGCCAGGCCTGCGCGGGATCCAGCAAGGCCAGCGCCAGCGGGATCGCAAGTATCGCAAGCCACGCCTTGTCCATCCGGCGCCACGCCGGGGCGATCGCCGGCAGGCCTGCGCTTTGGTCAGCCATGATCGTGCGCCTCGCCATCCGCCAGCCGGTCGGCGCAGCACTGCGACAGCAGGTAGGCCGACAGCGCCTCGATCTTGGGATAGGCGACGGCCGCGCAGACCACCGACCGGCCGCGCCTTTCCTGGGTCACCAGTCCGGCCTGCACGAGAAGCCGCAGGTGATGCGTCAGCGTCGATCCGGTGACACCGCTGCGCCCGCCCAGCTCGCCAATCGTCAGGCCGCCTGGCCCGGCCCTCACCAACGTGTTCAGCACGCCTAGGCGCTGCTCGGACCCCAGTGCTGCGAAACTGGACGCCGCATCCTCGATGGGAAGCCCGGAGGGAAGAAACGTTTTCATTTCTCTACAATGCTAGAATCATCGAAATAATGTCAACCGCGAATTGCCCCGGGCGCGCGGCCCGGCTAGACCGCGCCCATGCCGGACACCCTGAATACCGAGATCGCCGCCTGCCGGCTCTGCGCCGACCGCTTCGCCGCGACGGCCACCGCGCACGCCCCGCGCCCGGTGCCCTGGTTCGACCGGCGCGCCCGCATCCTCGTGGCCGGTCAGGCGCCGGGCCTGCGCGTCCACAACGCCGGCAAGCCCTTCTTCGACCCCTCTGGCGACCGCCTGCGCGACTGGATGGGCGTGGACGAGGCCACCTTCTACGACCGTGCGCGGCTGGCCATCGTGCCCATGGCCTTCTGCTTTCCCGGCTATGACGCGCGCGGCGCCGACCTGCCGCCGCCGCCGCTCTGCGCCGCCACCTGGCGCGCCCGCGTCATGGCCGCGCTGCCCGGTATCCGCCTGACGCTGCTGATCGGCGGCCATGCCCAGCGCTGGCATCTCGGCACCCCCGCGCGGCAGGGCGTCACCGCCACCGTTGCCGCCTGGCGCGACCATGCGGCCGCCGTCTTCCCCTTGCCCCACCCGTCCTGGCGCAATACCGCGTGGCTGAAGAAGAACCCGTGGTTCCAGGCCGACCTTCTGCCGGTCCTGCGCGCCACGGTCCGAAAGGTGCTGCATGACGACTGACGCAACCCCCATCGACCGCGCCCATGCCGCCATGCAGGCCGCGCCAGAGGACGATGCCGCGCGCCTGCGCTTCTTCGAGCGTCTCGCCGATGCTGAACTGGTCCTCCTGCTCTCCCGCGACCCAGAGGGCGACGCCATCGACCCGGACCTGTTCGAGCTACCCGACGCCAGCTACCTCCTCGCCTTCGACACAGAGGAGCGGCTGGCCGCCTTCACCGGCCGGGCCGTGCCCTATGTCGCCCTGTCGGGACGCACGCTGGCGGGGATGCTGGCGGGGCAGGGCCTTGGCCTCGGGCTGAACCTCGGCGCGCCATCCGAGACGCTTCTGCCCGCCGCGGCACTCGACTGGCTGGCGGCGATGCTGTCCGAGACCCCGCGCACCGTCACCGCGCGTCCCGCCGCCGTCGCCGCGCCCTCGGGCCTGCCAGAGCCGCTCCTGCCCGCGCTCGACGCCAAACTCGCCGCGGCCGAGGGGCTGGCGCAAGCCGCCTGCCTTGTCGCCGTCACCTATGACGACGGCAGCCGCGGGCACCTCCTGGCCTTTCTCGACCCGCTTCCGGGGTCCGAGGAGGCGCTGGCGCGCGCCACCGGCGAGGCGCTGGCGTTCTCGGGGATCGAGGCCGGCGCGCTCGACGTCACCTTCCTGCCCGCGTCCGACCCCGCCGCCGACCGCATCGCGCGCGTCGGCCTGCGCTTCGACATTCCCGCGCCCGCCGCGCTGCCCGGTCCGCCCACGGCCCCCGGCATGGACCCCGACCGCCCGCCGCGCCTGCGCTGACCCCGGCTTCTTCTGTTCACAAATACTCTCGCCGAAGGCCACGCCCCGCAGGGGCGTTCCCCGCGCCGCGCTCAGTAGCCCGCGCCGCGGTCCACGCGATGCAGGAACGGCTCCCCGGCCTCGCCCCGGCGGATGTTCTCGGCGATCACGCCTGCCGCCGTCTCGGGCCGCGTGGTCGAGGCGATATGCGGCGTCACCGTCACGCGGGGGTGCGCCCAGAACGGATGCTCGGGCGGCAGCGGCTCCACCCGGAACACGTCCAGCGTGGCATGCGACAGGTGCCCGGCGTCCAGCGCCGCGATCAGCGCGTCATCGTCGATCAGCGGCCCGCGCCCGGGGTTCACGATCACCGCCCCCTGCGGCAGCCGCGCGATGCGATCGGCATTCATCAGCCCCGCGGTGTCCGCCGTCAGCGGCACCAGCAGCACAAGGATGTCGGACCGCGCCAGCACCGCGTCCAGCCCGTCCGCGCCGTGGTGCGTCGCGATGCCCTGCAGCGTCTTCTCCCGCCGGCTCCAGCCTGCCACGTCGAAGTTGAGCGCGGCCAGCGCCCGTGCGCAGGCGGTGCCAAGCTCGCCCAGTCCCAGCATGCCCACCCGGCGGTGCCGCGCCAGCGGCGGCGCCTTCTCGCGCCAGA
>JAUIIC010000227.1 GCA_030431935.1 Alphaproteobacteria bacterium | reverse complement strand
GGCCAGCTTGAGCGGCTTGGCGGCTTTCTTCGGCAGGCCGGCCTTTGCGGCGATGCGCGGCCATGACAGACATGCGCGACATCCGCATCGAGGCCTTGCCCGACGACGCGACGCCCCGCATCCAGGCTGCGCTCGACCGCGGCTCGGCGCAGGGTCTTGCCGTCCGGCTCGAGCCGGGGGTTCACCTCTCGCGCGGCCTGCGGCTTGGGTCGGGCGCGCGGCTGTATCTGGAGGCGGGTGCGATCCTGTCCTTCCTGCCCTCCTACGACGCCTACGCGCAGAACGAGACCTCGGTCATCGCCGAAGGCAGCTCCCGCGCGATGATCCTCGCCGAGGGCGGCGACGGGATCGCGATCACGGGCGAAGGCGAAATCCGTTGCGACGGCACGCGCGCCTTCAGCACGGGCAAGGACGAGGCGATGGGCACCCGCATTCCGCTTGCCCTGCGCCCCCGGGTGCTCGTGTTCGACGGCTGCAGGAACAGCCGGATCGAAGGCATCCGCGTCACCTGCAGCCCGATGTGGACGCTCCATTTCGTCGGCTGCACGGGTCTTCGGATCAGCGGCCTCTGCATCGACAACGACCTGGACATGCCGAATACGGATGGGATCGTGCTGGACGGCTGCCGCGACGTGCGCGTGTCGGGGTGCAGCATTCGCACCGCGGACGACGGCGTGGTGCTCAAGACCAGCCTGCGCGCGAATGGCGCGCCCGTCGGTCCCTGCGTGGATATCGAAGTCGCGCGCACCCGGATCGAGAGCCGCTCCTGCGCACTGAAGCTCGGCACCGAAAGCCATGCGGATTTCCGCGACATCACCTTCGAGGACTGCGAGGTTCTCGCGTCGAACCGCGGATTGGGCGTTCTGTCCCGCGATGGCGGCACTTTCGAGCGGATCGTCTTTCGCCGCATCCGGCTGGACTGTTCGGAAACCCCGGACGGCTATTGGGGCTCTGGCGAGGCGCTGACGATCAACCAGCGGGACAGGCGGCCCGGATCCCCGGCGGGACGCATCCGCGATGTCCTTGTCGAGGACGTGACCGGGGCGATGGAAGGTGCGATCAACCTGGTTGCCGAACACGCGGGCCAGATAGATGGCGTGACACTGCGCCACGTTCGGCTGGCGCAAAGGGCAGGATTGCTCGGGACGGGGCGCTGCTATGACCTGCGGCCCGGCCCGGTGGACATGCTGCCCTCTGCCGACGCAGGAGGACGCGCAAACGCATGGCACATGGATGACCTCGGCAGGGTCATCGGCCTTGTGCCCTACCCCGGCGGGATGCCGGGGCTCTTCGCACGCAACGTGACGCGGCTGCATCTCGACGGGGTGGATATGTCCCGGCCATCGCCTCTGCCCGAAGGCTGGAACCCCGAGGCCGTGGTCATCGCGTAGCGAGAGGCGGCCGGCCCCTCGGGGGCCGGTTTCCCGGCCGCCTTGGTCCATGGAGCGTGGGCGCGCCCTTGCATCTGGGAGGAACCCGGGGCTGCAATCCATCCGCAGGCACATCGCGCCGCCAGCGTTTCCGAGATGCCGGAAGGCTTCATGGCCCCCGCCACGAACGCTGCCTGTTCGTGCAGAAGGCATCGCGCGCGGCAGACGACAGCCAACAGACCCACGACCCCGAGGAGCTGCGGGAGAATATCCGGCATCGAGAGATCCCGCCCGGGATCTGGCGCAAGACCGATGAACGCATGGCAAAGCCTATCTGAGGCCGCGTTCTGTCTTGCCGACAACCGGCGTTCGTCGGGTCTCGGCAGGACGCTGCGGGGGCTGTCCAACTCCATTCCCTTGCGACGGCTGCGGACATGGCGTCGATCAGGGCCTGGTCGCCGTTCCTGGCCTCGCCCAACAACGACGCCCGCTAGATCGACAGCAGGCGGCGTCCGTAGTCCGTCCCGTTGTTTCGCGACAGCGTTGTGGCGGGGCAATCGGGCACCTTGTCCCCCGTCGTATCCTCCTTGGAAGCCTCCAAGGCCTTGCAAAACCGGGATAAAACGACAAGGGGAACAATGGAGGCGAGTACCGGAATCGAACCGGTGTGCACGGATTTGCAATCCGCTGCGTAACCACTCCGCCAACTCGCCGCCGGATCGGTCCCGATGCTCTAGTCCAAAGCAATTTGCGTGGCAAGGCTCTGTTGCGTGCGGAGGCCTTCGCCGGGCGATCCGACCCGTACACCACGCTTCGACCGATCAGGAGGGTACAGACCCGGAAAAGGGGTGGTGGGCGACCCTGGAATCGAACCAGGCATGGGTCTCCCCGGCGGAGTTACAGTCCGCTGCCGCACCTTGCAGCACGTCGCCCACAGGACACCGACAGGCGTCCGGTGAGACGGGTGGATAGTGCCCGCCCCCGGACGCGTCAACCGGAAAATCCCTTGCGCCGGACGACGCGGACGCGCAAGGGAGAGGCATGACGAAACCGAAATGGGTCATCGACAAGGAACGCGCGCGCAAGGCCGCCCGGGATGAAACCGTGTGGCTCTTCGGGCTGCATGCGGTGCGTGACGCGCTGGTCAATCCCGCGCGGGAAAAGCTGCAGCTGATCCTGACGAAGAATGCCGCAGACAGGCTGGCCGAAGCGGTCGCCCTGGCCGGCGTGGCGCCCGAAATCGTCGATCCGCGCAAGTTCACCGCGCCGCTCGATCCCGGCTCGGTCCACCAGGGGGCGGCGCTTCAGGTGCGGCCGCTCGACTGGGGCGGGGTCGAGACGCTGTGCGCCGCCGCGCCCGACGAGGCGCCGGTGGTCGTCCTGCTCGACCGGGTCAGCGACCCGCACAACGTGGGCGCCATCCTGCGCTCGGCCGAGGTGTTCGGCGCCCGCGCCGTCATCGCGCCGCGCCGCCATGCCGCGCCGGAAACCGGGGCGCTGGCCAAGACCGCGTCGGGTGCGCTGGAACGCCAGCCCTATCTGCGCGTTGCCAACCTTGCGGACACGATGGAGACGCTGCGCGACATGGGCTACGCGCTGGTCGGCCTCGACGGTGAAGGCGACCGGACCGTCGCCGAGGCGTTCGCCAGCCTGGCGGGTCAGCCCGTCGGCATCGTGCTGGGCGCCGAAGGCCCCGGCCTGCGCGATCGCACGCGCCAGACCTGCGACGTCATCGCCCGAATACCCGCCGCTGGCGGTTTCGGCTCGCTTAACGTCTCCAATGCTGCGGCAGTCGCCCTATATGCTGCGGGACAGCGTTGAGAGAGAGCCCATGCCGCACGACACCAAGATCGCCACCTGCTGCTATTGCGGCACGCGCGCCGCGCTGGTGCTGAGAGGCCGTGACAGGCACGAACTGGCGTGTTCCGGCTGCGGCGCACCGCTTCACAATCTCAAGGGGCTGCGCCCGCCGGAGCAGCGCAAGGGTCCGCGCGAACTGGTCGGAACGCCCGCCTCGCGACGGGTGCCCACGCGCGCCATGCCCGATCCGTACAAGCGCCGGAAAAAGAAGAAGAAATCCTTCCTCAAGCGGGCTTTCGAAGAGGCGTTCGACGTGATCGAGGATATCTTCGACTGACGCCGCGCCGGCCCGAAATCGGGCGAAATTGCGGCGCGATGCGGTTTTTCTTGTGTTCACAGTCCGATTACCGCATCTTTAAAGATGAAGGTGCAATGCTATCTGAGTGGCATGAGCGCGGGTTCGGAACACTCGTGCCTCACTTCACTGTCCCTCGTTCCGTAACTGGCGCCCGGTCTGAACCGGGCGCTTTTTTCTTGGGGCCGCTGTGATATGCGGGAACCATGGGACCCAGCGATTCTGATCTGCACCGCATCCTGAAGACCACCCGCGTGATCGCCTGCGTGGGGGTCTCGCCCAATCCCGTGCGCCCCAGCAACTATGTCGCGCGTTACCTGTCGCTGCGCGGCTACCGGGTGATCCCGGTCAATCCCGGTCATGCGGGCAGCACGCTGTTCGGGGAAACGGTCTTCGGTGATCTCGCCGACATCCCGGCCGACATTCCGGTGGACATGCTCGACATCTTCCGCCGCTCCGAGCACGTCCCGCCGATCGTCGAATCGGCCCTGGCCTGCCTGCCGGCGCTGCGCACGGTCTGGATGCAGATCGGCGTCATGAACGAGGACGCCGCGGCGATGGCCCGTGACCGGGGCCTGACCGTGGTGCAGAACCGTTGCCCCAAGATCGAGTATCAACGCCTCTTCGGAGAGCTTCGGATGGGTGGGTTCAACACAGGGGTGATCTCGTCAAAGCTCTAGACCGTCGCAATCCTCCAAATTTTTGACAGATTGTTTCGGTATTCGGGCCCCCGGCAAACGACGGGGCGACGATGACCTATGAAGACTTCCGCGAGGCTCTGAAACAGCGGGAATCGTCCGGCAACTACCAGGCGGTCAATTCCTTCGGCTATCTCGGGGCCTACCAGTTCGGCGAGGCGGCGCTCGTCGATCTCGGCTTTGTGGTCAACGACGGCAATCCCTACGACAACCAGATCACCGCCTGGACCGGCAAGATGGGCATCGACAGCACGGCCGAGTTCCTCGCCAGCCCGTCGGTGCAGGATGCGGCCGCCGACGAGTGGTTCGAGCTTCTGTGGGGCTATGCCGAGTCGCTGGGCCTCGACGCCTATCTCGGACAGACGATCGACGGGGTCTACATCACCGCCAGCGCGATCATCGCGGGCGCACACCTGATGGGCGCCGGCGGGATGCGCGACTGGCTCGCCTCGGGCGGCACGCTCGACCTCACCGATGGCTACGGCACCCCGATCGAGGAATACCTCGCGCTCTTCACCGGCTACGAGATGCCCTTCGACACCGGCGAGACCCCGGGCGACCTCGCCCCGCCCGCCGCGCTGCACCTGATCGGGGACGCTGACGTCGATTTCCTCTACGGCGGCACCGGCGCGGATATTCTCGAAGGCGCGGCGGGCTCGGACCTGCTTTTCGGTGCGGACGGGAACGACAGGCTTTACGGCGGTGATGGCTTCGACGTCATCAACGGCGGCGCGGGCGACGACACGCTCGACGGCGGCGCCGGCATGGACATCGTCGGCGGCGGCATGGGCGGCGACGTCATCACCGGCGGCGCCGGGCGCGACTTCCTGTTCGGCGGCGACGGGCGCGACGAGATCACCGGCGGAACCGGAGACGATATCCTGACAGGGCAGGGCGGCACCGACCTGTTCATCTTCGCAGATGACTGGGGCCAGGATGTCATCACCGACTTCGACGCCTCGTCCACAGGCGACGTGATCGTCCTGCGTGACGTGAGCGCGATCACCGATTACGCCGATCTCGTCGCAAACCACATGACGCAGGTGGCGGGCGGCGTGCTGATCCATGACGGCGCGGGCAACGCCATCCTGCTGCCCGGCTACACGCTGGGCGAGCTTGAATCCGGCGATTTCGTCTTCTGACGCGCGGGCCTCAGGGCCGGGGTCCGATAAGGCAGAACCCGTGCCCGAACGGATCGCTGCAAAAGGCGACGGGCGGGCGGCCCTCCATGTCGAACCGCTCTTCCACCGTTGCGCCCGCGTCCACGGCGCGCGCCAGCGCCGCCTCGAAATCGTCCACGTGCAGATCCAGGTGCACCGGCGTCCAGTGACGGGCATAGCGCCGCCGGTCGTCGGACCCCTTGGCGGGCGACGACCCTTCGGCCTTTTCCATCAGCGCGATGCGCGCCTCGCCCGATTGCAGCATGGCATACATGGGCGCGGGCCGCGCCACCTCTTCGAAGCCGAAGGCCGCGCCGTAGAACCGCAGCCCCGCATCCAGGTCGGGCACGTCGATCGTGATCGCGATCCGCAGCGCCACGCCTACCCCTTGCGCCCGGCCTTCTCGGCCAGCCCCGAGGTGCCCTCGCGCCGCTCCAGTTCCGCCAGCACATCGGCCAGCGACACGTCGCGTGCGGCCAGCATCACCAAGAGGTGATAGAGCACGTCCGCCGCCTCGGACGTCAGGCGCGCGCGGTCGCCCCTCACCGCCTCGATGATCGCCTCGACGGCCTCTTCGCCGAATTTCTCGGCGCATTTCTCGGGGCCCTTGGCCAGAAGCCTCGCGGTCCAGCTTTCGTCCGGGTCCGCGCCCTTGCGTGCCGCGACCGTGGCGGCCAGACGCTCCAGCGCGCTCATGTCAGGCGCACCGGGATGCCGGCGGCGGCCATGTGGGCCTTGGCCTCGCCGATGGTGAACTCGCCGAAATGAAAGATGGACGCTGCAAGAACCGCGCTGGCGTGCCCCTCGGTCACGCCTTCGACCAGGTGATCGAGCGTGCCCACGCCCCCGGACGCGATCACCGGCACGCCCACCGCGTCGGCGATGGCGCGGGTCAGCGGGATGTTGAACCCCGCCCTTGTGCCGTCCCGGTCCATCGAGGTCAGAAGAATCTCGCCCGCGCCCTTGCCCTCGACCGTGCGCGCGAACTCGACCGCGTCGATCCCCGTGGGCCGCCGCCCGCCATGGGTAAAGATCTCCCACCGCCCCGGTTCCACCGTCTTGGCGTCGATCGCCACCACGATGCACTGGCTGCCGAACCGGTCCGCGGCGCGGGCCACCACGTCCGGGTCCGCCACGGCGGCAGAGTTGAAGCTGACCTTGTCCGCCCCCGCCAGCAACAGGGCGCGCACATCCTCGACCGTGCGCACGCCGCCGCCGATGGTCAGCGGCATGAAGCATTGTTCCGCCGTGCGCGTGGCCAGGTCGTACATCGTGCCCCGGTTCTCGTGCGTGGCGTGGATGTCGAGAAAGCACAGCTCGTCCGCGCCCGCCGCATCATAGGCGCGCGCCGCCTCGACCGGGTCGC
>JAUIIC010000009.1 GCA_030431935.1 Alphaproteobacteria bacterium | reverse complement strand
ACCGCAGGCCATCGCGCTGGCCAACGACAGCGACCACGGCCTGTCCGGCTATCTCTGGACCCGCGACCTCGGGCGCGCGATGCGCGTCTCGCGTGCCATCCGCACCGGCACGATCGTCGTCAACAGCTCCTTCCTGCGCGACCTCAACGCCCCCTTCGGCGGCTTCAAGGCCTCTGGCGTGGGGCGCGAGGGCGGCGCCTACAGCTGGCACAACTTCACCGAGGCGAAGACCACGGTGATCCATCATGGAGAGTCCCCATGCTGACCGGCAAACGCATCATCGTCACCGGCGCCGCACAAGGCATCGGCGCCGTCATGGCCGAGGGCTTCGCCCGCATGGGCGCCGCCGTCACGCTGGCCGACATCGCCGACCCCGCGCCAGCGGCGGAGCGCATCACAGCCGACGGGGGGCGCGCGCTGGCCGTCCGCATGGACGTCACCGACCCCGGCGACTGCGACCGCATGGTGGCCGAGACCGAGGCCGCCTTCGGCGGGCTCGACGGGCTGGTCTGCAATGCCGCGCTCTTCGCCACCCTGCCGATCCAGCCGCATGACGAAATCGACCCCGGGCTCTGGGACAAGGTGATGGCCGTCAACGTGCGCGGCCCCTGGCTCTGTTCCCGCTCCGCCGTGCCCGCGATGGCGCGCGCGGGTGGCGGCTCCATCGTCATGATCGCCACCAACCGCATCTTCCACGGCTATCCCGGGATGCTGCACTACGACGCCTCCAAGGGCGCGGTGCTGGCCATGACCCGCTCGCTTATCCGCGAGGTCGGCGACCGCAACATCCGTGTCAACACCGTCGCCCCCGGCCTGACCCTGTCCGAGGGCGTGCTGGCCCGCGACGGCATCAACGACCGCAAGGGCGCCATCGCCGCCGGCCGGTCCCTCGCCCGCGACCAGCAGCCCGAAGACCTGATCGGCCCCGTCGCCTTCTTCCTCTCCGACCATTCCGCCTTCGTCTCGGGCCAGTCGCTGGGCGTGGACGGCGGCGGCGTCATCCACTGAAAGGACCCGCCATGGCGATCGTCACCATCTCCATCCTCGAAGGCCGCGACCACGCAACCAAGGCCCGCCTGATGCAGCGCCTGACCGATGCCGTGGTCGAGACCCTCGGCGCCGAACCCCGGCAGGTCCGCGTTCTCGTCAACGAGGTGCGCGACGGCGACTATGCCGTGGGCGGCACCCCCGTCTTCCTCAACCCCGACCCCTGACGCCGACAAAACGGTTGCACGGCCCCATTAGTGGGCTAAAGTGGGCAGAAAATCGGGACCAGCACCCGCACCAACATGGAGGACCGCGCATGCCGCACGAGGTCAAGATCCCCGGCTACGTGATCGAACGCATCATGGCCAAGCGGGGCAAGCTGTCGGTCTTCGACCGGTTCGAGCCGGCGAAAACCGCCTTCCTCGTCGTCGACATGCAGAACTTCTACGTGGCCGAGGTCGACACCGCGATCTCCATCGTGCCCAACATCAACCGCCTCGCCGCCGCCTGCCGCGCCAAGGGCGTGCCCGTGATCTGGGTCATCATGAAATGCGCCGAGAAGCTGGGCGCCCCCAGCGACTGGCCGCTCTACCACCGCTATTTCTTCACCGAGGCCAAGGGCCAGAACCATCTGTCCCAGCTGTCGCCCGGCCACCAGGGCTATGAGATCTACCCCGATCTCGATGTCCACGCCGACGACCGGATCGTGACCAAGAAACGCTTCTCGCCCTTCATCCAGGGTGCCTCGGACCTGCACGACATCCTGCAGGGCATGGGCGTGGAAAACCTGATCGTCGCGGGCACCGCCACCAACATGTGCAGCGAATCGACCGCGCGCGACGCCATGATGCTGGATTACCGCGTGGTGATGGTCGAGGACGCCAACGCCGCCCGCTACGACGACGACCACCTCGCCGGGCTGACCTCGTTCTACCAGTCCTTCGGCGACGTGAAGACCACCGACTCCACCATCGCCATGCTGGACTGACGCGATGACGGACGCCCCCCAGATCGACGTCTCCACCCGGGGCGCCGCGGGGATCGTCCGCTTTGCCCGGCCCGAGGCGCGCAATGCCCTGACCGACGCCATGCTGGCCCAGACCCGCGCGCAGATGGCGGCATGGGAACAGGATCGCGCCATCGCCGCGGTGATCCTGACGGGCGACGACACCGCCTTCTGCGCCGGCGGCGACCTCAAGGGCACAGCATCCGCGCAGATGCCCCCCTTCGACAAGTATCGCCACCGCCACACCGATTCGGAATGGCACGGCTTCATGCGCTATCTCTCGGCCTACACCAAGCCGGTGATCGCCGCGGTCGAAGGCCATGCGCTGGGCGGCGGCCTCGAAATCGCGCTTCGCTGCGATTTCATCGTCGGTTCCGAAACCGCCCGCCTCGGCCTGACAGAGGCGCGCTTCGGCCTGTTCCCGATCCTCGGCGGGGCATGGTCGCTGGCCCGTGCCGTGGGCGAGCGCAAGGCGCGCGAACTGGCCTACACCGCCCGCCACATCCCCGCGGACGAGGCGCTGGCGCTGGGCCTTCTCAACCACCTGACCCCGGCGGGCGGCGCGCTCGACCGGGCCTGCGAGATCGCGGGCGACATCGCCGCCAACGCGCCCCTGTCGGTCATGGCGCTGAAACAGGCGATCAACCGCGCCCCCTTCCAGACCTTCGAGCAGGCGCTGGCCGAGGGCGGCAACCTGTCGGCGCTCCTGATGTTCTCCGAGGACCGAAAGGAGGGCCTCGCCGCCTTCACCGAGAAACGCAAACCGGGGTTCAAGGGCGAATGACCCAGCTTGACGCCATCGTCATCGGCGGCGGCCACAACGGCCTGACCTGCGGCGCCTACCTGGCCCGCGCGGGCAAATCCGTGCTGGTGCTGGAACAGAAGCCCTATGTCGGCGGCGCCAGCGTGACCGAAGAGTTCTCGCCCGGCTTCCGCGCCTCGACCTATTCCTTCATCATGGGCCACCTGCACCCCAAGGTGATCGAGGAACTGGAGCTCAAGAAGCACGGGCTGGAATACTACCCCCAGCCCAACGTCTTCAACCCGACAGAGGATGACGGCATCGTCTTTGCCAAGGACCCGGCCAAGACGCGCGAACAGATCGCCCGGTTCTCACCCAGCGACGCCGAGAACTACCCGAAATTCTTCCAGCGCCTGCAATCCACCATCGACATCCTGCGGATGCTTCAGATGGAAACCCCGGTGAACCCCTTCCGCAAGGATCCCGTCGGCCTGTGGAAGACCGGACGCCTGGCGTGGAAGCTGCGCAATGCTGAGAAAGAGGTCTACAACCTCCTCCATTCCCTTTCCATGTCGGCGCACGACTATGTCGCGCAATGGTTCGAACATGACCTCGTGAAGGCCAAGTTCATGTTCTGGGCCACCATCGGCGGCAATGTCGGGCCCTATTCGCCGGGCACGGCCTTCTACCTCGTCACCCACCTTGTCGGGCAACTGGGCATGAGCTTCGCCAAGGGCGGTATGGGCGGGGTCGCCGACGCCATCGCGCGGGCCGGGCAGGCGCACGGCATGCAGATCCGCTGCGACGCCTGGGTGGACGAGATCCTGGTCGAGAACGGCCGCGCCACCGGCGTCCGCCTGCGCGGCGGCGAGGAACTGCGCGCCGCCCGCGTCATCTCGAACGTCAACGCCAAGCGCACCTTCCTCGACATGGTGCCCTCGCGCCATCTGCCCGAGGATTTCGTCGACGACATCCGCGGCTACCGCGCCCGCGGCAAAAGCTTCAAGCTTCTGTGCGCCGTCGACCGCCTGCCGCAATACAAGGGCTTCTCCAGCGAAAAGACCGGCGTGGATTACCCGGCCTACGCCCATATCTGCCCCACGCCCGAGTTCCTCGAACGCGCCTTCGACGAAGCGAAATACGGCTGGTATTCGTCCGAGCCCTTCCTCAGCCCCAACGTCCCCAGCCACACCGACCCGACGCTGGCGCCCGAGGGCAAGCATGTCGTCGTCATGCAGGGCGGCGTCACGCCCTACGAGTTGAAGAATTCCGACTGGGACCGTGAGGGCCCCAACCTCGTGCGCAACGCCTTCGCCGTGATGGATCGCTTCGCGCCCGGCTTTTCGGACAGCGTCATCGACTACCGCCTCTACACCCCCCGCGACATCGAGGCCGACATCAACATGCCCGGCGGCAACTCGCAGCACGGGGAACTGACGCTCGACCAGATCTTCTTCATGCGGCCCGTGCCGCGCTATGCCGACTACCGCTCGCCGGTGCGCAACCTCTACCAATGCGGCGCGTCCACCCATCCCGGCGGTGCCGTTTCCGCGGTCCCCGGCCACAACGCGGCGCGCGAAATTCTCGCAGACTGGCGATGGAGGGCCTGAATTGATCCCCAACCCCCAAAGCTGTGGCTTGCGCGACCGGGGCAGGGTGCGCTACGGTGCTTTTGCAAGCGTATGCAAAATGGACGCGAACGATGGCTGAGATCCAGTTGCGCAACATCTCCAAGCGCTGGGGGTCGTTCGTGGGCGTGCACCAGTTCGACCTGACGATCGCCGACCGCGAGTTCCTTGTGCTGCTGGGGCCGTCGGGCTGCGGCAAGACCACGACGATGCGCATGATCGCGGGCCTCGAGGACGTGACCGAGGGCGAGATCCTGATCGACGGCCGCGTGGTCAACGATCTCGAACCCAAGGACCGCGACGTCGCCATGGTGTTCCAGAGCTACGCGCTCTACCCGAACATGAACATCTACGAGAACATCCGCTTCCCGCTCAAGGTCCGCAAGATCGACGCCGCCAGCCACGACGATCGGGTGATGAAGGCCGCGCGGATGGTGGAACTCACCGACTTCCTGCATCGCAAGCCGTCCGAACTGTCCGGCGGCCAGCGCCAGCGCGTCGCTCTTGCCCGCGCCATCGTGCGCGAACCCAACGTCTTCCTGATGGACGAGCCGCTGTCGAACCTCGACGCCAAGCTGCGCGTGTCCACCCGCGCCCAGATCAAGAACCTGACCCACGAACTCAAGGTCACGACGATCTACGTCACCCATGACCAGATCGAGGCGATGACGCTCGCCGACCGCGTCGTGGTGATGAACAAGGGCGTGGTCCAGCAGGTCGGCACGCCCACCGACATCTACGACACGCCGGCCAACACCTTCGTCGCCGGCTTCATCGGCAGCCCCGCCATGAACCTTGTCGAGGGCACGCTGTCGGCTGGTACCTTCACCGCCCAGAACATCCGGATCGAAGGCCTGAACGCCCCCGACGGGCAGGTGACGCTGGGCTTCCGGGCCGAGGATGCCGCTGTCGTGCCCGCGGGCGGCCAGATCACCGCGCCCGTCTACACGATGGAACTGCTCGGAGACGCCACCATGGTCACCGTCCGGCTGGGCGAGGCGATGGTCAGCGTCAAGGCCGACAAGGCCTACCGCATCCAGATCGGCGACACCGTGTCCATCTCGGTGCCGGCCGACATCTGCCACCTGTTCGACACCGCGTCGGGCGAACGAATCGGGGCCTGGGCCCCCCAAGGCCATCCGACCCCTCCCGGGGAAGGGTGAAACCGTCAAGGCGGGCAGACCCGCCAAGACATGACAACAGGGAGTGAACGCCATGTTCCTAAAGAAGCTGTCCATCGCCGCAGCGGTTACGGCGCTCGCCGCCGGCGCGGCCGCGGCCGACTGCACCAACACCGTGCCGGTCAAGACGATCTCGAACGCCTTCCCGGCCTATGAATCGATGGCCGCCGCCATGCAGGCCTGCGGCAACGTCACCAGCGAGCTGGACAAGGACCACCGGCTCAAGATCGTCGATGCCTTCTCGGCCAACCCGTCGCTCTACTCGATGACCAGCCTGACGAACTCCACGTCGGTGCCGATGATCGATGCCGACCTGCTGCGTCCGCTGGATGACCTGATCGCCGAATACGGCCAGGGCCTCAGCCCGAACCAGTTCATCAAGATCGACGGCAAGGTCATGGCCATCGCCGCTTTCGCCAACACCCAGCACCTGATGTATCGCAAGGACATCCTCGACGATCTCGGCCTTGCCGTGCCCACCACCTGGGACGAGTACATCGCCGCGGCAGAGGCGATCCAGGCCGCCGGCGTCGTCGACTACCCGATCGGCCATTACTTCATGGACGGCTGGAACCTCGCCTTCGTCTTCGTCAACCACTACCTCGGCGAGGGCGGTGCCTTCTTCAACGCCGACTGGACGCCCTCGATCAACAACGAAAAGGGCATCGCCGTGCTCGAGCGCATGGCCAAGCTGGCGTCGCTGATGGACCCCGAGTACCTCGTGTCCGACACCACCTTCGTCACCAAGCAGCTGCAGCAGGGTGACGTCGCCATGGCCAATCTCTGGGCTTCGCGCGCGGGTGCGGTGAACGACCCGGCCGAAAGCTCGGTCGCCGGCAAGATCGTCATGGCCAAGGCTCTGATGGGCTCCGAGGCGCTGGCCGCCACCGTCTGGTGGGACGGCTGGGCCATCGCCAAGAACATCCCCGACGAAGAGGCCGAGGCCGCCTTCAAGATGATCGTGGCCTCCATGACGCCCGAGGAAATCGCCGCCCACAACGACGACGCGCTGTGGCTGGCCCCCGGCTTCACCCCCGGCGATGCCGCCATCGGTGCCGCGGAAACCTTCGCCTCGGGCATGGCCGCACCCTATCCGATGAACAAGCACATCGGGTCGATGCACAACGCGCTCGGCGCGGGCCTTGCCGCCTACCTGACCGGCTCGAAGGACGCCGCGACGACGCTGGCCGACATCGAGGCCGCCTACATCACCGACGCCAAGGAAAAGGGCCTGCTGCAGTAGGCCCCTCCACGTGACAGGGCGGGTGGCCCAAGGGCCGCCCGCCACCCCGTCAGGAGACAGCGCGCGTGAAACGCAAGACCTTCATGATCTTCGTGGGACCCTCGGTCTTCATGATGCTGCTCTTCATCGCGGCGCCGCTCGTCTCGGTGCTGTGGCAAAGCTTTCACCTGACCCAGCCCATCTACACCCAGGTCGAGGTCGAGACCTGCACCCCCGGTTTCCCCGCGCAGATCTGCACCACCGAAACCCAGATCCGCCCGCAGCTTGACGACAACGGCAAGATCATCACCCAGACCACCTTCGTCGGCCTGCAAAGCTATCGCAACGTGCTGGAACCGGAACGCCTGCGCGCCGCGCTGGATGCCGGCAGCTGGGACCAGCTGATGAACCTGCGCTTCTGGTCGGCGCTGCGCTTCACGCTCGTCTTCACCATCCTGACCCTGCCGCTGGTGATCGGCACCGGGCTTCTGATCGCGCTGGCGGTCAACAACACGCTGCAACGGATCAAGGGGCCGGTGATCTTCATCTCGCTCCTGCCCTTCATCATCACGCCGGTGATCGGCGCGCTGTCGATCCGCTGGCTGTTCATCGGCGACGGCATCCTGACCGCCGCGCTCGAATCCTGGACCGGGCGCGACATCGCCATGTTCGCGCAGGGCTGGACGATCGAGCTGATGATGTATCTCTACCGCGTCTGGCACGTCGCGCCCTTCGCCTTCGTGGTGTTCTATGCCGGGCTCCAGACGGTCAACCAGGACGCGGTCGAGGCCGCCCTGATCGACGGGGCCACCCGGTTCCAGCGCCTGCGCTACGTCATCATCCCGCACCTGATGCCGCTCGTGGTCTTCGTGACCATCATCCACCTGATGGACGCCTACCGGGTGTTCGAGGAAATCGTCGGCTTCTCGGCCAGTGCGCATGTCCTGTCGCTGCAATGGCTGACCTACGAGTTCCTTCTGCCCGACGGCACCGGGTCGCGCGCGATCAGCCGCGCCTCGGCCAGCGCCATGCTGACGATGATCGGCATCGCCATCCTGCTCGCCTTTCCGCTGCGCCGCGTCTGGCGCGATCACAAGGGGCGCTAGGCCATGTCATCCCCCGCCAACCGCCAGCCCCTCGGCCTGAAACTGGTCTCGAACGGCTTTCTCGCGCTCTGGTGCCTTGTCGCCGCCTTCCCGATCGTCTGGATCACGGTGATGAGCTTCAAGAGCCCGCTCGACGCCTTCGATTCCAACCCGATCCGCGTCATCGTCGGTCCCCGCACCCGCGACATCGCGGGCGGCCTGTCGATCCTCGACATCGTGCTGGGCCTGCTGCTGGCCTGGGCGCTGATCCGTCTGGCGCTGAAATGGCTGCCCGGGCAGGTCCGCGCCCTGTCGCCCGAGGGCCGGCACTGGATCGGCTGGGGTGTGGGCGGAGGCGTCTTCGCGCTGGCCACGCTGATCCTCTTTACCGTCATCCTGCCCGCCGCGCTGGGCGTTCTGAACCCGCTTGCCGGCCCGCTCGGCACCGATGTGATCGGCCTGACGACAGAGCATTACCGCGCCGTCTGGGTCGATCGCGGCTTTACCCGCAACTTCGCCAACTCCATGGTCGTCACCTGCGGCGTCGTGATCGTCTCGCTGACCGTGGGCACGCTTGCGGGCTACGGCCTTGCCCGGTCGGGCTCGTCCTTCGCCTTCTGGCTGCTGGTCGTCGCGCTGATCTTCCGCGCCCTGCCGCATTCGGTACTGGTGGCGGGCTACCTGCCCTATTTCATCTCGTCGTCGGAATGGCTCGCCCCGATCTTCGGAGAGTCCGCGCCGACGCTCTACGGCAAGCCCTGGGCGGTGATCGCGGTTCTGGTGGCGATCAACCAGCCCTTCACGATCTGGATGCTGCGCAGCTTCTTCCAGAACATCCCGCAGGAACTGGACGAGGCCGCCCGCGTCGACGGCTGTTCGCATTTCCAGGCGTTCTGGCGCGTGATCGTGCCGGTGATGTGGCCCGGCGTCATCACCACGGGGCTCTTCAGCTTCCTTTTGGCCTACAACGACTTCCTGGTGACCTCGCTCCTGCTCGACGCGCAGAACATGACGATGGTCCCCGCCATCGCCAACATGTTCAACCGCGAGACCACCGCCTCGGACGAGGTGCAGGCCATCGCCGCCGCCGTCTCGATCACCGCACCGCTCTTCCTTCTGGTGATGGTCTTCCAGCGCCAGATCGTCAGCGGCCTGACGGCGGGCGCGGTGAAGGGGTAGGCACCAGCCGGAGACCCCCCGCCCGGAACAGCCGCCGCAGGCGGCCCGGGCAGCGGATGGCCGCCCCGACGGCCAGCCGCTTTGGTGACGTGAGCGCGCGCTCAGGGGTCGTCCGGTCTTGGCCGGGATAAAGTGAAGACCTCAGTCGTTGGAGGCGGCTGCCCGCGGCCATCCGCAGCCCTCGGTTGGAGGCATTGTCCCGGCGCGGGTGGAGCGGAGAAACCCACCCGGAACAGCCGCGAAGCGGCCCGGGCAGCGGATGGCCGCACCCACGGCCAGCCGCTTTGGCAACGCCAGCGCGCGCTCAAGGGTCGTCCGAATCTGGCCGGGATAAAGCGCAGACCTCACCCGCCGCAGCGGCTGCCCGCGGCCACCCGCCGCCCTCTGTCGGTATGCGCCCCCAGTCCGGCCAACGCCCCCGGACAAGGCGCCGCGATCAGTCGCCCCGCCAGCCCGTCGTCTCTGCCAGCACGTCCCAGCCCTGCTGTCGCCAGAAATGCAGAAGGTCGATGAACACCCAGTTCTCCGCCAGCTTGCCGCCCGCCCGGCGGTAGATGTCGATCACCCGGAATTCCCCGACCTTGTCGGTGGGCGCGCGGCCCATGAACGGCCCGGTCAGCCGCGCGGTGAAATTCGGCCAGCCGAAGAACCCACCATAGGCACCCTCGGCCAACCGCGCCACGTGGCCGGTGCCGGTGCGCTCGGAAAACGCGGCGCGGAACGGGCCCGCGTGCTGCACGGCATAGCGCGGGATGGTGCAGGTCGCCCCGATCCCGGCCGGCCCCCACCAGATCATGTCCTCGTGCCAGGTGCGGCGCAGTTCTTCTTCCAGCGGCAGGCCCAGCCCCCATGTCCCGAGGTCCGAGATCATCGCGTTGATCGCCGCCAAGGTCGCGCGCCCCTCGGCCTCGGGCGCGGCGTCATACAGCAGCCCGTCATGGGTGGCAGGTCCCGGCTGCACCAGCTGCGCGGCCGTCTGCCCGCCGAACGGGTTCAGCCCCGCCTGGATCATCAGATGCGGGATGTCGAAATACATTGCCGTTTCCGCGATCCGCCCCTCCGCGACCCGGTTGAACTCGGCATAGCGCAGGAACGCCATCTTGCCGGTGGATGCGATCCCCAGCCAGGGCGCGTCCAACAGGCCCATGATATGTCCCATGGACACGACCCAGACGCCCGCGAACCCGTCGATCTCGTTCCGCCCGGCAAAGAAGACATCCATCCGCCGGGTCCGCGCCGTCAGCGCCTGCGCCAGCGGCTCCCAGAACCGGGCGGCGACGGCATCGGCGCCGGTCAGCGCGCCGAAGGGGTGATAGCCCCGCCAAAGCCATCCCTCGGCCACGCCCGCGCGCAGCGCCTCCGCGAACGCGCCCGGCGGGGCGCCGTCCAGACGCGCCAGATGATCCAGCACGATCCGCTTCGCTGCCTGCATGTCCTGCATCCCGTCCGACACCCGTTTCCCAGAGATTGGCCTTGCCAATCAATGCCATCGCCTTTAGCATTTTTGCAAGCGTATGCAAAATGCGAGCGCCCCCGAAATGGCACCCGAAGATCACCAGAAACAAAGCGCCGAAACCCTTGCCGCCGTCAAGCGGATGGAAGACGCGCTGGGTCGTTCCGAAATGGACATGACCCCCTATTTCCACGAGGATTTCCAGTGGCGGGGCAATCGGGGCTGCGGCACCAAGGACGGGGTGGAGGCGTTCCGCCGCAACTGGCAATGGCCGCTGCGCGCCGCCTTCACCGACCGCACCTACATCACCGAGAAATTCCTTGCTGACGGCGAATGGGCCGCCTGCTTCGGCCATATCGAGGCGACGCATTCCGGCCCCTTCATGGGCATCCCCGCCACCGGCAAGCGGGTGCGCATCCCCTACATGGATTTCTGGCGCGTCGTGGACGGCCGGATCAAGGACAACCCCGTCTCCGTCGACTTTGCCGCCGTGCTGGCCCAGCTTGGCCGCGACGTCTTCGAGGGGCAGGGATGGGAAGCCTATGACAGCGGCGAAGCCGTTCCGCCGCGCCCCGAGGCCTGAGGGAGGACACCGATGGAATACCTGAAACGCTCCAAGCCAGAAGCCGAGAAGGCCGAGGATGACGCCCGCGTCCGCGCCACGGTGGAAACCACGCTGGCCGACATCGCCGCCCGAGGCGACGCCGCCATCCGCGATCTCAGCGCGAAATTCGACAACTACGCCCCCGCCGCTTTCCGCCTGACGCCCTCCGAGATCGAGGCCGCGATGCAGAAGGTCGGCGCGCAGGACATGGCCGACATCCGCTTTGCCCAGGACCAGATCCGCGGCTTCGCCGAGGCGCAGCGCGCCTCGATGACCGATATCGAGGTGGAAACCATCCCCGGCGTGATCCTCGGCCACCGCAACATCCCCGTGCAGTCGGTCGGCTGCTACGTGCCGGGCGGCAAGTTTCCCATGGTCGCCAGCGCGCATATGTCCGTCCTGACCGCCACCGTGGCGGGCGTGCCGCGCATCGTCGCCTCGGCCCCGCCCGTGAACGGCGAACCGCACCCCGCCATCGTCGCCGCCATGCACATGGGCGGCGCGCACGAGATCTACGTGCTCGGCGGCATCCAGGCCGTGGGCGCCATGGCCATCGGCACCGAAACGATCGACCCGGTCCACATGCTCGTCGGCCCGGGCAACGCCTTCGTCGCCGAGGCCAAGCGCCAGCTTTACGGCCGCGTGGGCATCGACCTCTTCGCCGGCCCGACCGAAACCATGGTCATCGCCGACGACACCGTCGACGCGGAACTCTGCGCCACCGACCTCCTCGGCCAGGCCGAGCACGGCTACAACTCGCCCGCCTGCCTCATCACCACCTCCCGCAAGCTGGCCGAGGACACTCTGGCCGAGATCGACCGCCTGCTCGCCATCCTGCCCACCGCGGACACCGCCGCCGCCAGCTGGCGCGACTATGGCGACGTGATCCTCTGCGACAGCTATGACGAGATGCTCGCCGTCGCCGACGACATGGCCTACGAGCACGTGCAGGTCATGACCGACCGCGACGACTGGTTCCTGCAGAACATGACCTGCTACGGCGCGCTCTTCCTCGGCCCGCGCACCAATGTCGCCAACGGCGACAAGGTCATCGGCACCAACCACACCCTGCCCACGAAAAAGGCCGGCCGCTACACCGGCGGGCTCTGGGTCGGCAAGTTCCTGAAGACCCACAGCTACCAGCGCATCGTGACCGACGAGGCCGCCGCGACGGTCGGCGAATACGGCTCGCGGCTCTGCATGCTCGAAGGCTTCGTGGGCCACGCCGAACAGTGCAACATCCGCGTAAGGCGCTACGGCGGGCGGAACATCCCCTACGGTGCCGCCGCCCCGGTGCGCGACGCCGCGGAATAGACCGGGGCACCGGCGCGCAGCATGGACAGGCATTCCGACCTCAAGGCACGGCTCGCCCCGTTCCGCGCCGCGCTCTACCACGGCGACGCCGCCGCCGCGCGCGGGGCGCTGGATGCGCTTCTCACCCCCGACGCGCCCGTGCACCTGTCCCACCCCTTCGGCACCGCGTCCGGGCCCGCCGGGTTCTGGGACACCGCCCTTGCGCCCCTCATCGCCGCCTGGCCCGACCTCGAACGCCGCGACATGATCGTGGTGGCCGGCGACACGCCCGAGGGCGCCGACTGGGTCGGCGCCTGCGGCCATTACATCGGCACCTTCGCGCGGCCCTGGCTCGACATCCCGCCCACCGGGCACCTCGCCCATATCCGCTATCACGAGTTCTTTCGCTTCGAAGACGGCCGCGTGACCGAGGTTCAGGCGCTCTGGGACATCCCCGAGGTGATGATGCAGGCCGGCGCCTGGCCGATGGCGCCCCAGCTTGGCCGCGCCTGGGCCGCGCCCGCGCCCGCCACGCAGGACGGGCTGGCCCCCGGCCCCCGCGATGCCGCCGCCTCGAAGGCCAGCCTGCGCCACGTCATCGACATGCTGACCCACATGGGCCGCCACCCGGCGCAGGGCGGGCCCGAGGTGATGCAGCTCGACCGCTTCTGGCACCCCCGCTTCGGCTGGTATGGCCCCGCCGGCATCGGCACCGCGCGCGGCGTGCGCGGCTTTCGCCACTGGCACCAGATCCCGTTCCTGGCCGCCATGCCCGACCGGGGCCAGCACCCCGAGGGCACCCAAAGCCACCTCTTCGCCGACGGCGCTTACGTCGCCGTCACCGGCTGGCCCAACATGCGCCAGACGCTGACCGGCGGCGGCTGGCTGGGCCTGCCGCCCACCGGCGCGCAACTCACGTTGCGCAGCCTCGACTTCTGGCGGCTCGAGTCCGGCCTGATCCGCGAGAACTGGGTGCTCGTCGATCTCTTGGACGTCTTCGCTCAAGCCGGTATCGATGTCCTCGCCCGCATGCGCGAGCTCAACAAGGCCCGCTTGGGCTTTGACCCGGACACAGGAAAGGCGCTGACATGACCCTGCCCCGCACCCCCTCCTTCCGCCTCGACGGGCGCCGCGCCCTTGTCACCGGGGCGTCCTCGGGCATCGGGCTTGGCGCCGCCGTCGCGCTGGCAGAGGCGGGCGCGCATGTGGTCTGCGCCGCGCGCGGCGTCGAACGCCTGCAGGCCGCCATCGACGCCATGGCCGCCGAGGGGTGGAGCGTCGAGGCCCTGCCGCTCGACATCGCGGACCTGGACGCGCTGCGCGCCGCGCTCGATGCGCAGGCGCCGTTCGACGCCGCGGTGAACGCCGCCGGCGTGGCGCGCCACGGCCCCGCGCTCGACACCACGCCCGAGGATTACGACGTGGTGATGGGCGTGAACCTGCGCGGCGCCTATTTCCTGTCATCCTGGCTGGCGCGCGGCATGGCCGACGCGGGCCGCCCGGGCTCCATCGTCCACATCTCCAGCCAGATGGGCCATGTGGGCGGCATCGACCGCGCGGTCTATTGCGCCACCAAGCACGGTCTGGAAGGCATGATAAAGGCCATGGCGATCGAATGGGGCCCGCGCGGCATCCGCATCAACACGATCTGCCCCACCTTCATCCGCACGCCGCTGACCGAACCCACCTTCGCCGATCCCGAGCGCGTCCGCTGGCTTCAGGAAAAGATCAAGCTGGGCCGCGTGGGCGAGGTGCAGGACATCATGGGCGCGGTGCTGTATCTCGCGTCCGACGCCTCGGCGCTGGTGACGGGCACGTCCATGCTGATCGACGGCGGCTGGACGGCGGACTGATGGCAGGGGAAAAGGTCACCTCGATGGACGTGGCGCGGCGCGCGGGGGTGTCGCAATCGGCGGTCAGCCGGGTGTTCACCCCCGGCGCCAGCGCCTCGCCCAAGACCGTGGCCAAGGTGCGCAAGGCCGCGGACGAGCTTGGCTATCGCCCCAACGTGCTGGCGCGCGGCCTCATCACCGGCAAGACCCGGATGATCGGGCTGGTGGTGGCCTATCTCGACAACCAGTTCTACCCGGTGGCGCTGGAGCTCTTGTCCAAGGCGCTTCAGGAACGCGGCTATCACGTCCTGATGTTCATGGCCGGGAACGCGACCGAGGATATCTCGCACATCGTCGACGAGTTGCTCGACTACCAGGTGGACGGCATCGTCACCGCCTCGGTCGCCATGACGAACGACCTGACCGCCCGCTGCGATACCGCGGGCATCCCCGTGCTGATGTTCAACCGCGGCCAGGACGATCCCCGCCTGTCCGAGGTCACCACCGACAACTTCGCCGGCGGGCGGCAGGTGGCCCGCTTCCTTCTCGCCGGCGGCCACGCCCGCATCGCCCATATCGCCGGCTGGCAGGGCTCCTCCACCGGGCGCGACCGGGCGGCGGGCTTCCTCGCCGGTCTCGCCGACGCCGGGCGCGAGGCCCATGCCGTCGTTGACGGCATGTATCACCGCGACGCCGCGATGGATGCCGCGCGCCAGCTTTTCGACCGCCCCGACCGCCCCGACGCCGTCTTCGTCGGCAACGACCACATGGCCTTCGCCGTCATGGACGTCCTGCGCCACGAGCTTGGCCTCTCGATCCCCGGCGACGTCAGCGTGGTGGGCTATGACGACGTCCCGCTGGCCGCATGGCCTGCCTATGACCTGACCACCGTGCGCCAGCCCGTCCGCCGCATGGTGGCCGAAACCGTCGACCGCCTCCTCGCCCGGATCGAGACCGGAGACACCGCCCCCGCCAAGATCCGCATTCCCGGCACGCTGATGCTGCGCGGCTCGGCCCGCATTCCCCAGGGATGGACCCAATGAAAGGCTTCGACCCCAAGTTCCGCGACTTCCCCGACTACATCCTCGGCATCACGCGCGAGATCTGGGAGGATCGCGGCCTGCACACGCTCCACGACTACTACGCCCCCGACATCGTCGTGCGCACGCCCGCGGGCATCACCATCGGCAACACCGGCGTCATCGCCGCCACCATGGCCACCCTCAACGAGTTTCCCGACCGCACGCTCCTGGGAGAGGACGTGATCTGGTCCGGCACCCCCGAGACGGGGATGCTGTCCTCGCACCGCATCCTGTCGACGGCCACCCACCTGGGCGGGGGCGTCTTCGGCCCTCCCAGCGGCGCGCGGCTGACCTACCGCATTCACGCCGACTGCCACGCCCGCGACAACATGATCGACGACGAATGGCTGGTGCGCGACCAGGGCGCCATCGTCCGCCAGATGGGGCTCGACCCGCGCGACTACGCCCGCGACCAGATCGCGCGCGAGGGCGGGGCAGGGGCCGCCGCGAAACCCCTCACCCCCGACACCGACCGCCCCGGCCCCTACAGCGGGCAGGGCAACGACCACGAACACGGCGCGCGGCTTGCCGACATCCTGTCGCGCATCATGTCCGCCGAACTCAGCGTCATCCCCCGGGCCTATGACCGCGCCTGCCAGCTGGAATACCCCGGCGGCGTCACCGCCCACGGCCACCCCGCGGCCGATGCCATGTGGATCGGCCTGCGCGCCGCCTTCCCCTCGGCGGCCTTCACCGTCCACCACCGGATCGGCCGCGACGATCCGATGATGCCGCCCCGCGCCGCGGTGCGCTGGTCGCTCTGGGGCCGCCACGACGGCTGGGGCGCCTTCGGCCCGCCCTCGGGCGCGATGGTCCATGTCATGGGCATCACCCAGGCCGAATTCGGCCCCCGCGGCCTGCGCCGCGAATTCACCATCTTCGACGAAACCGCGATCTGGAAGCAGATCCTCCTTCACCAAGGTGCCACATGACCGCCCCCCAAGTCGTCCGCTACGGCGACCTCGTCCCCTGCAAGACCGCCTTCATCGACGCCCACACGCCGGGCTCGGACCAGAAGGAGAACTTCACGATCATCGGCGGCGGCGTCTCGGAATCCCCCGATCAGCACGTCCATATCCGCGACACGCCGGGCTTCAACATCGGCGCGGCGGGCCAGCCGCCCAAATGCCGCAACTCGCTGCATTCGCACCGCACGGCAGAGGTGTTCTTCGTCCTCTCGGGGCGCTGGCGCTTCTTCTGGGGCCGCTGGGGCAACGCGGGCGACGTGGTGCTGGAAGAGGGCGACATCTTCAACATCCCCACCGGCATCTTCCGCGGGTTCGAGAACATCGGCACCGACTACGGGATGATTATGGCCATCCTCGGCGGCGACGACGCGGGCGGCGGCGTGATCTGGGCCCCCCAGGTGATCGAGGATGCCCGCGCCCACGGCCTCGTCCTGTCCGAAGCGGGCAAGCTCTATGACACCAAGCAGGGCCAGTCCCTGCCCGAGGGCGTCGCGCCCATGCCGCTCCTGACCGAGGAGCAGCTTTCCACCTATCCCGAGCCCTCGCCCATGCAGGTCATCGGCGGCCATGTCCGCCGCTACTGGGACATGGTCGCGCTGGCACGGTCGGGCGACCCCGTCACCGTGATCGGCGAAACCGGCATCATGCGCGACAAGCCCGGCTTCGAGGTCACGTTCCTGACCCGCGCCAATGCCCCCGCCGCGCCCGAAACCCGCGACCATGCCACCGTGCTGATGCCCGTGCGCGGCCACTGGCGGCTTGACTGGGACGGCGGCACCACCGCGCTCGCCCCCGGCGACACCGCGCTGGTGCCTCCGGGCCAGTCCCATTCCATCACCCCGGCGATGAGCGGCGAGGCCGCGCTTTACCGCGTCATCGGCACCGACGATCCCGCCGGCGCCACCTGGCGCGGCTGACCCGCAGAAAGGACACCCCATGCCCCTTGCCGCCACCCATGTCGGCAGCCTGCCGCGCAGCCAGGATGTCGTCGACCAGCTTTTTGCCCGCGAACGGGGCGAGGCCTACGACCCCGCCGCCTTCGACGCGGTGATGACCCGCGCGGTGGACGATGTGGTGCGCCGCCAGGTTGCCGCCGGCATCGACATCGTCAGCGATGGCGAAACCTCCAAGATCAGCTATGCCACCTACGTCAAGGACCGCTACACCGGCTTTGACGGCGACAGCCCGCGCAACGCGCCCGCCGACCTGAAGCTTTATCCCTCCTTCCTCGACCGCATCGCGAAATCGGGCGGCACCCCGCAATATTCCCGCCCGATGTGCGTCGGAGAGGTGCGATCGAAAGGGCAGGGCGAACTGGAAAAGGACATCGCCAACCTGCGCGCCGCGATGGACGCGCACGGGGCCGAGCGCGGCTTCATGAACGCGGCCTCGCCGGGGGTGATCTCGCTCTTCCTGCAGAACGATTTCTACCCGACGCGCGACGCCTATCTCGCCGCGCTCGCCGACGCGATGAAGGCCGAGTATGAAACCATCGTCGCCGCCGGGCTCGACCTGCAGCTCGATTGCCCCGACCTCGCCCTGTCGCGGCACATGCTCTTCACCGATCTCTCGGACGCCGAGTTCGTCCGCGTCGCCGCCGCCCATGTCGAGGCGCTGAACCACGCGCTGGCGGACGTGCCCGAGGACCGGGTGCGCATCCATATCTGCTGGGGCAACTACGAAGGCCCGCATGTCTGCGACATTCCCATGGCCACCATGTTCGACACGCTGATGTCGGCCAAGGCGCGCTATGTGCTCTTCGAGACGTCGAACCCCCGCCACGGGCACGAATGGGCCGTGTTCCGCGACCGCGCCGCCGACATCCCCGAGGACAAGGTGCTGGTGCCCGGCGTCGTCGACACGACGACGAATTTCGTGGAACACCCCGACCTGGTGCGCCAGCGGCTGGAACGGTTCACCGACATCGTCGGGGCGGATCGGGTGATCGCCGGGTCCGATTGCGGCTTCGGCACCTTCGCGGGCTTCGGCGCGGTCGACCCCGAGATTGCATGGGCCAAGCTCGCCACCCTGGCCGAGGGCGCGCACGCCACCGCCTGACCGGCGGCGCGCCGCCGCCGCGCGCCCCGTTAACCCCGGCTTTCGCGCCGCTTGCGCCGACGCGATGCCGACGTTATGCCGACGTGATGCCGCACGGGGTTTTCCCGCCTTTTCAGGCTGTTAACCCCGATTCGCCCAAGGGGGCGCCGACAAGTGTTCGACAAGCCCTCACGCACCGCCTAGCCTGCACCCGGGCGCAGGCCAGAGGAGGAAGCCATGGGCAAAAAGAACATACTTTTCATCATGTTCGACCAGTTGCGCTGGGACTACCTGTCCTGCGCCGGCCACCCCCACCTGCACACCCCGCACATCGACGCGCTCGCCGCCGAGGGTGTCCGCTTCACCCGCGCCTATGTCCAGTCCCCCGTCTGCGGCGCCTCCCGCATGTCCTTCTACACCGGCCGCTACTGCCACTCCCACGGCGCCACCTGGAACCGCGTGCCGCTCAAGGTCGGCGAGCACACGATGGGCGACCACCTGCGCGCCGCCGGGATGGACTGCTGGCTGGTCGGCAAGACCCACATGAAGGCCGATGACGAGGGCATGCTGCGCCTCGGCATCCCGCGCGACAGCATCATCGGCCTCAGGGCCGAGCAATGCGGCTTCGACGTCTGGGAACGCGACGACGGGATGCGCCCCGAGGGGCCCGAGGGCCTGTATGACGAACATGGCGCCGAACGCTACAACGACTGGCTGCGCGAGCGGGGCTATCCCGGTCCAAACCCCTGGCACGACTTCGCAAATTCCGCCCGTGACGCGGATGGAAACGTGCTTTCGGGCTGGTTCCTGAAGAACGCCCGCGCCCCTGCCGAGATCCGCGAGGAGGACAGCGAAACCCCCTACATGACCACCCGCGCGATCGAGTTCATGGAGCAGGCCGGCGACACGCCGTGGTGCCTGCACCTGAGCTACATCAAGCCCCACTGGCCCTATATCGCGCCGCCGCCCTACAACGACATGTACGGGCCGGAACACGTGATCCGGGTCAACCGTTCGGACGCTGAACTGGCCGACACCCACCCGGTCTTCCGCGCCTATATCGAAGGCCGGGTGTCGCGGTCATTCTCGCGCGACGAGGTGCGCGAAACCGTGATCCCGGCCTACATGGGGCTTATCAAGCAGTGCGACGACCAGATGGGCCGCCTCTTTGCCTGGCTGAAGGAGACGGGGCGCTGGGACGACACGCTGATCGTGCTCACCTCGGACCATGGCGACTATCTGGGCGACCACTGGATGGGCGAGAAGGACATGTTCCACGACTGCTCGGCCAAGGTGCCGCTCATCATCCGCGACCCGTCGCCCGAGGCCGACGCCACGCGCGGCACCACCTGCGATGCGCTGGTGGAATCGATCGACCTGGCCCCCACCTTCGTTGAGGTCGCCGGCGGCACGGCCCGTCCGCATATCCTCGAAGGCCGCTCTCTGACCCCGTTCCTGCACGGGGAAAAGCCAGAGAAATGGCGCAGTTACGCGATCTCGGAGAATGACTACGGCATCACCCCGGCGATGGAGGCGCTGGCCACGCAGGTGGACGACCCGCGCCAGTTCATGGTGGTGACGGTGCGCTGGAAATACATCCATGCCGAGGGGTTCCGGCCCATGCTGTTCGACCTGGACAGCGACCCGGACGAGTTGCACGATCTGGGCACCGACCCCGCCCATGCGGGCGTGCGTGCCGAAATGGCGGCTCACCTTTCGGACTGGGCGCGCCGCCTGTCGCAGCGCACCACGATGAGCCCCGAAGAGATCGTAACGGAACGCGGCCGGTCCCCCGCGCGCGGCATCCTGCTGGGCGCCTGGGACGAGGCAGAGGCGCCGCCCTCGGCCCTGCCGTTCTATGGCAGGCGCCCCGGTCCCGAAACGGAACCGGGAGCCGGCTAGAGCGTTTCGCACACAATCGTCCTCGCCAAGGTAGACGAACGCGTTTGGTTTCACAAACGCTGCCTCATCTGCCTTGGCGAGGTCTCGAATCCGATTGAGTGCGATACGCTCTAGTCGCCCGTTTTCGAACCCTTTCCGGACACGCCGGACAGGTTCGCGCTGACCGTCTCACCCAGCTTCTGCAGGGTGGGCAGCTGCAGCGCCATGTCCATGATCGACTCGATGGTCTGGTTCACCGGCGACAGGGGCGCCGCGCCGTCGCCCCGGTCGCGCAGCCCGCCGCTGATGTGGTTGACGCTGATGCGGTCGATCTTCTCGGCGGGCTTGACCATCTCGGCCATGATGCGCGGCATCGCCTCCAGCCGGGCCTTTTCCAGCTCCATCGCCACGATCGCGTCGGAGCGCGCGTTCTCGGCCTCGATCCGGGCGCGGGTGGCCTCGGCGCGGGCCAGTTCCATGGCCTTCATCGCCTCGGCTTCCTCGCGCTTGGCGGCGGTGCGGTCGGCGGCGGTGGCCTTGTCGCTGGCGGCCGTGATGCGTGCCTTGGCGGCGGCTGCCTCTGCCTGTTCCTCGGCGGCGATCAGCGCCAGGCGCTTGCGCCGCTCGGCCTCGGCCATCTGGCGGGCGGTCAGCACCGCCTCGGCGGCCTTCACGGCCTCGGCGCGGGCGGTATCGGCCTCGGCCTGGGCGCGGCTTTCCTCCTGGCTCTTCTCGCTGAGCTTGATCTGGCGGTCGCGTTCGGCCAGTTCCAGCGCGCGCGACTGTGCGATCTCGGCCTCGCGGATCTGCTGTTCGCGGGCGATGTCGGCGGCCTGTATGTCGGTCTCCATGCGGATGCGCGCCTGTGCCGCCGTCCGCTCGCTGTCGGCCTTTTTCTGGGCCACTTCAGCCAGTTGCGCGGCCATCAGCGTTTCGATTTCTTGCGTCTGCGCGATTTCCGCGCGGCGCTGGTCAAGGTCGATCTCCAGCTTGCGCTTGGCCGCTTCCATGGCGGCGCGGCGGACGCTGACCTCGCTGTCGCTTTCGATCTCGGCGCGTTCCTTCTTGGACTTGGCGATCACCTCGGCCAGCTTGCGCATGCCGACCGCGTTGAAGGCGTTGTTCTCGTCCAGCGCTGAAAACGGCGTCTGGTCCAGCGCCGAAAGCGACACGCTGTCGATCTGAAGCCCGTAGCGGCCCAGCGGCTCGACCAGCGCGGCCCGCACCTCGGCCACGAACTGCGCGCGGTTCTCGTGCAACTCGTCCATCGTCAGCCGCGCCGCGACCGAGCGCATGGCATCCACCAGCATCCCGTCGATCAGCGCGCGCAACTGGTCGGGCTGGAAGAGCCGCTTGCCCAGCGTCTGCGCGGCGCGGGCGATGGCCTCGGCCTCGGGCTGGACCGAGACGTAGAACTCGGCCCCCACGTCCACCCGCAAGCGGTCGTTGGTGATGAGAGACTGGTCGGCGGTCCGCGCCACGGACAGCCGCAGCGTCTGCATGTTCACGCGCGTGATCTCGTGGAAATAGGGGATCGCCAGTGTGCCGCCGTCGATCACGACCTTGCGGCCGCCGACGCCGGTCTTCACAAGGCTCACCTCGTTGGTGGCGCGTTCGTAGAACCATGCCGCAAGCACCACCAGGACGGCGACGATCGCGATCAGAAGGATGATCCAGGCCAGGGCCGACATTTCTCGGTCTCCTCCGTTAGTGCCCGTGCATTTCGCACAGGATGTTCGACGACATGCCCCCGTCGACGGGGATGTTGGTGCCACGGATCCAGCTGGTCATGTCCGACAGCAGAAAGGCGACCACGGGCGCGATGTCCTGCGGCGTGCCGGGGCGGTCCATCACGCGGGCGTCCTCCTCGGCGCGGGCGCCGAGCGTTTCAAGGAAGTCGCCCAGGATCGGGGTATCGACCGGGCCGGGGCTGACGGTGTTCATCCGGATGCCCCGGTCACGCCAGGTCCAGCGGTTCTGCATCGTCCAGACGATCAGCGCTTCCTTGGAAAAGAAATAGCTGCGCCCGCCGGCGTTGGTGATCTCGTAGCGGTCCATGAATGGGCCAAGCGCGTCCATGTCCGCGTGCTCGCTGGCCTTGATCGCCTCTGTCGATTGCGGCCAGCCGAAGCCCGCCAGCGAGGCGAGGTTCACGATGCTTGCGCCCTTGCACAGCTTGGGGATCAGGCCCAGCGTCAGGCGCTTCAGACCGAAGAGGTTGACGTTCAGCACCTTTTCCGCCGGGGCGGTGGGCGGCAGACCGGCGATGTTGGCCAGCCCGTCGATGCCCTGGGGCAGCGCATCGACCAGCGCGTCGATGGTGCGCGCATCCGACAGGTCGGCGCGGTAGAACTCCTCGACATGATCGAAACGCTTGGTCAGGTCCACGCCCAGCACCGTGGCGCCAAGCTTGGTGCACAGCCGCGCGGTCTCCAGCCCGATGCCCGAGGCCGAGCCGGTGACGACGATCGTCTTGCCCTTCAACAGTAGGCCGGTTTCCCAGGACGCCGCCATCAGAACACCGGCGGGAAGGGACGGCCGCCACGGTCGAGCGTGATCCAGCGCGTCTCGGTGAAGGTTTCCATCGACCAGCGGCCCCCGTGCCGGCCCACGCCCGAGGCCTTGGTACCGCCGAAGGGCACGTGCGGCTCGTCATTGATGGACGAGCAGTTGACGTGGCACATGCCGGTTTCCAGCCGCGCCGCCATCGCAAGTGCCCGATCCTCGTCGGCGGTGATGATGCCCGCCGACAGCCCGTATTCGGTGTCGTTGTTGAGCGCGATGGCCTCGGCATCGGTGCGGAAGGGCACGACCACGGCGACGGGGCCGAAGGTCTCGTCTTGCCAGACGGCCATGTCGGGGGTGACGTTGGTCAGGATCGTCGGCTCCACGAAGCGGTCGCGCACCGTACCGCCAAGCGCCAGTTTCGCGCCCTTGGCCAGTGCATCCTCGATCTGGTGCTTCACCCGCGCGACCTGGCGGTCGTTGATCATCGGGCCGATGACGTTCGACTTGTCGGCGACGTTTCCGGTCTTCAGCCGTGCGGCGCGTTCGACGAAGCGGCGCAGGAACTCGGGATAGACGCTTTCCTGCACCAGCACCTTCTCGACCGACATGCAGATCTGGCCCTGGTGCATGAAGCTGCCGAAGCTGGCGGCACTGGTGGCGCGGTCCATGTCGGCGTCTTCCAGCACGATCAGGCTGTCCTTGCCGCCAAGCTCGACACAAGCCTTCTTCAGATGCGCCCCCGCGCGCGCCGCGATCTGGCGGCCTACGGGGGTCGAGCCGGTGAAGGAGATGCCCTTGACCAGCGGGTTCTCGACCAGCTCGTCGCCCATCTCCTGCACGTTGTCGCGCGAGCAGGTGACGACGTTGAAGACACCGGCGGGAATCCCTGCCTCTTCAAGCACTTCGGCAAAGAACAGCCCGCCGGCATAGGGCGTGTCCTCGGACGGCTTGAGCACGATGGTGTTGCCCGCGGCCATAGGAAAGGCAAAGCCGCGCGAGGTCAGGATGCCCGGCATGTTCCACGGCGAGATGACGCTGACCACGCCCATCGGATAGCGCACGGCGGTCGACACCTTGCCGTGTTCCGAAGGCAGCACCTCGCCGATGGGACCATAGCAAACCCCTGCGGCGGCTCGGAAAACTTCGGCGACGTAGCCGGCCTCGAACATGCCCTTGCCGAACCAGCCGCCGCCTTCGGACTGGGCGGCGGCGACGAAGTCGGGGGCGCGGCGCTCCCAGACGTCGGCGATCTTCAGCATGGCGTGCGCGCGTTCGTGGAAGGGCCGGGCGGACCAGGCGGGAAAGGCGCGCTGGGCAGCCTCTATCGCGGCGCGCGCCTCGGCCCGGCCGCCCTCTGGCGCCTTGGCGAAAATGCTGCCGTCAGAGGGGTTTACATCGTCGAACGTGCGGGCCGAGGGGCGCCATTCGCCGCCGATATACATGCCCCGAAGGGTCTTGGTGCGGTGCAGGTCGTCGAGCATCTGCTATCCTTCCTTGCGGTCGAACTCGGTGGCGCCGGGGCGGCGGCGATAGACCTCGACCCGGGGCGCGCGATAGATTTCGAGGGTGACGGGCGGGGCCGTTTCGGGCCCGGATCGGGACGTCGGCATCACGTCGGCATCACGTCGGCGTTGCGTCGGCGCGGGATCGGCCGGGGGGTGGCTCCGTTCCAGTGCGGCGACGCGCCCACGCCGGGCGCGGGCGGCCTGCGCGGCGCGCGCGATCTCGTCCAGCGTGGCGGCCAGCCGGTCGTTGTGCGCGCCCGTGTCGGGCGTTGCCGGCGCCGCCCGGCGTTCGCCCACGCTGGCCGCCGTGCGGGCGCTTGCGCCGGCCACGAGATCGGCGATGGACCTGCCCAGGATCGCGTCGGCCGAGCGTGTCTGGGTCGAGCGCGGGCGCGCCTCGATCCGCGGCAGGTCGGCGGGGGCCCGTGCCGGCGCGTCCACATGCGGTGTCACATCGTCCACGTCGTCGTAGGTGTGCGGCGCCGCCGCCCCGGCCGCCCCGAGATAGGCGGCCTGCACCGCGGGGTCGCTGCGCAGCGCGGCGGCGCTGTCCTGGTGCACGATATGGGCGTTTTCCAGCAGATAGCCCCGGTCGGCGATGGCCAGCGACTGGCGCGCGTTCTGTTCCACCAGCAGCACGCCGAGCCCGAGGTCGCGCACGCGGGCGAGGTTCTGGAACAACTCCTTGCACAGAAGCGGCGACAGTCCGAGCGAGGGTTCGTCGAGCGTCAGAACCTGCGGGTTCGACATCATCGCCCGGCCGATGGCCACCATCTGCTGTTCGCCGCCCGACATGGTGCGCACCACTTGCCGGCCACGTTCGCGCAGCTTGGGGAACAGCTCGTAGACGCGTGCGAGGTTGGCCGCCTCTTCGTCGCGGGCGCGTCCCGCGTAGGCGCCAAGCGTCAGGTTCTCGCGCACGGTGAGATCGGCGAAGACGCCGCGCCCCTCGGGCACCAGCGCGATGCCCTCCTCGACGATGCGGTCGGGCGCAAGGCCCGTCAGTTCGTGCCCGTCGAGCGTGATCGAGCCGTTGACCTGCCCTTCGCAGATGCCCGAGACGGCCTTGAGCAGCGTCGACTTGCCCGCGCCATTTGCGCCGAGGATGACGACGATCTCGCCGGGGGCGACGCGCAGGCTGGCATCCTCCAGCGCACGGTGCTGGCCGTAGGCGACCGAAAGCCCCTGAACCTCAAGCATCGGCGGCCTCCGTCGCGGGCAAAATTCTTCGAAGAATTTTGGCAAGAGCTTTCGAAAGCTCTTGCGCGTGGACCCCGGGGACGGGGTGGGAAAGAGCCTTCGAAGGCTCTTTCGCAGGGTTTTCGAAAACCCTGCCCCGGTGGTGAAGCGCGCGCCTAGTCATCGTCGTCCCCCAGGTAGGCACGGATCACGTCCGGGTCGGACAGGACCTGCGTGGGCGTGCCCTCGGCGATCTTGCTGCCCGAGGACATCACCACGCAGCGGTCGCAGAGCGAGCGGATGGCGTCCATCACGTGTTCCACGAGGATGATCGTCCGGCCCTCGTCCCGGAGCGAGCGTATCAGGTCGATCCCGATGCGGAGTTCCGTGGGGTTCAGCCCAGCCAGCCATTCGTCGAGCAAGAGGAGCGTCGGGTCGCCCGCCAGCACGCGGGCGAGTTCCACGCGCTTCGTGTCGATGTAGGTCAGCTGGCCCACGGGCATGTCGCCCTTGCCGCCCAGCCCCACCCGGTCGAGGAGCGCGTCGGCATGGGCCGCGGCCTCTGCCCCCCAGCGGCGGCGGTGGCCGAAGACGGCGCCGGCCACCACGTTGTCGCGCACGTTCATCGAGGGCAGCAGGCGCACCAGCTGGAACGTGCGCGCGATGCCCTTGTGGGTGATGGTTTGCGGCGCCAGCCCGGTGATCGGGGTGCCGCGCAGCGAGATCGTGCCGGACGTGGGTTTCAGCGCGCCTGAGATCAGGTTGAGCGTGGTGGACTTGCCCGACCCGTTCGGGCCGATCAGGCCCATGACCTGGTGTTCGGTCACGTCGAAGTCCATGGCGTTCACGGCGACGAGCCCGCCGAAGCGCTTGGTCGCGCCGCGGACCGACAGGACGGGGGCGGTGGACCTCATGTCCAGCCCTCGCGGTTGGACAGCCGCCGGCGGACCGTGTCGATCAGTCCGACAAAGCCCTTGGGCAGCACGTAGACGATCACGAGAAAGGACACCCCCAGAAGGAGCATCGTCTGGTTGGGGAAGGTCGACGAGATCGTTTCCCACAGGATCGCGAAGGGGATGACGCCGACAAGCGGCCCCCAGAGACGCCCGGCCCCGCCCAGAAGCGCCATGATGACCACCTGGAAGGACAGCATCGGCGTGAAGGCGAGCGCCGGTTCGATGTAGACGTAGCGCGGCGCCAGCATCGCCCCGGTGATCGCGGCGACGGCCCCCGGCACCATGAAGAGGAGCACCTTGGCGCGGGCGGTGTCGATGCCCGAATGGCGCGCGACCTCTTCGTCGTCGCCGATGATGCGCAGCGCGAAGCCGAGGCGCGAGCGTCCGATCAGCCAGCCCACGAGGTAGACGAGCGCGGCGAGGCCCACGAGTTGCCAGTAGATGTGGTCCTCGGTGATGTCGGTCAGGACGTAGAGGCCCTTTTGTCCCGACATGTTCTGCGCCCAGGTGATGACCTGGCGCACGAGTTCCGCGAGGCCCAGGGTGAAGATCACGAAGTAGACGCCCGAGAGGCGCAAGGTGGCGAGGCCGACGAGCGCGGCGAGGACCGCGCCGAGGATGCCGGCCAAGGCGACGAGCGACCAGTAGGGCAGGGTCTCGAACCCGAGGCCCACGGTATAGGTGCCGAGGCCGAAGAAGGCGGCGGTGGCCAGCGAGATGTAATGCGTCGGTCCTGAGAAGAGCGCCCAACTGGTGGCGAGCACGGTGAACATGGCGATGTTGAGCCCCAGCCCCAGCCAGTAGCCCGAGCCGGTGAGCGGCAGGAGCGCGGCGACGCCGAGCGCCAGCGCGGCGAGGATCAGGGTGCGGATCTCGGCAGCGGTCATGTCTGGCGCCTTCCGAAGAGGCCCTGCGGACGGAAGAGCAGGATGAGGATGAAGAGCGTGTAGGCGGCGGCGAGCGTCAGGCCCGGGTCGATCAGGCTGGCGACGAGGGTTTCGACGACGCCGAGCAGGAGCGCGGCGACGATGGTGCCGCGCACGTCGCCGACGCCGCCCATGATGACTATGATGAGTGCCTTGAGCGTGAACATCACCCCGGTCGAGGCGTCGAGCGTCAGGAAGGTCGAGATCAGCGCGCCTCCGGTCGCCGTGACGGCGCCGCCGAGGGCAAAGGCGATGGCGGCGAGGTGTCCGACGCTGATGCCGACAAGGCGGGCGCTGGCCGGCGCGGTGGCGATGGCGCGCATCGACAGGCCGGCGCGGCTCTGGTTGAGCCAGAGGTAGAGGAGCCCGCAGATCACCACGGCGCCACAGAAGGCCGCAACGCGGTTCAGGCCATAGTTCTCGCCCGCGAAGGTTACGGGGCGCGACAGGTAGGAATAGTTGAAATAGTCCCCGCCGAACACCGCAAGCATCAGGCCCACGGCCACGAAGGACAGGCCGAATGTGGCAAGAATGGAATCCGATTCAAGCTGGCCGCGGGTTTTGGCGCGCTTGACCAGCGGGCGCAGCATCACCTGGTAGATCAGCCAGTTCGCGGCGAAGGCCAGCGGCGCGACGATGGCCACCGTCAGAAAGGGCGAGACCTGCCCGGCGGTGTAGAACCAGAACGCGCAGAAGCCGCCGGCCACCAGCATCTCGCCGTTGGCGAGGTTCATGATGCGGGCGACGCCGTATTGCAGGTTCAGCCCCATCGCGATCAGCGCATAGGTGCCGCCGAGCAGCAGGCCTGTGAGAAAGATGTCCATCGCGCGTTCCGTTCAGGTGGGGGCCGGCCCCGGTGATCAGGGCCGGCCCGGTCAGTCTCAGGAGCCCCAGCCGGACTTGACCCGGACGCTCGACGCGCCCTCGCGGCCGGTCTCGGCCACGCCGCGGAACACCCCGTCCTGCCACTGGCCGACGGTCCAGAACGCCTCGTTGAAGTTGTTCTCGTTGAAGCTGATGTCGCCGAGAACGGTGGTGAAGGTCGCTTCCTTCAGATGGGCCGAGACCGCCTCGCGGTCGAGACCGACAGCCTCGATCGCCTGTTCGAGGATCTGAAGCGACGCATAGGTCGTGGCCGAGGCCCAGTAGTCGGGCTTGGCGCCGGTCGCGGCCTCGTGCGCGGCGGCGTATTCCTTGAACGCCTCGCTGTCGGGATTGACGCCACCCGCGCCGAGGATGCCCTCTGCCTGGGCGCCGAAGCGGGCCCCGAAGGCCGGGAAGCAGGTCGCCACGGCGGTGTAGTACGCCTCGACCTGAAGGTCTTCGATGATCGCCTGCTCGGTCAGGCCGAAGGTGTCGGGCGGGTAGGACCAGGCGACGAAGGCGTTGGGTGCTGCGTCCTTGGCGGCCTTCACGACCGGCGACAGGTCCTGCGTGCCCAGCGGGTAGCTGGTGTCATAGACGATCTCGAAGCCGGCCTCCTTGAACAGCGGGCGCGCGGCGGCCGCCAGTTCGATGCCGAAGGCGTCGGCCACGTTGACCATGGCGATGCGGTTGCCGGTCAGCTGGCCCGCGTCGCGCATTTCCGACAGGATCCGCACCACGTCGCTGGCGAAGGCCGAGGTCGAGCCCAGCGTGAAGAACATGTTGGGGAACTTGGAGGCCAGGTCCTCGACCTGGTCGGTGATGTTCGAGACCGAGATCTGCGGATAGCCGTAGCGCGCGAAGATCGGGGCCGCGGCGATGTTCAGGCCGGTGGCGAAGGGCGCGATGATGAAATCGGCCTCGTCCTGGGTGGCAAGACGCTGCACCGCCTTGATGGTTTCGCCGGGGTTGGTCTGGTCATCGTACTCGATGATCTCGACCATGCGCATGGTGCCATCGACGTTCAGGCCGCCACGGGCGTTCACCTGTTCGGCCCAGAGCCGGATGTTGGGCCAGTGGGTCACGGCCGCGCCGCCGGCCAGCGGGCCGGTCTTGGGGGCGACGGCGCCGATCACGATCGGGTCGGCAGAGTGGCTGCCGGCCAGGGCGGCCCCGCCGAACATGCTCGACAGCGCCAGCGCGGCGGTCATCTTCAGGGTCGTTCTGCGTTTCATGGTCTTTTCCTCCCGGTTGCGTGTTCAAGAAGTCAGAGCGGGTGCGGTGTGCCCGCCGCGTGCTGCGCGATCCAGCGCAATTCGGTGAATTCGTCGAGCGATGCGGGCCCGCCGAACCGCCCATAGCCCGAGGCCTTCATGCCGCCGAAGGGCATTGCGGGGTCGTCGAAGACGGTGGGACCGTTGATATGGACGATGCCGGTTTCCAGACGGTCGGCCAGCCGCATGGCGCGCTCGGTGTCCCGGCTGTGCACGGCGGCGGCCAGGCCGAACTCGGTGTCGTTGGCGATCGACAGCGCCTCGTCCTCGTCCTGCACGCGCAGGATGCTGGCCACGGGGCCGAAACTTTCGTCGTGATAGAGCGCCATCTGCGCGCCGACACGGTCCACCACGGCGGGCTGCATCACGGCGCCGTCGACTTCTCCTCCGATGCGCAGGATGGCGCCCTTGGACACGGCATCGTCGATCAGGGAGCGAACGCGCTGGGCCGCCTCGGCGTTGATGAGCGTGCCGAGCGGCGCGGTGGCCCGGCGCGGATCTGCGGCCGACAGTGTCGCGGTGCGCGCCACCAGCCGGTCGGCAAAGGCGTCCGCCACGCTGTTCAGAACGATGATGCGTTCCGTCGATATGCAGATCTGCCCCTGGTTGAAGAAGGCGCCGAAGGCGGCGGCCTCGACCGCGGCGTCGATGTCGGCGTCCTCCAGCACGATCAGCGGCGCCTTGCCCGACAGTTCCAGCAGACAGCGCTTCAGGTGCAGCGCCGCCATGCGTGCCACGCTGCGTCCGACGCGGGTGGAGCCGGTGAAGTTGATGCGCCGCACCGCCGGGTGCGCGATGAGGCTCTGCACCACGGCCTCGGACCGGTCGGGCAGGTTGGTGACCACGTTCGCCACACCGTGGGGCAGGCCGGCGTCGTTGAGCGTGTCGACCAGCAGGCGGTGGGTTTCGGGGCAGTGTTCGGACGCCTTGAGCACCACCGTGTTGCCACAGGCCAGCGGCCCGGCGAGCGCGCGCACCGCCAGCACGATGGGGCCGTTCCAGGGCGCGATGCCAAGCACCACGCCGACCGGCTGGCGACGCAGGATCGACCGGGTGCCCTGGGCGGGGTTGTCATGGACGGTGTCGGCCAGCAGCGGGATCAGGTCGGCTGCGGTGGTCAGGACCTGCCGTGCCACGGTGATGTTGAAATCCACCCAGCCGGGCGCCACGCCGATCTCTGACGCGGCGGCCTGTCGAAGGTCGTCGGCCTTGTCGCTTATCGCGTCGGCAAGGTTGTGGAGAAGTGCGCGCCTTGTGTCGGGCGCGGTGGAAGACCAGTCCCAGAACGCCGCTGCCGCGCGGTCCGCGGCCGCTTCGGCGGCCGCGACGGCCGCATCGTCGCGGTCAATACTGTCGTGCCGCAGAAAGCCTGCGGTATCACTCTGGAACACGCGGTCCCCTCCCCGGCCGGTCAGCGGTGCCGATCAGCTCTGTTCTTGGTTGAGAGGGATAATTGGGTGTCGGATCGAAAATAAAATATGGAAATCCGGGAAAATACTGTCAAAATTCGGCGAATGTCACGGAATACAGGGTTTCTGGCCGGTCCGGGGCCGGGGCTATACGCCGAACCGGTGCGCGGCGGCCTGCAGGACAGGCGGCTTGGCGGGCTCGTCGACCTGGGCGAGCGCAGCTGGCGCGTGGTGCTGGTGGACCGGGGACGCCTGCGCCTTGGCAAGGCGGAGGGCAGCGAGGAGATATCGGGTCCGGCGCTTCTCTGGTTGCCGTGGCGGGACGAGATGCAGCTTACGGCGCGGGCCGGGATGGCCGGGGCGATGCTGATCCTTGGCGAGCGGGCCCTGACCAGCGCGCTTGGCATGCGGCCCGAAGCGACGGACCTGCGGCTGACGGCCGATCGCCGCGTGCTGTTGCCGCTGGATGCCGAGGCCGGGCTGCGCCCGCTGGTCGGGCAGCTGTTCGAGTTGATCCTGCGCGAGGCGGCGGAACGCGCCGACGGTTCTGAAACGGTGATCGAGGCGCAGGTGCGGGTGTTGCTGGTGATGCTGTGGCGCGCCGCGGCCCCCGCCCGGGGCGAGGCGGGCACGCAGGGGCCTGCGCCGCAGGCGCTGCAACAGTTCCGGCAGCTGCTCGAGGTGCATTTCCGCGACCGCTGGAAGGTGGCGCGCTATGCCGAGGCGCTGGGCCTGACGCCGGATCGGCTGCACGACATCTGCACCCGCGAACTGGGACGGCCGCCGCAGCAGCTGATTCTCGAAAGGCTGATGCACGAGGCCGAAACGCTTCTGGCGCGGTCGGCGCGCACGGTGGACCAGGTGGCCCAGCACCTGGGCTTCCGCACGGCGGCGCAATTCTCGGCCTTCTTCCGCCTGCGTGCCGGGGTTCCGCCGGCCACATACCGGCGGCGGTTGCGCGCTGGCGGAAGCCCCGCTCAGGGCCCCGAGCGATCCCACGCCGACTGGCCCTGAGCGCGATTTGCCCAAATGACACTCGGTGCTGCAATCTCGGTGACTTGTGTTCGTTGCGGTTGACGGCCCCGGCCCGCGCTTGCAGCATTGACGTTACGTCAAGCTGGATGCCTGTCCGTTGGGGCCCGGCGCCTCCTCGATTGCCGGGGTCGTGTCGGGATGGGGGTAACGCAGATGACAGATCGCCTGGTGCTGGAACTGGGCGCCGGTGTGCATGTGCGCGCCGGCGCCTTGGTGTCGGCCTCCATGACGCCGCGCGCGGTGAAAGAGCGCGCGATCCTGGCCATGCTTGCCCTGGCTCCGGGCCGTAGGCGTGCGCGCAGCTGGTTGCAGGACACCCTTTGGGGCGACAGCCCCGCCGACAAGGGGGGTGCCAGCTTCCGGCGCGCGCTGAGCAACATCCGCACCGCGCTTGGCCCGCATCGCGACGTGTTGATGTCCGACAAATGGGCCGTCTGGCTTGCGGCGGAGGTTCGGGTAGAGATCGCCCCGGGCTGCGGGCCAGAGGATTTCCTGGCGGAACTGGACATCGAGACGCCGGGGTTTCACGAGTGGCGCCTTGAGGCCGCGGCCCGGATCGAGGGCCGCGCTTCCCACGCCGCGGACGGGCGCGACGCCGGCGGCGCGCCGGCCGTGACGGGCCGGTCCCTGCGCATCCGCATCACGCGGCAGGGTTGGGACGGACGCGCCGGTGCGCCCTGGATCGAGGACGACCTTGTCGATGGCCTCGCCCGGCGGCTGGCCGACCAGGGCCCGATCGTGCTGGAACTGGACGGGCATGTGCCGGAGGATGCCGCGCCGCCCGACCTCGTGCTCGAAATGGGCAGCGCCGTGGACCCCGGCGGCGTTCGCGTGATGGTGCGCCTCATCTCGCCGCGGCAGGGGCATTTCCTTTGGTCGGGGCGCACCCACCTGCCGGGGCCCCCGGATCGTGCCGCCGAGGGCACCGAGTTCGCGGCCTTCCTGAACCTGGTGCTGGTGGCCATCTTCGAACGCGGCCTGCGCGATTTCCGGGGCAACGGGTTCTTCCGGGTGCAGCAGGCGCTGGGCCTGCTGTTCACCGGCCAGCGGCGCGACATCACCGCGGCCGAGGACATCCTGTCCGGCCTGATCGAGATCGACGAGGCGTTGCCGCTGGTGCAGGCGCTGCGCGGCTACCAGCGGCTGACCAGCGTGATCGAGTTGCGCACCGACGCCGGGCGGCAGGCCGACGAGGCGCGCCAACTGGCCGACGAGGCGCTGCTTCTGGGGCAGACGAACCCGATGGTGCTGGCGCTTGCGGCCCAGGTGGCGATGAAGCTCGACGGCGATCCCGAGCGGGGCTGGCACCTTGTCGGGCGGGCCGTGGCGCTGGACGAGGTGAACCCCTATGCGCTGGCCGCGGCGGGCCATGCGGCGACCCTGCTCGGCCGGCCGGGCGAAAGCTATGCGCTGTCCTGCCGGGCGTCGGATGCCGCGCGCGGGCTGCGGCACGAGTTCATCTGGCACATGCAGCGCGCGCTTGCGGCGCTGTCGGTCGGCAAGGTCGACGAGGCGCTGGACTATACCCGGCAAAGCCACATCGGCATGCCCGGCTACCGGCCCGCGCTGCGCTACATGGTGGCGCTGTCGGCGCTGGTCGGCGATGTCCCGCAGGCCGAGCGCTATGCCGCCCGCCTGCGCGTGGTCGAGCCGGGCTTCGAGATCGGCCACCTGATGCGGCCGGACTATCCGCTGGACACCTTCCGGAGCCTCGGTCTGGCGTTGACCTGACGGCCCTAGCCCAGAGCCATGCGGATCGCTTCGGCCGCCGCGACGGAGGTTCCGGCCAGCCGCGCGTGGCCGCCTCCGCCATTCGTGCGCGTCACGATGCCGGGCCGCAGGGTGGTTCCCACCGCCACCGGCAACAGCCCGGCGGCGTCTTGCCCGTCCGGCAGGCGACCGGCATAGGGCGCCGGCACGTCGCCGGGTCCACGGCGCCCGAGTTCCAGTGCGGTGACCGCCACGCGCCGCGTGCGTTGACCCAGCACCAGATGCGAGGCGGTGCCGCGGCGCCGGATCACCGAGCCGGGGGGCGATGGATCGTCGGTGACGGGCAGGCCGTTCGGCTGGCGGTGGACATAGGCGGGATCGAAGAAGCGCGACTGCCGGCTGGCGCGGACAAGTTCGGCCAGTCCGGGAGGGTCGTCGCGCAGCACCATGCCGTGCAGGTCGCCGAGTGCATGGTCGGCGTCCAGTGCGATGCGCCACTGACCGGCGGGCGCGGCATTGGCGCCGCGGGTGGGGGCAAGCGTGATCCGAAGGCTGTGCCAGCCGCCGCGCGCCTTGAGATGCGCCGCGGCCAGCGGGACGGGCACCCCGGCGGCGACCACGTCTCCGGGCGACAGGGTGGCCTGTGCCGCCTGTCCGGCGGGATCGGTCAGGGTCAGGCGCACCGGGCCTGCGCCGGTCCAGTGCAGTTCGACCGTGTTGGGCGTGGGGTCGGCGCCGGGGATCTCCCAGACCAGCGGGCCTGTCCCCGCGCCGGGCGCGATATCGCCGCAGCGCAGGTGCTGGCGGGACTGAAGCTGGTTGCCTGTGGGCAGGTAGAGCCAGGTGGTCCCCTGTCGCGCCGCGAGCGTGGTTTCGAGCGCCGTGTGCAGCGGGTCGCCGGCGTCTCCTGCGGCGGGGGACGGGCCGCCGAGATAGGCGAAGGACAGCGCGATGTGCAGCGGCGCGGGGCCGGGCCCCGCAAGCGCCATCGCCTGCGCCACCGCCGGCACGGCCAGTCCGCGCAGCACGTCGCCCGAACGGTCGAGATAGGCCTGTGCCGGAAGCTCTACCGCGACGAGGCCGGGCAGGGGCCGGTCGCGCAGGATCAGGCTGGCCATCGCCGTGCCATGCGCCATGCCGCGTGGGCCAAGCGCGGGCCGGGTGCCGCCACCGTCGCCGTAGATCGAGCCGGGGTAGGCCTGCGCCAGCCGGGCCACGACCGCGCCGTTGCCGTGGCGGTCGAAAAGGTCACAGAGGCCCGCGATGGCGGCGCGGCCCAGCACCGACACGCGGGGGGCGGCATCGGGTTCGGCCTCGATCATCGCGACGGCGGTGAAGGCCGGGGTGCCGTCGGCGCGCCGGAAGGCGGGCAGCCAGAAGGCGGTGCCGATGTCGATGATCGCGACGCGCGGCAGGCGGGGCGGGCCGGGCGGACCGGGGGGGGCATCGGCGTGCAGGCTTCCGGGGCCCCGGGCGGGCGGGCCGATCAGGTGATCCTCGCCACCGGGAAAGGGCCGGGCGGCGGCGATGTCGGCGGCCTCGATCAGGGTTGTGGCGGTGCCGTCCGCCGGGATCAGGGCGCGGGCGCGGCTGTCCTCGCCGCGCAGGCAGGACAGGGCCACGGGCAAGAGGTTCCCGGGCAGCGTTCCGGGCGTGCCCGGCGCGGGGCGGATCGGCTGAAACTCCATCCCCGGCCTCAGGCGCCCAGTTCCTCGGCGATGCGCCCCGCGATCCATTCGAGGACCGCCGGGCGCGGCGCGGCGGGCAGCGTCACGGTGCCTTCGGCGCCGGCGGCGCGGCAGCTTCCCGCGACAGGGGTGAGTTGCACGCTCAGCGCCTCTCCCTTCAGCCGGGCGACGGCGATCCGGCCCAGCAGGCGGCCTAGCGCGCGCCCCGCGTCGCCATCCACGGGATAGTGCACCCCCGCCACCACGCGGTTGAGCGCGATGCGCTCTGCGATCGGGGCGATCAGCGCGCCGGTGCGCGGCCCGTAGAGCGCGCCAAGCGTTTCGGCCAGCGCGTGCGATTCCGTTGCATGGCCGCTGGGAAAGGCGGAATGGGCCGGGGTCTGGATCACCGGCACGACCTCTGGCGCGAAGTCCAGCGGGCGGGTCATGTCATGGATCGCCTTGATCCGGATCGTGACGCGCACGGTGAATTCATGCACCGCCGCGAGGAACCCCATGGTCCAGGGATGCGTCACCGGCCCCAGCCGCGCGGGCAGGGCGAGGTAGCTGAGGATATCGGTCTGCTGGGCGACGATCTCGTCCATGCGGATCCAGCGTTCCGAGGCCAGCGCCAGGACCTCGCGCAGCTGGCGCGTCCAGTAGGCCTGGTCCGAGGCGCCGCGCGCCAGCGCGGTGACGGGGACGGTAGAGCCGCCAATCGTCAGGCCCGCGATCTGGTGGTCCGTCAGGTCGCCGGTGAACCAGCCCCCGGCCTCGGTCGGGCCGAGCGGCACGGCGTCGATGCCGTCCATCAGGGCCGAGACCAGCAGTTCGGCCCGGTGGCGCGGGTTCATGGCCCGGAACGCGGCGCCGGGATCGCGCGGGGCGATGCGCGCCGGGTCGATGTCGACCGAGGCATGGGGAATGGTCTCGGCCGCCTCGGCGGCGCTGTCGAGGAGCGTGCGGCTGAGGAAGGCCGAACTGCCGGACCCTGCATGGGCGAATTCCAGCCCCGAGGTGTTCGAGGTGTTGGATGTGTTCGACGTGTTGGAGGTGTTCGACGTATTGGATGTGTTTGACGTATTGGACGTGTTCGATGTGTTGGACGTGTTGGCTGTCGTCATCTTCTTCCTCCGGGTCACTCGTCACGGCCTGCCTGGAACGGCCGTCGCAGGGTAGTCGTTCCGCGCGATCCGGCAAGCCCGGATGGGCCTGTCGGGTCCGTGCGTGGGCATCGGCGTGGTCAGGGGGCGTGGGCCACGTGCAGGATCTCTTCAAGGCTGCTGAGTGGGCGCGCCAGCGGCTTGGGGCCGTCGTTGGGGTGCCAGCGCCCCGCGTCCGAGCCGCCGGCCTGCCAGTAGGAGGTCGGGTCGCACTGGACGATGCCCACCAGTGTTTCGGCCACCAGACGGCTGCCGAGCGCGCCGAGCCGGGCGCCGTGTTCGCGCAGTTCCGCCTCTTTCAGGATGTAGAACCACAGCGGCGTATCCTCGTGGAAACGGCCGGCGCGGATCGCGGCGCCGGCCGATCCCGAGGCAAGCTCGTCGGGCGAGAGGCGCGGCAGGACGATGCCCATATCCTCCAGCCCGTCGAGGCAGGCCTGTGCGCTGGGCAGTTCGATCCGCAGGCCGGCGCGGAGGTGGTCGAGTGCCATCGCGGCGGCGGGCTCGGCGGTATCGGGCGAGGGCGCGATGCAAGTGTCGATGCGGCGTGCCGTCGAGGCGAGGCGTGCCAGGCCAGGGGCCGGACCGGTCGCGTTGCCGACAGCTGCCGCCATCGGGTCGAGCACCCGAAGCGCCGCGAGCCCAAAGCCCGGCATGCCCGGGCCGGGGCGGCCGGGCCGCGCCATCGAGGCGACAAAGCCGAAGGCGGCGCAGCTGAACTCGACGGGAACCGGTAGGTCGCCGACCAGCCCGGGCGCCATGCTCTTGCGGAACTGGCGGTAGAGCGGCGCCCCGTCCCGGACGACCTCTGCCAGGATCCAGTCATCGGCGATGGTGGGCAGGAACTGGTTGAGGACGAGCCACTGCCAGCTCCAGCTGACCTGGCGGCGGGCCCATGCACTGGCGGCCTCTGCCGTGCCGGCGCACAGTCCCTGGGCGGGTGCCGATATCAGCAGCCGGCGCTGGGCGCGGCCCAGGGCCTCGGCCAGCCAGCCGCAGGAACGGGGCGTTTCCCCGCGAAGCGACGACAGGTCCAGCCGCCCGTTGCTGGCGCGCGGCAGGGTCACGGTCCCGGGCCGTCCGGTTTCCGTCGTGCCGGAGGGCACGGCACAGCCAAGGTCGCCCGCCACCAGTTCCGCCCAGTCGGCATAGAGCGCGGGGATCGGCGCGCGGTCCGGCTTGGGGCGCGGCTGATCCGCAAGCGCCCGCGCCAGGGCCTCGATGGTGCCGGCGGTGCGCGGCCCTGCGGCTGCCGCGGCGGGAAAGAAGTAGCCCGCGTTGCGCGGCAGCGCGACGTGCTGTGCGGGGCTGGGACGCGGCTTCCTGGTCTCTCTGGCATGGGCGAACATATTGGCGAGTCCTTCGGCAGGGCGCTGTCGGACCCTGCCTAGGGCATCGCCGTGATTTTTCCGTGATCGGTGTCCGGAGGGCCGCCCGGTCAGGTGGCCAGTGCCGCATCCACCGCGCAGGCCAGGCGATCCACCAGCATGTCGATTTCCGCCTCGGAGATGATGAAGGGCGGGGCCAGAAGCACGTGGTCACCGTTCCTGCCGTCGACCGTGCCGCCCGCCGGATAGCAGATCAGCCCCGCGTCCATCGCCCGCGCCTTGACCTGGGCGTGCAGCTTGCGCGCGGGGTCGAAGCTGCGCTTCGTCTCGCGGTCCTCGACAAGTTCGATGGCGCGGAACAGCCCGCGCCCGCGGATGTCGCCCACATGGGGGTGCTGGCCGAAGCGGGCGTGCAGCGCGGCGCTGAGCGTGTCGCCCTTGTCGCGGACCTGCGCCAGCAGTCCGTCGTCGAGGATGCGGCCCAGCACCGCCTGCCCGGCGGCGGCGGCCAACGGGTGGCCGTGGTAGGTGTGGCCATGCTGAAAGCTGCCGGAGCCCTGGGCGATGGCGTCGTAGATGGTGCCGCTGCACAGCATGGCGCCGATGGGGGCGTAGCCCGCCCCAAGCCCCTTGGCGATGGTGACGATGTCCGGGGCGATGCCGTCCTGCTCGCAGGCAAAGAGCGTGCCCGTCCGCCCCATGCCGCACATCACCTCGTCGAGGATCAGCAGGACGCCGTGACGGTCGCAGATCTCGCGGATGCGGCGGAAGTAGTCGCCGACGGGGGGGACCGCACCGGCGGTGGCGCCGACCACGGGTTCGGCGATGAAGGCCATCACCGTTTCCGGGCCGAGGCACAGGATCTCCTGTTCGAGTGCGCCGGCGGCACGTTCGGCATAGGCCTCGGGCGTTTCGTCGTCGCGTCGGTAGTGATAGTCGAAACAGGGGTCGATGTGGTGGGTTTCCACGAGAAGCGGCGCGTATTTCTCGCGCCGCCACGCGTTGCCGCCGGCGGCCAGCGCGCCGAGCGTGTTGCCGTGATAGCTTTGCCTGCGGGCGATGAGCTTGTGGCGCTCGGGCTGGCCGTTTTCCAGGTGATACTGGCGGGCGAGCTTGATCGCGGCCTCGACCGCCTCTGACCCGCCGGACAGCAGGTAGACACGGTCGATCCCCTCGGGGGCGTTGGCGATCAGCTTGTCGGCCAGAGCCTCGGCGGCCTCGGTGTTGAAAAAGCCGGTATGGGCAAAGGCGAGCTTGTCGAGCTGGTCGTGGATCGCTGCGCGCACCTTCTCATCGGAATGACCGAGGCAGGACACCGCCGCCCCGCCCGACCCGTCGAGATAGGCGCGGCCCTGCGCGTCGTGGATATAGCAGCCCTCGCCCCGGACGGCGGTGGGCATGGCGGCCGAGGATCGGCCGAAGAGATGGTTTGCCATGCCGCTAGCCTCTCACGACGAAAACGGACTGGCGGGCGTGGCGGACGACCCGGGCCGCGTTCGGGCCCAGCAGGTAATCCGACAGTTCCGGCCGGTGCGAGCCCATGACGATGGCGTCCACGTCCAGCCGGTCGGCCGCCCCGATGATCTGGTCATAGACCCGGCCGTGCAGGACGTGGGGGTGAACGTCGGTGCCGGCGGGCACATGCGCGGCGACCCAGGCCGACAGCTGCTCGCCCACGTCATGCAGCGCACGTGCCTCGAAGTCCTTGTCGAAATAGGTGCCGACCACGGACATGCCGAAGTCGGGCAGGACGGTGGCGACATGCAGCGTGCCGTCCTCGGGCTGGATCAGGCGCAGCGCGGCGGGCAGCGCCTTTTCCCAGCTGGGCGGGGCAGAGAGGTCGACGGGCAGGAGGACGGTCTTGAACATGGCCTTGCCTTTCTAGAACGCCGGTTTCGTCTGGCGGCGGCGTTGCAGCAGTATCACGAGCCCCAGCAGCAGCAGAGCGGGAAGATAGAACACCTGGGCCGGCATCCGGTGCTGCGGCACCTCGACGGCGGCGAGCGTAACGCGGGTGTCGGCGTAGAAGTCGAAATCGGACAGGGTTTCGGCCATCTCGGTGCCGAACATGGGTTCGTCCAGCGCGACGGTGTCGCCTTCGGGGAAGAGCAGGAGGCCCGAGTTGGCGATGCGCTCGGCCCCGCTGGCGCC
>JAUIIC010000226.1 GCA_030431935.1 Alphaproteobacteria bacterium | reverse complement strand
CGCCACGCTCCATCGCCTCGTAGCCCACGGCAAAGTTCGTGGCACCGACAAAGATGATGCCCTCGCGCCCGGCAGCCTTGGCGGCATTCAGTGCGCCGACGCCCATGTTGTCGTCGCCCGAGTAGACGCCATCAATGTCGTCGTACTTCACCAGGAAGGCTTCCATCACCTTCTGCGACTTCTCGCGGTTCCAGTCGCCGGGCTGCGTCTCGACCAGGGTCACGTTCGGGCAGACCTCGGGCAGACGATCGTCAAAGCCCTTCTGGCGTTCGATCGCCGTCGTGTACCCGGGCTGGCCGCTGATCTGGACAACACGGGCTTCGTTCTCGATGCCCATCTCCTTGAACTTGTCGCACATGATCTCGGCCGACCGCGACCCCTGCGTGATGTTGTCGGGCCCCGAGAACGACGCGACGAAGTCGAAACCCTGCTCGGCGATGTTCGAGTTCGTGACGATCACCGGAATGTCGGCCTGGTAGGCCTTGCGCACGGCGGGGATCACCGCTTCGCCGTTCGTCGGCCAGATGATGATGGCATCGACTTCCTGCTGGATCAGGTCTTCCATCTGGGCGATCTGGCGCGCCACGTCGCCACCCGCGTCGAGGACCACGACCTCGACGGAATCGTTGGCCTCGGCGGCCGCGATGAACGCCTTTTCATAGGTCGTCTGGTAGCTGTCGACGCCGACGTTGTTCTGCGTGATGCCGATGGTCATCTTCTCATGGCCGGCGCCGAACGCCGCGCTGGTCAGCGCCACGGTCGCCGCGGATGCGGCCAGTACGGTGCGAAATGTCATGTGGGTCTCCTCCCGGCAGTCTTCTGCGAAATTCCGATCCCCGCCCCGCATGGAACGGGGAATCAACGGACGTCCTCCTGGACGATGGGCTGGAGTGTGCGAGTTTCCAGTCAGCCAAAACGCACAAAAAATGTCCAGTCTGAACCACAGAATTTTCAATATGGATATTTTTTCGGATACGCTGTGACCCTCAATCTGAACATTTCGAAGGAGGCGCTCGATGGCTGATTCAGAAATATCCACAACGGATGATTCCTTGGGTCCACGCCGGCGCAGAGGGCAGAAGGCACAGCGGCGCGGAATGAACCAGATGGCGAGACATAGCGAAGGCCTGCTCATGGCGCCTCGGATCAAGACCGAGATGCTGCAGGACCTGTCCTTTCTCGAAGCCTTCGGTGACGAGTTGGAGGACGCGATAGAGCTGTTCTCGCCCAATCCCTATTTCCGCATGACGCTTCACCTGCTGCGCGGCCATCTCGACGGCAAGATCGTCACGCCCAGTTCGCTGATCGCCGCCGCGCGCGTGCCCTATGCCACCGCCAACCGTCGGCTCAAGGACATGCTCGACGCCGGGCTGGTCGAACAGCGTCCGCGCACCCGCACCGGAAAGAGCTTTTCCATGCATCCCAGCGAAAAGCTGCTGGAGCAATGGATGCAGATGTCGGGCCGCATCCGTCGCCTCGCCGAGGCACAGTTCGGCGGCGCCGAGAAGAAACCCGACGTAGAAGACTACTACTACGGCGGCTCCTACATGGCCGCTCACTCGATCCCGCCGCTGCAGGTGCTGGCCGAACCGCTCAAGGTCGCGGGCGGTATCCGCGTGCTGGTCCATGGCGACCCGACCTTCATGGTCATGGACAACCTCAAGCGCCAGTTCGAACAGACCATCGGCACACAAATCCAGCAGCGCGCCTTTTCCATCGACCGCCTGCGCGTCGAAGCGATCCGCAACGCCGAACGCAAGGTCAGCCGCTACGACATCATCGCCGTCGACCTGCCCTGGGTGGGCGGGTTCGCCGAGCAAGGCGTGCTGATGCCGCTGGACGAGGTGATGGACGTGGCCCGCGTCGATCCGGCCGATTTCCACACCGCGGGATGGAAGGCGGTGCACTGGGACGGGCGGCCCTACGGCGTGCCGGCCCAGACCACGCCGGAGCTGCTGTTCTACCGCACCGACCTTTTCGCCGAGGCCGGCCTTGCACCGCCCACCACCACCGACGAACTGCTGGAGGCCGCGCGCGCCCTGCACGACCCCCAGCGCGGTTTCTACGGCATTGCCTGGAACGCTGCACGCGGCACCGCGCTCGGCCACACCGTCCTGATGACGCTGGCCGACTTCGGCCAGCCCGTCCTCGACCTTCCGGCCATCGTCGGCGGGTTCGATACCGACGATCTCGCCCGTGGCGCCTTCCGTCCGCAGATCGACACGGAGGCCGGGCGCGCCGCCGCCGAGTACCTTTTGAACCTTCTGCGCTACTCGCCCCCCGACATCCTGTCGATGTCCTGGTACGAACGTATCCGCCCCTATGCCGCCGGCACGCTGGCGATGGCCTACGGCTATACCCTGCTCGCCCCGTATTTCGAGCTCGACGCCGCCTCGCCCGCGCACGGGCGCACCGGGTATCTGCCACATCCGCCGGGGCCGGATTCCGCGCCCGTCGCGCCGGTTGGCGGCTACTGCCTCGGCATCCCGGCCAACCTGCCGCCCGAACGCCGCGCCGCCGCGGCAGAGGCGCTCCTGGTCTTCACATCGCCCCAGGCGCAAAAGCTCTTCGTGCAGAACGGCGGGCGGACGAACCCGCGCTATTCCGTCGCCGCCGACCCAGAGGTGCGCAACCTCTCGCCGATCTTCGAGGCCGTCGATGCCATGTCCTGGCGGGACGAGCTGCAATTCTGGCCGCGTCCACCGGTCCCCCAGATCTGCGACATCATCCAGATCTGCGGCGAGGAATTCCACGACATGCTGCGCGGCATAAACACGCCGGCGGAAACGCTGGCCAACGCGCAGGCGCGCGCCGACGCGCTTTTCAGATCATCAGGGCATTCGTGACATGAGGAGGAGACGATGGACCCCAACCGCTTGAAAGGTAAAAACATTCTCATCACCGGCGCCGGCCGGGGGATGGGTGCGGCGAATGCAGAGCATTTCGCCGAACAGGGGGCCAACGTCTGTCTTGGCGATCTGGACCACGACGCCGCCACCGAGGTGGCGGGCCGCATCAACGCCGCAGGCAACGGCCGCGCCATCGCCGTGCGCATGGACGTCACCAAGCGCGAGGACAACGCCGCCGCCGTCGCCGCCACGGTCGAGGCCTTCGGCTCGATCAACGTCGGCCTCTTCAACGCCGGCCTGAACAAGCCCCGGTTCTTCATGGATATCGACGAAGACAACTGGGACATGATCATGAACGTCAACACAAAGGCGATGTGGCTGGGCATGCAGGAAACCGCCCGCCAGATGATCGCCCAGGGCCCGCAGGACTTTCCCTACAAGATCATCAACGTGGGCTCGATCGCCTCGCGCAAGCCGCTGGTCGACGTCACCGTCTACTGCACCTCGAAATATGGCTGCCTCGCGCTGACCCATTGCGGCGCGGTAGCGCTTTCGGAACACAACATCACCGTCAACGGCTATGCCCCCGGCGTGGTGGTCACGCCGCTCTGGGAACAGCTCGACAAGGACCTGGTGGACATCGGCTTCAAGGACCGCGAAGGCCAGGCGTATGAGGACATCGTGCGCGACGCCCTTCAGATAAAGCGCGTCAGCTACCCCGACGACGTCAAGGGCACCGCCGCCTTCCTCGCCAGTTCCGACAGCGACTACATGACCGGCCAGATGATCCACATCGACGGCGGCTGGTGCATCCAGTGACCCCCGCTCGCCAGCCCTGACGGGCTGTCTCGTCCCAGACCCGCCGCTCCCTCGGACCGCCCGCAAGGGCGGGCCAGGGCGGCCATTCCCCATCGCGAGGATCCCATGACCCGTGCCCTGACCCCGAACATCCTGCAACCCGCCGATCTCGACCCGCACTGGCGCTGGGAAGGCCGCCTGCCGGCCTGGGGCCATACCTCGGTCGACTTCGAACGCCGCGTCGATCACGACCGCCTGCGCCGCTACCGGCTGGGCCGCGCGCACCAGGCGCTCAAGAACAGTCCCTGCGGCTCGCTCCTGCTCTTCGACGTCAACAACATCCGTTACGTCTCGGGCACCAAGATCGGCGAATGGGAACGCGACAAGATGTGCCGTTTCGCCCTGATGACGGGCGACGACAGCCCCTATGTCTGGGACTTCGGCTCTGCCGCCGTGCATCACAAGAAGTTCTCGGACTGGCTGGAACCCGATCATTGCCGCGCAGGCGTGGTGGGCATGCGCGGCACCATCCCGCCCAGCTTCGGCCTGATGAAGCTTTACGCCGAGGAAATCGCCGGCCTGATCCGCGACGCCGGCATGGCCGACATGCCCGTGGGTGTCGACTATGCGGAAACCGCCATGTTCCACGCCCTGCAAGAGGCCGGGCTCAAGGTCGTGGACGGACAGCAGATCATGCTCTCCGCGCGCGAGATCAAGAACTGGGACGAAATCCAGCTTCTGACCCAGGCCGCCAGCATGGTCGATGGCGTCTACCACATGATCTACGAGGAACTGAAACCCGGGGTGCGCGAAAACGACATCGTCGCGCTGTCCAACAAGATGCTCTACGAGATGGGCTCGGACGACGTCGAGGCGATCAACGCGATCTCGGGCGAACGCTGCAACCCGCACCCCCACAACTTCACCGACCGTTACTTCCGCCCCGGCGACCAGGCCTTCTTCGACATCCTGCAATCCTACCAGGGCTACCGCACCTGCTATTACCGCACGTTCAACATCGGCCGCGCCACGCCTGTGCAGAACGACGCCTATGTGCGCGCCCGCGAATGGCTGGACGACGCCATCGCCGCGATCAAGCCCGGCGTCACCACCGACCAGGTGGCGAAACTCTGGCCCACCGCGGAATCGCTGGGCTTCCCCAACGAGCTTGCCGCCTTCGGACTGCAGTTCGGCCACGGCCTCGGGCTTGCGCTGCACGAACGCCCGATCATCAGCCGCGCCGTCAGCCTCGACAACCCGATGGAGATCCAGACCGGCATGGTCTTCGCGCTGGAAACCTACTGCCCCGCCAAGGACGGCTATTCCGCCGCGCGCATCGAGGAAGAGGTCGTCGTCACCGACACCGGCTGCGAGGTGATCTCGCTCTTCCCCGCCGAAGAGCTGCCCATCGCCAACCGCTACTGATCCGCGCGGCCCCGCCCCACCCGGGACGGGGCCCGCCAGGAGGACCGACATGGCCAAAGCCAAGACCAACACCGACGCCTACCTGCGCATGTACCGCCAGATGGTCCGCATCCGCGCGTTCGAGGACAACGCCAACCAGCTGTATCTGTCGGCCAAGATGCCCGGCCTGACCCACATGTATTCCGGGCAAGAGGCCGTCGCCGTCGGCATCTGCGAGGCACTGACGCCCGAGGACAAGATCACCTCGACCCACCGCGGCCACGGCCATTGCGTCGCCAAGGGCGCCGCGTTCCGCGAGATGTTCTGCGAGCTTCTGGGCAAGGCCGAGGGCTACTGCCGCGGCAAGGGCGGCAGCATGCACATCGCCGACCAGTCGAACGGCAACCTCGGCGCCAACGCCATCGTCGGCGGCTCCATGGGCATCGCCACCGGCGCGGCGCTCTCGGCCAGACGGCTGGGCACGAAGGATGTCACCGTCTGCTTCTTCGGCGACGGCGCCACCGCGCAGGGCCTGATGTACGAGGTCATGAACATGGCCGCGCTCTGGAAGCTTCCCGTCATCTACGCCTGCGAGAACAACGGCTATTCCGAATACACCCGCACCGACGAGATCGCCGCAGGCTCGATCACCGCCCGTGCCGAAGCCTTCGGGATAGAGGCCCACACCGTCGACGGCCAGGACGTGCTGGCGGTCAACACCCTGACCCAGCAGCTTGTCGACCGCTGCCGCAAGGGCGAGGGCCCGTTCTTCCTCGAACTGATGACCTACCGCTACCACGGCCACCACGTCGGCGACATCAACCGCGACTACTACCGCTCGAAGGACGAGGAAGCAGAGTGGAAGACGGTCCGCGACCCGATCACCAATTTCGGCAAGTGGCTGGAATCCGAAGGCATCGTCACCGCCGAGGACCTCGTGGCCATCAACGAGGACATCCGCGCCGATGCCGAGGCCGCCGTGCAATACGCGCTCGACGCCGCCTACCCCGACGCGGCCGAGGTCGACATGCACGTCTTCACCGACATCCCCCACGCCACGGCCTGAGGAGCACAAGATGCGCGAAATCACCCTGTCCAAGGCCGTGAACGAGGCCATCGCCGAGGAAATGCGCCGCGATCCCACCGTCTTCGTGATCGGCGAGGACGTGGCAGAGGCCGGAACGCCCTTCAAGGTTCTGTCCGGCCTTGTCGAGGAGTTCGGCCCCGACCGGATCATCGACACGCCCATCGCCGAGCCGGGCTTCATGGGCATCGCCGTGGGGGCCGCCATGACCGGCTCGCGCCCCGTCGTCGATCTGATGTTCGGCGACTTCCTGTTCCTCGTGATGGACCAGCTCTGCAATCAGGCGGCCAAGACGCACTACATGTCGGGCGGCAAGCTGAACGTGCCGCTGGTCCTGCGCACCAACCTCGGCGCGACCCGCCGGTCCGCCGCGCAACACTCGCAATCCTTGCACGCCTTGGTGGCCCATATCCCGGGCCTTAAGGTGGCGATGCCCAGTTCCGCCTACGAGGCCAAGGGCCTGATGAAGACCGCGATCCGCGACGACAACCCGGTCGTGATCTTCGAAGACAAGCTGATGTACAACGACAAGGCCCCGGTCCCGGAAGAGGAGTACCTGATCCCCTTCGGCCAGGCCAACATCCTGCGCGAAGGCCGCGACATCACGCTGGTCGGCACCTCGTCCATGGTGCAGGTCTG
>JAUIIC010000225.1 GCA_030431935.1 Alphaproteobacteria bacterium | reverse complement strand
AGGCAGACGCAGAAGCCGGTAGGGCCGACCTTGGGCAGGATGCCCAGGTAGTCGCTTTCCAGCGCCCAGTACATCGGCCGGATGTAGATCGCGGCATCCTTTGGCGCGGTGTTCAGGCCGTCCCAGATGATCTGGACCATGTCCTCTGGCGTCACGGTCGGCTGGATCATCAGCGCTTCGGCCGAGCGGTTCACGCGGGCGCAATGTGCCAAGAGGTCGGGGGCGACGCCATCGACATAGCGGGCGCCGTCGAACACCGTGGTGCCGAGCCAGGATCCATGATCGGCCGCGCGCATGATCGGCACGTCACCGTCGTGCCATTCGCCCTGAAACCACGTCCTGATGTTGGTGCCTGTCGCCATGCGTCGTCCTCCTTGCGGGGCAAGGTATGGGCAGCGCATGGCGGGGTCCAGATGGAAACATGGCGCCGCCGGGCCGATCGGACGGCGGCAGGCGGCGGCCGGTCCCGGCCTGGCCGGGCGCCGTCAGGACCCGACCATGCCCACGATCTCGTAGGTGCGCTTCACGATGGGCGCCGCGACCGCGCGCGCGCGCTCGGCGCCACCGGCCAGGATGCGGTCGATTTCGGCCGGGTCTTCCATCAGGCGCGACATCTCGGTCGAGATCGGGGACATCCGCGCGACGGCCAGGTCCGCCAGGCGCGGCTTGAACTCGGAGAACTGCTGGCCGCCCATCTCGGCCAGCACCTGGTCCACGCTCATGTCGGCCAGCGCGGCGTAGATGTTGACGAGGTTGCGCGCCTCGGGCCGCTCTTCCAGGCCCTTGGCCTCTGACGGCAGCGGCTCTGGGTCGGTGCGGGCCTTGCGGATCTTCTGCGCGATGGCGTCGGCGTCGTCGGTCAGGTTGATGCGGCTCATGTCCGAGGGGTCGGACTTGGACATCTTCTTCGAGCCGTCGCGCAGGCTCATCACGCGGGTGGCGGCACCCTCGATCACCGGCTCGGTCATCGGGAAGAACTCCACCCCGTAATCGTTGTTGAACTTGGCGGCGATGTCGCGCGTCAGTTCCAGGTGCTGTTTCTGGTCCTCGCCCACCGGAACATGGGTCGCGTGATAGGCAAGGATGTCGGCGGCCATCAGCGCGGGATAGGCGAACAGGCCCAAGGATTCGTTCTGGGCGTTCTTGCCCGCCTTGTCCTTGAACTGGGTCATCCGCTGCATCCAGCCAAGCCGGGCGATGCAATTGAAGATCCAGGCCAGCTGGGCGTGTTCGGCGACCTGGCTCTGGTTGAAGAGGATCGACCTGGACGGGTCGATGCCCGCGGCGATGAAGCCCGCGCAAAGCTCTCGGGTGTTCTGGGCCAGCGTCGCGGGATCCAGAAGCTTTGCCGTGATCGCGTGCATGTCCACGATGCAATAGATCGTCTCGTAGCCGCCTTCGTCCTGCATCTCGACGAAGCGCTTGAGCGCGCCGAGGTAGTTGCCCAGCGTCAGCCCGCCCGAGGGCTGGATGCCGGAAAAGACGCGCTGCGTGAACGCCGCCTCGGTCATACTAGTCACTCCGTCTGGATTTCTGCGCCGCGCTCGCTTAACGCTGGGGCGCAAAGGCGTCAAGGAAGCCAGAGGATGAGCAGCAATCCCAACGTGTCGCCGGTGAACCCGATTCCGCCCGTCGTGCTGGCGCTGGTGATCGTGATCGTGGGTATCGAACTGGTGTTCCAGATGGGCGCGCGCGGCTTTGTCGGCGGTCCCGAGGCGGTGGGCTGGCGGCTGTCGGCGCTGCAACGCTACGCGTTTTCCGGCGATATCATGGACTGGATGCTGGCCAACAACCGCTGGCCGATGGAACACGTGATCCGCTTTCTCAGCTACCTCTTCGTGCATGTGGGGTTTGCGCACATGCTGTTCGTCGTCGTCTTCCTGCTGGCGCTGGGCAAGATGGTGGGAGAGATCTTTCACCCGCTGGCGGTGCTGGTGGTATTCTTCGGCTCGGCCCTTGCGGGCGCGCTTGCCTATGGCCTGATCCTTGACGATCCCATGCCGCTGATCGGGGGCTATCCGGCCGTCTACGGGCTGATCGGGGCCTATACCTTCCTGCTGTGGGTCCGGCTGGCCGCCACGGGCGAGAACCAGATGCGGGCCTTCCTGCTGATCGGCCTTCTGATGGCGGTGCAGCTGATCTTCGGGCTGCTCTTCGGCGGCGGCAACGACTGGCTGGCCGACCTTGCCGGGTTCTGCGCGGGCTTTGCGCTGTCTTTCGTGGTCTCGCCCGGCGGTTGGGGCCGGGTGATGGACAAGCTGCGCCAGCGGTAGGCCGCCGGCGCAGGTCCCGCGTCAGGCCGCCTTGTCCAGCCCGCGTCCGCGCAGCAGGGCCTCGACCCCCGGCATCCGGCCCCGGAACGCGGTGTAGAGCGCGTCCGCCTCGGCAGAGCCGCCCGCCGACAGGATGAAGCGTTCCAGCTTTCCGGCGGTGTCGGCATCGAAGGCGTCGCCGGTCTCCTCGAAGGCGGCGAAGGCGTCGGCGTCCATCACCTCGGACCACATGTAGCTGTAGTAGCCGCTGGAATAGCCGTCGCCCGCGAAGACATGGGCGAAATGCGGGGTGGCGTGGCGCATGCCGATGGCGGCGGGCATGCCGATCTCTTCCAGCACCTCGGCCTGCCGCGCCATCGGGTCGGCGGGCGCCGCGCCCTGGTGAAAGCGCAGGTCGACCAGCGCGGAGGCGACGTATTCCACGGTCTGGAAGCCCATGTCGTAGGTCGCCGCCGCCAGCAGCCTGTCGCGCAGGTCGTAGGGCATGGGCGCGCCGGTGTCCGCATGGGTGGCGTGGCGGGCCAGCACCTGCGGCACCTCTAGCCAGTGTTCGTAAAGCTGGCTGGGCAGTTCCACGAAGTCGCGCGCCACGGACGTACCCGAGATGCTTTCATAGGTGACGTCCGACAGCATCTGGTGCAGCGCGTGGCCGAATTCGTGGAACAGCGTGCGCGCGTCGTCCCAGGACAGAAGCGCGGGCTGCCCCGTAGACGGCTTGGCGAAGTTGCAGACGTTCACCACGATCGGGCGGATGTCGCCGGCAAGCCTTTGCTGCTGGCGGAAGGCCGAGCACCAGGCGCCCGAGCGTTTCGAGGCGCGCGCGAAGTAGTCGCCAAGGAAGACTGCCATGTGCCGGCCATCGCGCAGGACCTCCCACGCGCGGACGTCGGGGTGATAAAGCGGCGCGTCAACGGGCCGGAACGTCAGGCCGAAGAGGCGCCCGGCCACGTCGAAGGCGGCCTCGATCATCCGGTCGAGTTGCAGGTAGGGCTTCAGTTCCGCCTCATCGAGGTCGTGCAGGGCCTTGCGCCGCTTCTCTGAATAGTATCGCCAGTCCCACGGCTCCAGCGCGCCGTTGATGCCGTCGGCGTGGAGCATTTCCGTCAGAGCCTCGGCGTCGGCCATGGCGGCCGCGCGGGCGGGCTGCCAGACCTGCATCAGCAGGTCCTCGACCGCCTCGGGCGTGCCGGCCATCTCGGTCTCCAGCTTGAAGGCGGCAAAGCTGTCATAGCCCAGAAGCCGCGCGCGTTCCTCGCGCAGGGCCAGCGTTTCGGCAGCGATGGCCCGGTTGTCGGTGTCGCCGCCGTTGGCCCCGCGGGCCGACCAGGCGCGCCAGGCGGTTTCGCGCAGGTCGCGCCGGGGCGAGAACTGCAGGAAGGGCACGATGACCGACCGCGACAGGGTGACGACGGGGCCCCCGGCGCCGCGCTCCTCGCCCGCCGCGCGGGCGGCGGCGACGACGAAACCGGGCAGGCCCTCAAGGTCGGCCTCGGCAAGCGGCATGGACCAGTCGGCCTCGTCTGCCAGCAGGTTCTGGGTGAACTGCGTGCCAAGGACGGCCAGCCGTTCCTTGACGGCCTTCAGGCGTTCGGCGGCCTCGCCCTCCAGCGCGGCGCCCGCGCGCACGAAGCCGCGCCGGGTCAGGTAGAGAAGGCGGGCCTGTTCCTCGGTCAGGTCCAGCGTATCGCGCGCCTGCCACAGCGCTTCGATCCGCTCGAACAGCGCCTTGTTCATCGTGATCTCGGAGCCGTACTGCGCCAGCTTCGGCGAGAACGCGCGCTGAAGTTCTTGCCGGGCCGGATTACTGTCGGCGCCCGCGAGGTTGAAGAACACGCCCAGCACGCGGTTCAGCATGGCATCGGCGGCTTCCAGCGCCTCGATCGTGTTGGCAAAGCTGGACGGTTCGGGGGCGTCGGCGATGCGCGCGATGGCGGCGCGGGCCTGATCCAGCGCGGCATCCACGGCTGGCGCGAAATCGTCGTCCCTGATGGCGTCGAAGGGCGGCAATTCGAACGGGGTCTGCCAGTCTTGCAGAAGCGGGTTGGTCATGGACGTCTCCTGTGGTCTGGCGTTGATCTATGTCGCGGTAGCGGCCTCTGCCAGTCCGCCGCAATCGGGGCAGTCCGCGCGCCGGGACAGGCGCATGACCCGCGTCTCGCCATAAAGCGCGTCGTAGATCAGCATCCGGCCGCGCAGCCCCTCGCCCGCGCCTGCGATCTCCTTGACGGCCTCGACCGCCATCATGGCGCCCACGACGCCGGGCAGGGGGCCCAGCACGCCCGCCTCGGCGCAAGAGGGCGCAAGGCCCGGCGCCGGGGCCTGTGGGAAGATGCAGCGGTAGCAGGGCGCGCCCGCGGCCGGGTGAAATGTGCTGATCTGGCCCTCCCACTGGCTGAGCGCGCCCGAGATGAGCGGCACGCCCCGCGCGGTGGCGGCGGCATTGGCAAGGTAGCGTGTCTCGAAATTGTCGCTGCCGTCGAGGATCAGGTCATAGTCGGCGAAGAGGTCGCCGGCGATCTCGGGCGTCAGGCGGCGGTGATAGGGGCGCACCGTCACATAGGGGTTCAGCGCCTGCATCGCGGCTTCGGCGGAGAACACCTTGGGCATGCCGATGCGGGCGTCGGTGTGGATGATCTGGCGCTGCAGGTTGGTGTTCTCGACGGTGTCGCCGTCGATCACGCCGATGGTGCCGACGCCGGCGCCGGCCAGGTACATCAGCGCGGGTGCCCCCAGCCCACCGGCGCCGATCACCAGCACGCGGGCTTCTTTCAGGCGCTTCTGGCCCGGGCCGCCGATCTCGCGCAGGACGATGTGGCGGGCGTAGCGCTCCAGTTCCACGCCTTCGAGTTTCCCGGACGGCGGCGGGGCAGCGGCGGCCTGCACGGCATCGGCGCGGCTTTGAAGGCGGCGCAAGACCCTGCGATAGCCCCAGACGACCGCGATCAGCGCGCCCAGCACCAGCCATTCGCCAAGGGTTCCGCCGAGCGTGCGTTGCAAGGGGTTGCCATCGGGCAGGATCACCAGCGCGGCCAGCACCGCGACGTAAAGCAGCCCGATCATCAGCCAGCGCGCCTGGGTGGGTGCCTTCATCTGGCGGCCGAGGACCCAGAGCCCGGCCGCCGCGATCAGGAACCAGACCATCAGCCGCGGCCTGTCGAGCCGAAGCCGCCCGCGCCGCGTGCGGTTTCTCCCAGGTCCTCGACCTGCGTGATGCTCACCTGTACCACCGGGGCCACGATCATCTGTGCAATCCGTTCGCCATGCGCGATGACGTAGGGCGCGCTGCCAAGGTTGACCAGAAGCACGCCAAGCGGTCCGCGATAGTCCGCGTCGATGGTGCCCGGCGCGTTCAGCACGGTGACGCCATGCCTGGCGGCAAGGCCGGATCGGGGCCGCACCTGCGCCTCGTACCCCTGCGGCAGTTCCAGCCGCAGGCCGGTCGGCACGATGCGCCGGTCCATCGGTGCCAGCGTCAGGCCCGCCGCGCGATCCTCGGGCGCGAGGTTGGCGCGTAGGTCGGCGCCGGCCGCGCCTGCGGTTTCATAGGCGGGCAGGGGCACGTCGGGGTCCGCGCCCGCGTCCCTGACAAGGCGAAGCACCAGCGGGGTCATGGCGCCAGCTCTGCCGCGATGCGCTCTGCCAGGCGGCGGGCCACGGCGTCCTTGCCCATGCGCGGCCAGTCCTCGGACCCCTTGGCGGTAATCAGGGTCACGGCGTTCTCGCTGCCGCCCATGATGCCGGTAGCGGGCGAGACGTCGTTGGCCACGATCCAGTCGCAGCCCTTGCGTGTGCGCTTGGCCGTGGCGTTGGCGGCCACCTCGTCGGTCTCGGCGGCGAAGCCCACGACAAGGCCGGGGCGGCCCGTCGTCATCCGCGAGACGGTGGCCAGGATGTCGGGGTTTTCCGCGAACTCCAGCGTGGGGGCGCGGCCGCTGCCGTCCTTCTTCATCTTGCGGTCCGCGGCGTTCGCCACGCGCCAGTCGGCCACAGCGGCGGCGAAGACGGCCGCGTCGGCGGGCAGGGCGGCCTGCACGGCGTCGAGCATCTGGCGCGCGGTTTCCACGGGCACCACGTTGACGCCCGCAGGCGGGGGCACCGAGGCGGGGCCGGTGACGAAGGTCACTCGCGCCCCGAGATCGGCCAGCGCGCGGGCCAGCGCCGTGCCCTGCGCGCCCGAGGACCGGTTGGCGATGTAGCGCACCGGGTCTATGGGCTCATGCGTGGGGCCGGAGGTCACAAGGACGTGCCGCCCCGCAAGCGGCCCTTCCGCCAGCGCCGTCTCTATCGCCGCGACGATCTCCAGCGGTTCGGCCATGCGGCCCGGCCCGTATTCGCCACAGGCCATGTCGCCCTCGTTGGGCCCGACTGTCAGGATGCCGTCGGCCTTCAGCGTGGCTAGATTGCGCTGCGTCGCCGGGTGCTGCCACATCCGCACGTTCATCGCCGGCGCGATCAGCACGCGCTTGTCGGTGGCCAGCAGCAGCGTGGAGGCAAGGTCGTCGGCCTGCCCGCCGGCCATCTTGGCCATCAGGTCGGCGGTGGCGGGGGCGACGACCACCAGATCGGCGGCGCGCGACAGTTCGATGTGCCCCATCTCGGCCTCGTCGGTCAGGTCGAAGAGGTCGCGATAGACCTTCTCGGCGGCCAGCG
>JAUIIC010000008.1 GCA_030431935.1 Alphaproteobacteria bacterium | reverse complement strand
GGAACCGACGCTGGAAAGCGCCTTCCAGAAGTACCAGGAAGAACGACGTCTGGACGTCCTGCGCCTGCAATCCGCGGCCCGTAACTCCACCGAATGGTTCGAGGAGGTGGAGCGCTACCTCGATCTGGACCCGGTGCAGTTCAACTATTCCCTGCTGACGCGCAGCCAGCGCATCAGCCACGAGAACCTGCGCCTGCGCGACGCCGAATGGCTGAAGGAGGCCGAGACCTGGTTCCAGACCCAGGCCGGCGCGAACGGGGTGCATCGCGCGCCGATGTTCGCCCCCTACCAGCTGCGCGACATGCGCCTGAAGAACCGCGTCGTGGTCTCGCCCATGGCCCAGTACAAGGCCGTGGACGGCTGCCCGACGGACTGGCACTTCGCCCATTACGCCGAGCGCGCCAAGGGCGGCGCGGGGCTGGTCTATACCGAGATGACCTGCGTGTCGCCCGAGGGCCGGATCACGCCGGGCTGCCCCGGGCTCTATGCACCCGAGCATGAGGCCGCGTGGAAACGGCTGGTGGATTTTGTCCATGCCGAGACCGAGGCCCGCATCTGCATGCAGATCGGCCACGCCGGGCGCAAGGGCTCGACCCAGCTTGGCTGGGAAGAGGGCGACGCGCCCCTGAAGGACGGCAACTGGCCGCTTCTGTCCGCGTCCGCCCTGCCCTGGGCCGAGGCCAACCAGGTGCCCAAGGCGATGGATCGCGCCGACATGGACATGGTGCGCGACCAGTTCGTCGCCGCCACCGAGATGGCCGCGCGCTGCGGCTTCGACATGATCGAGCTGCACGCGGCGCACGGCTACCTGATCTCGTCCTTCATCTCGCCCCTGTCGAACATCCGCGACGACGACTATGGTGGGAGCCTTGAGAACCGGATGCGCTATCCGCTGGAGGTGTTCTCGGCCATGCGCGCCGCATGGCCCGCGGAAAAGCCGATGTCGGTGCGCATCTCGGCCACCGACTGGGTTGGTGAACAGGGTGTCGACGGCGCCGAGGCCGTCGAGATCGCGCAGATGTTCCGCGAGGCGGGCGTCGATATCGTCGACGTGTCGGCCGGCCAGACCAGCACGCAGGCCCGCCCCGTCTATGGCCGGATGTTCCAGACCCCGTTTTCGGACCGCATCCGCAACGAGCGCAACATCCCGACCATGGCCGTGGGCAACATCTACGAACCCGACCACGTGAACTCGATCCTCATGGCGGGCCGGGCCGACCTTGTCTGCCTTGCGCGCCCGCACCTGGCCGATCCCTACTGGACGCTGCACGCCGCCGCGGCCCTGGGCGACACCGCAGAGCGCTGGCCCGATCCCTACCTTGCCGGGCGCGACCAGATGCAGCGGCTGGCGGACCGGGGCGAAGGTATCGGGATCAGGGTCTAACACGTGGCGGGCGGTGCAAGGCGGATGCTGGCGGGGCGCACGGCCCTTGTGACCGGCGGGGGCAGCGGGCTGGGCGCGGATCTTGCGCGCGGCCTCTCCGAGGCCGGCGCAACCGTCTGGATCGCCGGTCGCCGCGAAGATGCGCTGCGCAAGGTGGCCGGCGATGGCCCGATCCGGTGGGTGACGGCGGACGTTACGGACGAAGCGCAGGTGGCGGCCATGTTCGAGGCGGCGGGCACGCCCGACATCGTGATCGCCAATGCCGGCGCCTCGGAAAGCGCCCCCTTCGACCGCACGACGCTTGACGCGTGGAACCGGATGATCGCGGTCAACCTGACCGGCGTATTCCTGACCCTACGCGAGGCCAGCCGCCGCCTCGGGCGCGCGCGCTGGGGCCGCCTGATCGCCATTGCCTCGACCGCCGGGCTGAAGGGCTACCCCTATGTCGCGCCCTATGCCGCGGCCAAGCATGGCGTGATCGGGATGGTGAAGTCCCTTGCGCTGGAGACCGCGCGCGGGGGCGTGACGGTGAACGCCCTCTGCCCCGGCTTTCTCGACACAGAGATGACCGGCCAGAGCATCGCCAACATCGTCGAGAAGACCGGCATGGACGCCGAGGCCGCCCGCGCAAGCCTTGAACGGATGAGCCCCCAGCGACGCCTGTTCCAGCCCGCCGAAGTGACCGCCGCCGCGCTCTGGCTGTGCGGTCCGGGGTCCGAGGGGATCACTGGCCAGGCCATCTCCATCTCGGGGGGCGAGACATGAGCCGACCGGAACGCGCCGTCGCGGCGGAACCCTTGTCCAAGCAACGTCTGCGAGTCTGGCTGCGGCTGTTGCGGGCGCACGGCGTGATCGAACGGCGGTTGCGCGACGAATTGCGCGGCCATGACAGCACCCTGCCCCGCTTCGATGTGATGGCCACGCTCGACCGTTACCGCGACGGCCTGCGGATGAGCGACCTGTCGGCCAAGCTGAAGGTGTCGAACGGCAACGTGACGGGCATCATCGAACGGCTGGTCGGCGAAGGCTTCGTCGAACGCGCCGCGGTGGCCGGCGACCGGCGCGCCATGCGCGTGCGCCTGACCGAGGCAGGCAGAGAGCGTTTCGCCGCGATGGCGGCAGAGCACGAAAGCTGGGTGAACGAATTGCTGGACGGGTTGACGGCGCCGGAACTGGACACGCTGGTGCGGCTTCTGTCGAAGATCGGGGAGGATGAGGCATGACGCAGATGGCGGGCCTGAGGCCGGAACACTTTCACTGGCAGGTCAGCGACGGTGTCGCGACGATCCGCCTGACACGGCCCGAGCGCAAGAACCCGCTGACCTTCGACAGCTATGCCGAGCTTCGCGACACCTTCCGCGCCCTCGCCTATGCCGAGGACGTGGACGTGGTGGTCTTTGCTTCGAACGAGGGCAATTTCTGTTCCGGCGGCGACGTGCATGACATCATCGGCCCGCTGGTAGCGATGGACATGAAGGAGCTGCTGGCCTTCACCCGGATGACAGGCGACCTGGTGAAGGGGATGCTGCATTGCGGCAAACCCGTGATCGCCGCCGTCGACGGCATCTGCGTCGGCGCCGGGGCGATCATCGCGATGGCCGCGGACCTGCGGCTGGCCACCCCGACCGCGAAATGCGCCTTCCTCTTCACCCGCGTTGGCCTGGCGGGCTGCGACATGGGCGCCTGCGCGATGCTGCCCCGGATCATCGGCCAAGGCCGCGCGGCGGAACTGCTGTACACCGGCCGCGCCTTCGATGCGGACGAAGGGCTGGCCTGGGGCTTCTGGAACGCGCTGCACCCGTCCGACGCGCTGGAGGCCGAGGCGATGAAGCTGGCCACGCGCATCGGCGCGGGCCCGACCTTCGCCCATGGCATCACCAAGACGCAGTTGAACCAGGAATGGAACATGAGCCTCGACCAGGCGATCGAGGCAGAGGCCCAGGCCCAGGCGATCTGCATGCAGACCCGCGACTTCGAACGCGCCTACAAGGCTTTCGTGGCAAAGGAAAAACCGGTGTTCGAGGGCGACTGAACGCGGCTGTGCCGCGTGCCTTCGGCGCGCGTATTTGGGAACAGAAGAAGAAGGGACGCCCATGGCCGACCGCAGCTTTCTCGACTGGCCGTTCTTCGAGGACAGGCACCGGACGCTGGCACTGTCGCTGGAAAGCTGGTGCGAAAGCGCCCTGCCCGCCGACCACGGCGACGTGGATGCCGCCTGCCGCGGGCTGGTGGCCGCGCTGGGCCATGCGGGCTTCCTGCGCCATTCAGGCGGCGCGGGCGCGGCGGCGCTGGACGTGCGCTCGCTGTGCCTGATCCGCGAAACCCTTGCGCGCCACGACGGACTGGCCGACTTCGCCTTCGCCATGCAGGGGCTCGGCATGGGCCCGGTGACGCTGTTCGGCACAGAGGCGCAGCGCGCGTGGCTGGACGAGACCCGCGCGGGGCGCGCGATCTCGGCCTTTGCCCTGAGCGAGCCCAGGAGCGGCTCTGACGTGGCCAACATCGAGACCACCGCGCGGCGCGACGGCAACGGCTGGGTTCTGGATGGCGAGAAGACCTGGATCTCGAACGGCGGGATCGCCGATGTCTACACCGTCTTCGCCCGCACCGGAGAGGCGCCGGGCGCGCGCGGCCTGTCCTGTTTCCTGGTGCCCGCCGACACGCCGGGGCTGGAGATCGCCGAGCGGATCGAGGTGATCGCGCCGCACCCGCTGGCGCGCATCCGCTTCGACGGCCTGAAGCTGCCGGCGGACGCGCTGATCGGAGAGCCCGGCAAGGGCTTTCGCATCGCGATGTCGGTTCTGGACGTGTTCCGCTCGACCGTGGGGGCGGCGGCGCTGGGCTTTGCCCGGCGCGCGCTTGACGAAACCCTTGCAAGGGTCCGGAAACGCGAGCTTTTCGGCGCTCCGCTGGCGGAGTTGCAGATGGTGCAGGGGCACCTGGCCGACATGGCGCTGGGCGTCGATTCCTCGGCCCTGCTGATCTACCGCGCCGCATGGACCAAGGACATGGGCGCCGAGCGCGTCAGCCGCGAGGCGGCGATGGCCAAGCTGCACGCGACCGAGACCGCACAGAAGGTCATCGACGCCGCGGTGCAGCTGCACGGCGGCGACGGGGTGCGGTCCGGCGAGGTGGTCGAAAGCCTATACCGCGAAATCCGCGCGCTGCGCATCTACGAGGGCGCAAGCGACGTGCAGAAGGTGGTGATCGCGCGGCAGGTTCTTGGGGGCTGACATGACGACCGAATACGGTGCCGAAACCGACTTCAGCGCGCGGATGTCCTATGGCGATTACCTGTCGCTGCAGCCGGTCCTGTCGGCGCAGCACCCGCTGTCGGATGCGCATGACGAGCTTCTGTTCATCATCCAGCACCAGACGTCCGAGCTCTGGATGAAGCTGGCCATCCACGAACTGGATGCCGCCCGCGCCGCCATCGCCGAGGGGCGGCTCGACGCGGCCTTCAAGCTCTTGGCCCGCGTCAGCCGCATCTTCGAGCAGCTGAACGGCGCCTGGGACGTGCTGCGCACCATGACTCCGTCCGACTACACCACCTTCCGCAATGCGCTGGGGCAGTCGAGCGGCTTCCAGAGCCACCAGTACCGGCGGATCGAGTTCATCCTGGGCAATCGCAACCCCACCATGATGAAGCCGCATGCGCACCGGCCGGATCTTCTAGCCGACCTTGAGGCCGAATGCGCCCGGCCCAGTCTTTACGACGTGGCGCTGCAGGCGGCGGCGGCGGCCGGGCTGCAGGTGCCCGAGGCGGTGCTGGCCCGCGACGTCGCCGCGATGCATGTGCCCGACGACGGGGTCGAGGCGATGTGGGCGACCGTCTACTGCGATCCGGCCGGACACTGGGACATCTACCAGCTGGCCGAGAAACTGGTTGATCTCGAAGACTATTTCCGCCGCTGGCGCTTCAATCACGTGACCACGGTCGAGCGGGTCATCGGCATGAAGCGCGGCACCGGCGGCACCGGGGGCGTCACCTACCTGCGGCGGATGCTAGAGGTGGTGCTGTTCCCCGAACTTTGGACCGTGCGCACACGGCTGTAGACCTGCGCCCCGCGAACGGGCGCGAGACAGGGAGACGACGCGATGCTGGGACCGACCGGCCATACCGACACCTTCGCCCGGGACAACCTGCCCCCTTTCGAGCAATGGCCCGATATCCTGCCCGCCGTGACCGAGTATCCCGACTGGTTGAACGTCGGGGTCGAGCTTACCGATGAAATGGTGAAGAAAGGGTTTGGCGACCATACGGCGCTGGTCGGCAACGGGCGGCGGCGGACCTACAAGGAACTGACCGACTGGACCAACCGGCTGGCCCGGGCCCTGGTCGAGGATTACGGCGTAAAGCCCGGAAATCGCGTGCTGATCCGGTCGGCCAACAACCCGGCGATGGTGGCCTGCTGGCTGGCCGCGACCAAGGCGGGCGCGGTGGTGGTCAACACCATGCCGATGCTGCGGGCGGGCGAACTGGCCAAGATCGTGGACAAGGCCGAGGTCACGCTGGCGCTGTGCGACACCCGCCTGATGGACGACATGGTGACCTGCGCCAAGGACAGCCGGACCCTGAAGGCCGTCGTCGGCTTTGACGGAACCGCCAACCACGACGCGGAACTCGACCGCGCCGCCCTGTCGAAACCCGTGCAATTCCAGGCGGTTGCGACCGGGCGCGATGACGTGGCCCTGCTGGGTTTCACCAGCGGCACGACGGGCGTGCCCAAGGCGACGATGCATTTTCACCGCGACATCCTGATCATCGCCGACGGCTACGCGCGCGAGGTGCTGGGGGTGACGCCGGACGACATCTTCGTGGGCTCGCCGCCGCTTGCCTTCACCTTCGGACTGGGGGGACTGGCGGTGTTTCCGCTGCGTTTCGGGGCAGCGGCGGTGTTGCTGGAGAACGCCTCTCCCCCCAACCTGATCGACATCATCGAGCGCTACCGCGCCACGATTTGTTTCACGGCGCCAACGGCTTACAGGGCGATGCTGGCCGCGATGGAGGAAGGCGCGGACCTGTCGTCGCTGCGGGCGGCGGTTTCGGCGGGGGAAACGCTGCCGGCGCCGGTCTATGACGACTGGATGGCCAAGACCGGCAAGCCGATGCTGGACGGCATCGGTTCGACCGAGATGCTGCACATCTTCATCTCGAACCGGTTCGACGATCACAAGCCGGCCTGCACCGGCAAGCCCGTCACCGGCTACGAGGCGAAAATCATTGGGGAAAACGGCGAAGAGCTGCCCCGTGGAGAGGTCGGGCGGCTGGCGGTGCGTGGGCCAACCGGATGCCGCTACCTGTCGGATGAGCGGCAGCTGGAGTACGTCCGCGACGGCTGGAACATCACCGGCGACGCGTTCAGCATGGACGCCGAGGGATACCTGCATTTCGCTGCAAGAAACGACGATATGATATTGAGTTCAGGGTATAATATCGCCGGGCCGGAGGTGGAGGCGGCGCTGTTGTCGCACCCGGATGTGGCCGAATGCGCGGTGATCGGGGCGCCGGACGAGGCGCGGGGGCAGATCGTCGAGGCTTACGTGGTGCTGGGAGAGGCCGCCCTGCCTTCGGACCAGATGGTCAAGTCCTTGCAGGAGCACGTGAAATCCCGCATCGCCCCCTACAAGTACCCGCGCTCGGTCAAGTTCGTGAAGGCCCTGCCCAAGACCCAGACGGGCAAGATCCAGCGGTTCCGGCTGCGCGACGGACAGGGCTGAACGCCCCCGCGACAGCACGTCGGCATCACGTCGGCACAACGTCGGCATAACGTCGGCGCCGTGTCGGCGCCATGTCCGCAAGGCACAAGAAAGGCGCCGGCGGTGTCCCGTCGGCGCCCCGGGGCCGCGAAGGCCCCTGTGTCGGCATCATGCGCGCCTGACTCCGGCGTTGCGCATGGCGGTGGCCGTTTGGGGCCAGCCCCCACCCCGATGCCCACGTTCCGGTGCGGACCATCCAAGATGGCGGCCACGCCCGGCAGGGAGTGAACAAAGGGTAACACCGCCGCGCGCCGGGAACCGTGATCCAGCGCACAATTCGCTCCGATTCAGGCGCGCCCGGCGGTGGCGAAACTGCGGATCGTCTCCAGCGCCCCGTCGAGCGCCTTGCCCTCGGGGTCCTGCAGGGCCGCGTCGATCAGGCGGCGGGCCCAGTCGGCGGCATCCTCGCGCCCCTCGACCAACAGGATCCCGCTCATCACCTTGTCGAACTTGGACAGGCCGCGGGCATGGGTGTCGGAGTAGCCCTTGACCAGCCGCCGCACCCGAAGGGTTTCCGCGGCCAGCGCCGGATCGGAACGCAGGCGGGCGGTGGCCGCCGAAAGCCAGTTCTCCAGATGCGCCATCTCCTGCCGGTGGCGCAAGAGGCGGCGGCGCCAGGGCCGCAGGCCGGCAGCAAGGTAGAGCATGGTGAAACCGATGATCCCGTCGGTGCGGATGCGCCGGCCCCGGTTCACCACGCGGTCGATCGCCTTCATCACGCCGGGCCGGGCCGAGGCCCAGCGGCCAAGGCCCGCGGGCATCAGGCTGACGAATTCGGCCGCGCCGGGATGCACGTACTCGGTCACCTGCACCAGCGTCGCCTCGGTGGCGCCCACCTCTGCCCCGATGCGCGGCATGCGCGCGGCCTGGGTCTTGTGGTCGGCCACGCGGATGATGTCGTCATAGGCCATGGCGTTGGCGACGTATTTCGCCGCCTGCGCGGTGAAGGGCCAGTCGCCGCCGGTGGTGGCCTGCTCTTCGGCGCGCATCGCGGCCTCGACCCGGTCGAGATATTCCGCGCCATAGGCCACGTCCTGGAACGCCACGACCTTTTTCAGACCGGGGGCCGCCAGCGCCTGCACCGGGTCCGGCAGGGCCGCGACCCGTGCCTCCAGCGCCTGCCATTTCGCCATAAGCTTCGCCGGGCCCCGCACCTGCGGCGCGGGCGCCGCGCCGGAAGGCGCGGGCGCGGGATCGGTGGCGCGCCGTTCCGCCGCCTCGCGCGCGGCCTCGAAGGCCCGCAGCGAGGCCTCGACGCCCCGGCCGGAGGCGCGGATCGTCTCGCGGTAGCTGTCGGCGTCGAAGGGCAGCGTGCCAGACCCCGCCAGCGCGCCAAAAAGCGCCGCGGAAATCACCGTGCCCGAGTCGAGCGCGATACGCTCCATGTCGAAGGCGATGAATTCCTTCGCAACCTCGGCGGCCGCCTTCTTGACCGTCTCGGCGTCGCCGATGCCGCTGCCCGGCACGATCTTTTCCACCGTGGCGAGGTTGCGGTGGGTCGAGGCAATGAGCGTCGTGCGCCCCGGCGTGACGAAGCCGCGCATGATGGCGCGCCCGGCTTCCATCATCTCGGCCGCGATCAGGATGTCGACGTCGCCCTCTGCCGGGGCCAGCGCGAAGACGGGCTGACGCCCGGTGTCCGGCAGCATTTCCACGTAATAGATCGTGGCGCCGGTCCGCTGCGCCACGCCCGCGACGCTGGTGGCCTGCACGCGGTAGCCGTTGCGCTCTGCCAGGTCGGTGATCCAGTTCGTCAGGACGCCGCCGCCCTGCCCGCCCACGGCCATGACCGCCAGCTTGACGATCTGGCCAAGGCGCGCGTCGGGGTCCTGCGAGCGGAGCTTCGCCGAGAGCTCGTTCATGCCGGTTCCTCCCAGCTCAGGCGGCGCGCGGCACGGCGGGCCTGAAGCCAGCCGATGACGGATTTCCGAAGCCGCGACAGGCGGCGTTCCACGGGCGTCGGATTGTGCACCAGCCGCGCCTCGTAGAAGGACGGGCAGAGAACGGCGGCATCGGCGACCTCGCCGCAGTTGCCGCAGCCGACGCAGGACTGGTCGATATGGGCCACGGGATCGTCGCGCAGTGGGTCGTCGGGCATCTTCAGCGTCAGCGAGGGGCAGCCCGACAGCCGCATGCACGCGTGATCGCCGGTGCAGACCTCTTCATCCACGCCGAATTTCGGCTTCTCGACGCGCCGGCCCTCCTTGATCGCCTGGTTCAGGATCGGGCGCTCGCGGCGCTGGCGGTTCAGCATGCATTCAGACGAGGCGACGATGACCTTGGGGCCCTCGTGATCGGTGGTCAGCGCCTCCTTGATCGTGTCGCGCATGCGCTTGACGTCATAGGTCCGGTCGATCTGGCGCACCCACTTGACGCCCACGCCCTTCACCGCCTGCGAGATCGGGTGCTGGGTGGCCTTGGAGGCGTTGTCGGCGCGCGAGGACAGGATGTCCTGCCCGCCGGTGGCCGCAGAGTAGTAGTTGTCGACGATGATGGTCAGCCCGTCGGACTTGTTGAAGACCGCGTTGCCGATCGACGACGACAGGCCGTTGTGCCAGAACCCGCCGTCGCCCAGCATCGAGATCGGCCGCCGCTCGCCGCCGCCGTCGAAGGCGGCATTGGACGCGGGGCCAAGCCCGTAGCCCATGGTCGAGCCGCCGATGTTGAAGGGCGTGAGGCTGCCGAAGAGGTGGCAGCCGATGTCGCCCGCCACCTGGTGTTCGCCCAGTTCGTTCTCGACGAGCTTCAGCGCGGCGAAGATCGGGCGTTCCGGGCAGCCGGTGCAGAACCCCGGCGGGCGGCCCGGCACGGCGCCCGACAGGTCCGGCACGGGGGCCGGCGGCTCGTTCGGGGCGCGCACGGGGTCGGGCAGCATCGCGGGCGCGGTGTCGCGCAGGAACCCCTCGATCCCGTCCAGAAGGATGCGGCCGGTCAGCTCTCCGGCCATGGGGATATGTCCCTTGCCGTGCAGCTTCACCGGGTGGCCCGCCTTGTGCAGGGCCGAGCGCAGCGCCTGTTCGATCAGGTCGGGCTGGCCCTCTTCGATGACCAGCACCGCGTCCTTGCCCGTGCAGAAGTCGAGAAACTCCTCCTCGACAATGGGATAGGCGACGTTCATGACGTAGATCGGGACCTCGGTGTCGCCGTGTACATCGGCCAGCCCAAGCCGTTGCAGCGCCCGGATGACGCCGTTGTACATGCCGCCCTGGATCGCAAGGCCGACGGGCGCGGTCTCGGGCCCGAAGACCTCGTTCAGCTTGTGTGCGCGGATATACTCCAGCGCGGCGGGCAGGCGTTTCGACACCTTCTCCTGCTCGTGGATGTAGGAGGCGGGCGGCAGCACCACGCGGTCGGTCTTGCGCTGGGGGTTCGACAGCGCCTCGCGCACGGTCAGCGGCGGACGGACGTTGTCGCGCGCCTGGAACGAGCCATAGACGTGGCAGGACCGGATGCGCACCTGCAGCATGACGGGGGTGTTCGACGCCTCGGACAGGGCAAAGCCATGCCCCACCGCGTCGACGATCGAGGGCAGGTTCGGGCGCGGGTCCAAGAGCCAGACCTGGCTTTTCTGGGCGTAGGGATGGGTGCGCTCCTGCATGATCGAGGAGCCTTCGCCGTAATCCTCGCCCACGATGATCAGCGCGCCGCCGGTCACCCCGCCCGAGGCCAGGTTCGCCAGCGCGTCCGAGGCGACGTTGGTGCCGACGGGCCCCTTGAAGGTCACCGCGCCCCGGATCGGGTAATGGACGCTCGCGGCCAGCATCGCGGTCGCCGCCGCCTCGCTGGCATTGGCCTCGAACCGGATGCCAAGTTCACCCAGCAGGTCCTGCGCATCGGCCAGCACGTCCATCAGGTGGCTGATCGGCGCACCCTGGTAGCCGCCCACGTAGCCCACCCCGTTTTCCAGAAGCGCCTTGGTGATCGCCAGGATTCCCTCGCCGCGAAAGGTCTCGCCCGCGCCGATGCGCAGATCCTCGACCTCCTTCTTGAACGACCGCTCCGCCATGACCGTGGCCTCCCTGTTCGCTGCCGCAATTCATATCCGTTTGCATGGGCTTCGCCAAGCGTCACGGAAATCCTCAAACCGATCGGCCGAAATTGACCTGCATTTGCATAAAATTGCGCTTCTTCTGTTCGAAAATACTCCGGGGGGTCCGGGGGGCTGGCCCCCCGGCCGCGCTCAGAAATCGTGCTGCCGGATGTTGCCCAGGATACGCTGCAAGGTGCCCACGAAGGCCGCGCGCTCGGGCTCCGGGATGCCGGTGAACATCGCGGCATAGGCGGCATGCATGTCGGGCCAGACCTGCTCGAAGGCCGCGCGGCCGTCGTCGGTCAGGTAGATCTCGCGCACGCGGGCGTCCGATTCCCGCTCGACCCGGCGCACGAGCCCTGCCTTTTCAAGCGCTTCCAGCGTGCGGCTCATCGTCGATTGCTCGGTCACGGCATAGACCGACAGCTCGTTGATCGTCAGCCCCGGCACCACCGCAAGCACCGCCAGCGTGCGCATCTTGGCCGTGGTCAGGCCTTGTTCGCGCAGCCGCGCCGACAGTTCGGAATTGTAGCGGCCCATGATGCGGTTCATCAGGTAGGGCGCGAAATGGGTCAGGCCGATCTCGCCCAGCGTGACGCGCGGGCGCGGGGTGTCGGGGGCCAGGTCCTCGGCCATCAGCCCAGCCTCTGCGCGATCAGCGCGCCCGATCCGCCGCCCAGCCCCGGACCGGGATGGGTGGAGGCGCCGATGTGCCAGAGGTTCGCGACCTCGGTCGCGTGGTTGACGCTGGTCTTGAACGGGCGCCAGACAAAGAACTGGTCCAGCCCGCAGAACCCGCCATAGGGATCGCCGCCCACGAGGTTCATGTTCAGCGCCTGAAGATCGGCGGGCGACAAGGCCCGGCGCGCGACAACCGTGTCCCGGAAGTCCTTAATATGGTTGCAGAGAATGGATTCGACCCGGTCGGCATAGGCCTCTCGCAGGTTGTCGGTCCAATGACCGTCGGCGGGCGTGTCGAGAATGCCCGCCGCGTCGCCTTTGATGTGGCGCGGGGCCTCGGGCAGTTGCAGCCAGAGAACCGCCTTGCCCTCTGGCGCGCGGGAAGGGTCGAGCGCGCAGGGCTGGCCCACGCAGATCGTGGGCGTTTCGGGCAGCATGCCGCGTTCGGCCTCGTTCGCTGCCTTCGACACCCCGTCGAGCCCCGGCGTCAGGTGGATCAGCGCCACCTTCTCCAGCCCAGGCGTGGTCCAGTCCGGCGGTCGGTCCAGCGCATAGTGCAGTTGGAAATTTCCCTTTCCGTATCGGTATTTGCGGGTCTCTGTTCGCACGTTCTCCGATGGCGCGTCCAGCAGGCGGCCATAAAGCTGGTCGGGCGTGACCGACGCGACGACCTGCGACGCGAAGATGCGCTCGCCATCGGCAAGCTCCACCCCGCGCGCGGTGCCGTTCTCCACGATGATCCGGGCCACGTCGGCATTGGTGCGAACCTGCCCGCCCTGTTCGGCGATCAGCGCGGCGAAGGCCTGCGGCAGGCGTTCCGCCCCGCCGACCGAGATCGGCGCACCGGCGGCCTCCAGCGAAAAGGCGATCACCCGGGCCATTTCGGCCGAGTAGGCGGATTCCGGGCCGAGACCGGTGTGCAGGACCCAGGGCGCGAGAAGCGCGCGCGAGGTCTCGGAGGTGAATTCTGCCTCCAGCCAGTGCCGCGCGGTCCCCAGCGCCTCGCCAAAGAAGGCGGCCAGCGCGCGGGGACCGCGTTTCCAGGCCGTGCGCGCCAGAAGCATCGCGGTCTTGCGGGTCCAGAGCCCCTGGCCCAGCAGCGCGAAGACGAGGTCGGCATTGGCGCCGACCGCATCCGCCCCGGCGGCAAAGGCCGCGCCGTCGCCGGGGGCCAGCGCCTCCAGCGCGGCGACGTTCGCGGCGCGGTCCATCGTCAGGACCGCCGCCGACCCGTCGGGGCGCAGGACGGCGGTGGGATGCGGGCTGTCGGCCATGACGAAGCCGTGGCGTTCAAGATCGCCGGCCAGCTGCGCAAAGCCGGGCGAGACGCGGAACAGCACGAAGGTCGCGGCCATCAGGTCGGCCAGGAAGCCCGGCGCGATTTCCTCGGTCCGCATGCAGCCGCCGGGCCGGTCGTTGCGTTCCAGCACCAGCACACGGCGGCCCTTCTTTCCCAGAAGGGCGGCGGCAACGAGCGCGTTGATCCCGCTGCCGACGATGACGATGTCGGGCGATCCGGCCATGGCGGCGGCGGGGCCCGAAGGCCCCTGCCCCTTACTTGGCGACCAGCGCGAGCGCGCGGATCGGGCTGCCGGTGCCGCGCGCGATCTTCAGCGGCGCGCAGACCATGATCGCCCCCTTGGCGGGCAGCTTGTCGAGGTTGGCGAGCGACGCGAGGCCGAAGCAGTTGTCGCGGTGCAGAAGGTTGTGCGCGGGGAACGGCGGGGTCATGCCGCCGGCCTGCCCGGCGTCCGTGCCGATGCACTGGCTGCCCCAGCCCACGATCTTCTTGGACAGAAGGTACTCCACGCAGTCGGGCGTCGGCCCGGGGCTGTGCGGGCCGGTTTCGTCGGCGTTGAGGAACAGCGCCTCGTCATGGGCGCGCTTGTCCCAGTCGGTGCGCATCACCACCCATTCGCCCTCGCCGATTTCGCCATGCTCGGCCTCCCAGGCCTTTACATGGTCGGCGGTCAGCAGGAAATCGGGGTTCTCGGCCGATTCCTTCGAGCAGTCGATGACATTCACGGGGGCGACGACGCGCTGGATGTTCAGGGTGTCGGTATACCCGTCCTCATAGTCCTTACCGGTGATCCAGTGGTGCGGGGCATCGAAATGGGTGCCCGAATGCTCACCCAGGACCAGCCAGTTCCAGGCGAAGAACGGGCCGTCGCTGTCGTACTCGCTGATCTTGTGGATCTCGATCTTGGGGGTGTTCTTGGCGAAATCCTCGGGCAGTTGCAGGATCGGCGTGTCCGGGCCGAGACGGCCCGAGCAATCGACGACCTCGATTTCGCCGGTCAGAAGCTTGGCGCCGAGATCGGCAAGGGTTGCGGATGCGGACATGGATGGATCTCCCTGGTGTCTTGGTTTTGGGCGGAGAGTAGACAGAAAAATATGCGCATGCAAATATCGGATCGCAAAATTTGAGGGCAGAGGCAGGGGGCGGCGATGACGGACGCCATCGTGATCGGGGCGGGCATCAACGGGCTGGCGGCGGCGGCGACGCTGGCGCTGAAAGGCTGGAAGGTGGCCGTGTTCGAGCGGTCCGAGCGCCCGGGGGGCGCGGCCAAAACGCTGGAGCTGACGCTGCCGGGGTTCCGGCACGACTGGGGGGCGCTGAACCTGTCGCTCTTCGCGGGGTCGGCGTTTCATCAGCAGAACGCGGGCCTGCTGGCCGAGCACGGGCTGGAATTCGTCCCGGCAAAGGACTGTTTTTCCAGCGCCTTTCCCGATGGGCGCTGGCTGGGCGTGTCGACCGATCCGGCGATCACCACCGCGCGGATCGCCGGCTTCTCGCGCGCCGACGCGGCGGCATGGCAGGCCATGCTGGGGGCCTTCGGGGCGGATGCGCCGCATATCTTCTCGGTGCTGGGCAGCCCGATGACGCCGCGCTCGGCGTTGCACACGGCATGGAAGATCTGGCGCGCGCGCGACGCGGCCTTCCTGGCACGGCTGGTGCGGCTTCTGATCCAGACCCCGCGGGCCTTTCTGGACGAACACTTCGAAAGCGACCACGTCAAGGCCACGCTGGCGGCCTGGGGCATGCACCTTGATTTCCCGCCGGACCAGGCGGGCGGCGCGCTCTTTCCCTACCTCGAGGCGATGGCCAACCAGTCCTTCGGCATGGTGATCGGCAAGGGCGGCGCGGACAGCATGATCGGCGCGCTGGTGCGCCTGATCGAGGCGCGCGGCGGCACGGTAGAGTGCGGCGTCGCGGTGACGGGCGTGACGACGGCGGCGGGGGCCGCGACGGGCGTGACGCTGGCCGACGGGCGCACGGTGAAGGCCAGGCGGGCGGTGATCGCGAACACGACCCCCAAGGCGCTGGTCGACGGCCTCCTGGGCGGGACATCGGGGCGTTCGGGCTATGACGCGGGCGCGCGCGCCTTCCGCCACGGGCCCGGCACGATGATGCTGCACCTGGCGATGGACGGGCTGCCGGACTGGGCGGCGGGGGCCGAACTCAAACGCTTCGCCTATGTCCACCTGGCGCCGAGCCTGCGGCAGATGGCCAATGCCTATACCGATGCGATGGCAGGGCTTCTGCCCGCCGAACCGGTGCTGGTGGTGGGCCAGCCGACCGCCATCGACCCCAGCCGCGCGCCCGCGGGCAAGCACACGCTCTGGGTGCAGGTGCGTGTCGTGCCGGGCACGATCAAGGGCGACGCGGCGGGGGAGATCGCGGCAACGGACTGGGCCGGGGCGAAAGAGGCGATGGCCGAGCGGGTGCTGGATATCATCGAGCGCTATGCGCCGGGCACGCGGGGCAAGATCCTGGGCCGCGCGGCGGTTTCTCCGGCAGAGCTCGAGGCCGACAACCCCAACCTCGTGGGGGGCGACCAGATCTCGGGCAGCCATCACCCGAGCCAGAACTTCCTGTTCCGCCCGGTGACCGGCTGGTCGGACTGGACGACCCCGGTGTCGCGGCTCTACCATGTGGGGGCAAGCACCTGGCCCGGCGCCGGCGTCGGCGCGGGATCGGGCAGCATGCTGGCCGAGCGGATCGCCCGGCGGCGGTAAGGGGGGAAGCCGCTTCGAAGCGGCTTCGGCACGGGCCTTGCAAGGCCCGTGACACGCGGTTTGGAAACCGCGTGGTCAAGGCGTTTCGAAACGCCTTGCACCGCTGGATCGGGGGGCCGGGATATATGCATTGACAAATTTCAAGCCTAAACTAACCTCGGTCGGGTGAGCAGAAGGGCGGCGCGAACCGCCCCGGCTGAACAGGATGATTTTCCGGCGGCGCCGGGCGCCGCCACGCCAACTGCGGAGGTTTACATGACACTGACCAGACGCGCCCTGATGGGCTATGGGGCCGCGGGCCTCGGACTGGGGCTTCTGGGCGGCGCGCCCGCGCGCGCCCAGAGCGGCGAGTTGTCGATCGCCTATAACGTCAACCTGCCCTCCTGGGACCCGACGGTGGGACCCTCGGCGGTGAACCCGACGATCCAGGGCATCTACCAGTCGGTGTTCGACCAGTACATCAACCAGGAGCCCGACCTGTCCTTCACCGGCGGCCTTCTGACCAAATGGGGCTGGACCGACGACAACACGAAGATCCGCATGGTGGTGCGCGAGGGCGTGACATGGCACAACGGCGATCCCTTCACCGCAGAGGACGTGGTGTGGTCGCTGGAGCGTGCGGGCGCGGCCGAAACCGGCAACCCGATCCAGTTCGTGTGGTCGAAGATCGGCAACTATGCCATTGACGGCAATGTGATTACTGCCGACGTCCTGTCGTTCGAGCCGACGCTGTTCAAGTGGATGGGCTTCCTGACGGGTTATGTCCTGCCGAAGAAATACTACGAGGAGGTGGGCGCCGAAGGCTTCGAGGCCGCGCCCATCGGCACCGGCCCCTACATGGTGGACCGGTTCGAGCGCAACGCCTTCCTGACGCTGAAGGCCAACCCGGCCTACTGGGGCGGCGCGCCGGCCTACGAGACGGTGACGCTGAAGTTCGTGACCGACGCCTCGTCCCGCGTGGCCGAGGTGGAATCGGGCGCCAGCCACATCACGCTGGAAATCCCCTACGAGGAATACGACCGCCTGCGCGCCAAAGACGGTCTGACCGGCACCACCACGCCCGTCAGCGACATCGCGATGATCTTCATCAACGACGTCGACCCGATGCTGGACCGCAACGTGCGGCTGGCGATGCACCATGCCATCGACAAGCAGGCCATCGTGGACCGCCTGCTGTCGGGCTACGGCATCCCGATCGACACGCTGCAGACGCCGGAATACGCAGCCTACGATCCGACGATCACCGTGGGCTACGACCCCGAGAAGGCCAAGGCGCTTCTGGCCGAGTCGGGCTTTGGCCCGGACAACCCGGTGCGCTTCAAGATCCAGACCACGCGCGGCTTCAAGCCCAAGGATTTCGAGATGATCCAGGCCATCGTGGGGCTGTGGCGCCGCGTGGGCATCGAGGCCGAGATCGAGGTCTACGAGATCGCCAAGCATTTCGAATTGCGCGCGGCCGACCAGCTGGCGCCGGCGGCCTTCTACAACTGGGGCAACTCCGTCGGCGATCCGGCGACCTCCACCGGCTTTGCGATGTTCGGACCCAGCCCGCATTCGGTCTGGGACGGCGAGGACATGATCAACATGATCGGCCCGCTCTGGGGCGAGGCGGACGAGGCCAAGCGGATCGAGGGCTTCAAGGCCGTGGACCGCAAGATCGCCGAGGACGGGCTGGTCATTCCGCTGATCCAGTACGTCCAGCCGATCGTGCATTCCACCGACGTGACGGTGACCCCGCATGTGTCGGGCGCGCTGCATCCGCACCGGGTAAAGCCGGCCTGATCCCGACGACGGCGGCGGGCCCCCGGGCCCGCCCCCTGCCCTCACGACCCGCGAGGCCCTGCCCGAGATGACCGCGCTCGCCGCGCTTTCCCGCCTGTTGACGACGCTGGTCACGCTGTTCGGTGTTGCCGTGGTGGTGTTCGTGGTGATCCGCGTGGCGCCGGGCGACCCCATCGCGATGATGTTGCCGCCGGGCGCGACGCAGGAGGACATCGACCGCCTGCGCGCGCTTTACGGTCTCGACAAGTCGATCTTCCAGCAATTCTGGATCTGGGTGGGCGGCATCCTGCTGGGCGATTTCGGCACGTCGATCTCGCTGCGGCAGGACGTATTGCAGATCGTTCTGGGGCGGCTGCCCGCGACGCTGGAACTGGCGACGCTGGCGCTGGTGATGGCGGTGGCGCTGGGGGGCGCGCTCGCGGTCATCGGCACGCTGCGCCGGGCGCGGCGGACGGAAACGGCGATCGACCTGTGGAACGGCATGACGCTGTCGATACCCGATTTCCTGTGGGGCCTGATCTTCATCCTGGTGCTTGGCGTGGTGATCCCGCTCTTTCCGGTGTCGGGGCGGATCTCGCCGCAGCTCGATCCGGACTACCTGACGAATTTCCTGCTGATCGAGGCGCTGATCCGCTTTGACGGGGCGGTGATCGCGGACCTGTTGCGGCACATGACGCTGCCCGCGCTGGCGCTGGCGCTGCCCCTGTCGGCGATCATTGCGCAGGTGCTGAAGCAGTCGCTGAAGGAGGTGATGCACCTCGACTACGTCATGCTGGCCAAGGCCAAGGGGTTTTCCGAGGTCGCCGTGATCTTTCGCGAGGCGCTGCGCAACGCGGTCCTGCCCACGCTGACGCTGGTGGGGGTGCAGTTCACCTTCCTGATCGGCGGCACGGTGATCGTGGAGAAGCTCTTTTCCTACCAGGGGCTTGGGAACCTCGCCATAGATGCGGTCATCAACCGCGACCTGCCGCTGATCCAGGGGATCGTGCTGCTGTTCTCGGTCCTGTTCATCGCGATCAACCTGGCGGTGGACCTGGCCTATGCGGTCCTGAACCCGAGGCTGCGGCATGGATAGGGCATCGCTTCGGCTGTGGCTGGCGGGGGGCTGGCTGGGGGCGCTGGTGATGATGGCGGTCTTCGCGCCGCTCATCGCGCCGCAGGACCCGCTGGCGCAGGACCTGTTCCTGGAGCGCCTGCCGCCCGCCTGGATCGACGGGGCAGAGCCGGGCTACCTTCTGGGCACTGACAGCCTGGGGCGGGACGTGCTGTCGCGGGTGATTTATGGCGCGCGCATCGCGCTGATCGTGGCGGTGCTGGCGGGGGGCGCGGCCTGCCTGATCGGCACCACGCTGGGCCTTCTGGCGGGATACTACCGGGGCTGGGTGGACACGGTGATCTCGCGCATCGTCGACATCTGGATGAGCTTTCCGCCGGTCCTGTTCGCGATCCTGCTGGTGGCGGTGCTGGGCACGGGGCTGCATTCGGTCATCATCGCCATTGCCGTGATCGACTGGACGCGGTTCTGCCGGGTGGTGCGGGCCGAGACAATGCAGCAGGCGCGGATGGAATACGTCGAAAGTGCGCTGGTCTACGGGCGGTCGCGCTTCGGCACGCTGGTGAAGGAGGTGCTGCCGAACGTGCTGCCCACCATCGGGGTGCTCCTGTCGCTGGAAATGGGCATCGCGGTCATCGTCGAGGCGATCCTGAGTTTCGTGAACCTGTCGATCCCGACCGACGACCCGACATGGGGCGGCATGATCGCCGAGGGCCGCACGCAGATCCATTTCGCGCCGTGGGTGCTGGTCGTGCCCATGATCTTCCTGTTCCTGACGGTCCTCAGCTTCAGCCAGTTCGGCGAGGGCATGAAGGACCGCTTCGACCCGGTGTTGAGATGAGCGCGTTCCTGGAGATCGAGGGGCTGACGGTGCGGCTGGCGCGCGGGGGACCGCGGCTGTTGCGCGACGTGTCCCTGTCGGTTGAGCGGCAGGAGGTGCACGGGCTGGTCGGTGAAAGCGGCGCGGGCAAGTCCATGATCGGCAAGGCGATTGCCGGGCTGCTGCCGCGCGCGGTCGAGGTGACGGCGGGCGCGATCCGGCTGGATGGCGCCGACCTTCTGGCGATGCGGCCCGCGGCGCGGCGGCGGCTGATCGGGGCGAAGACGGCGATCATCCCGCAGGACCCGCTGACGGCGCTGAACCCCTGTCGGCGGATCGGCGGGCAGATCACCGACCGGCTGATCCGCACGCTGGGCTGGGACGCGGGCCGGGCGACCACGCGGGCCCGCGAGATGCTGGACGAGGTCCATATCCGCGAGCCCGAGCGGGTGCTGCGCGCCTATCCGCACGAATTGTCGGGGGGAATGCGCCAGCGCGTTCTGATCGCCGCCGCATTCGCCGCCGAGCCAGAGCTCATCATCGCGGACGAGCCGACGACGGCGCTGGACGTGACGGTGCAGAAGCAGATCTTGCGCCTGATCGCCGAGATGCAGGACCGGCATCACACGGCGATGCTGTTCGTGACCCATGACATGGGGGTCGTGGCCAAGATTTGCCAAAATGTATCGGTGCTTTACGCGGGAAAGGTGATGCACACGGGCAGCGCGCGGGCGCTGTTCTCGGGCGCGGCGACGCATCCCTATGCCGAGGCGCTGATCGCCGCGACGCCGCGCTTCGACCGTCCGGAAGAGTCGCTTTTGCCGGTGCCCGCAGAGGTGACAGAGGCGCTCGATGCCGAGATCGCCGCCGACGATGCCGCGTGGGGGGCCGGACATGCCGCCTGACCCGCTGATCGAGGTGCGCGGCCTGCGGCTGAGCCTGCCGGACCTGAACGCGAAACCGCTGTTCGGGGCGCCGCCCCGGATCGAGATTCTGAAGGGGCTGGATTTCGCCATTCCGCGCGGGACGATCACCGGGATCGTGGGCGAAAGCGGATCGGGCAAGTCGACGCTGGGGCGCTGCCTCGTGCGGCTTTACCGGCCCACGGCGGGCGAGATCCTGTTCGACGGGCAGGATATCGCAGGGCTGGAGGGGCTTGGGCTGGCCCGGCTGCGGCGCGACCTGCAGATGATCTTCCAGGACCCGATGTCCTCGCTGAACCCGCGCCACCGGATCGGGCGGATCATCCGGGGGCCCTTGCAGGTCAACGGGTTGACGGATGATCTTGAGACAAGGGTGAGCGATGCGCTGCGCCATGCGCAGCTGCCCACGACGGCGGCGGCCCGCTACCCGCATCAACTGTCGGGCGGCCAGCGCCAGCGCGTGGGCATCGCGCGGGCCATCGCGCTGGCCCCGCGCTTCATCGTGGCCGACGAGATCGTCTCGGGGCTGGATGTCTCGACCCAGGCGCAGATCATCACGCTGCTGGAGCGGCTGGTGGCCGAGATGGGGCTGACCATGGCCTTCATCAGCCACGACCTGTCGGTGATCCGGCGGCTGTGTTCGCATGTAATCGTCCTGCAGGGCGGCGAGATCGTGGAACAGGGCGAGACGGCGGCGATCTTCGAGGTGCCGGCGCACCCCTACACGCGAACCCTGCGCGACGCGATCCCGCTGCCGGAGATCGACGAGACATGGCTGGCGGTTTCCGGATGAATTGGCACCGCAAGGGATTGCACCGCACCGTCAAGCGGCGTCAAGCTGACAATACCAAGAACGGGGACGACCCCGCGCAATCCATTCACAGAGGAGAAACACCATGAAATTCAACTTCCTCGCCGGTCTTGCCCTGGCAGCCGGCCTTGCCACCACCGCGGGCGCCGAGACGCTCCGCGTGGGCGCCTACCCGTCGAACCCGCCCTGGGAGTTCAAGAACGAACAGTCCGAGTTCGAGGGCTTCGAGGTCGAAGTGATCCGCGGCGTCGCCGAACGTCTGGGCATGGAGATCGAGATCCAGGATCTTGGCTTCCAGGCGCTTTTCGCGGCCACGTCCTCGGGCCGGATCGACGCGGCGATCAGCTCGATCACCATCACGAACGAACGGCTGCAGAACCAGGCCTTCACCCAGCCCTACTATGACAGCGCGCTGGTCATGGTGACCAACCAGTCCGGCCCCGAAACGCTGGCCGAGCTTTCGGGCGCGACCGTCGGCGGGCTGGCGGCCTCGACCGGCGAGACCTGGATCCAGGAGAACACCGCGCAATACGGCTTTGGCGAGTACAAGAGCTATCCCACGCAGCAGGGCCTGCTGCTGGACATCGTGAACGGGCGCGTCACCGCGGGCGTGTCGGATTACCTGGGCGTGGCCTTTGCCGCGCAGCAGATGACCGACCTGAAGATCGCCGAACGCATCCGCACCGGCGAGCAGTACGCGATCATGATGCCCAAGGGCTCGCCCCTGCTGGAGAAGGTGAACGACGCGATCTCGGCCATGAAGGAGGACGGCACGATGGCCGCGCTTTATGCCGAGTGGATCGGCGGCGAGCCGACCGAAGGCTCTTCCACGATCACCGTCCTGCCGATCCCTCAGGCCCAGTGACATTCTGATATCAAAGGCTTGGGCGGCGATCTTCATGTCGCCGCCCGGTCCACAGGAGCGCCCGCGCAATGAGTTTCGCAGACACTTTCCTGAACTGGGACGTGATCGTCCGGATCTGGCCGATGCTGGTCAAGGGTATCTGGAACACCGTGGCGCTGGCGCTGACGACGATCGTGCTTGGCGGAATCGCCGGCGTGATCGTGTGCCTTGTCCGGCTCTATGCCTCATGGCCGCTGCGCTGGCTGGCGATCGCCTATACCGACCTGTTCCGCGCCATCCCGATCCTGGTGCTGCTGGTCCTGATCTACTACGCCCTGCCCTTCGTGGGCATCCGGCTGGACAGTTTCGCCGCCGCCGCGCTGGGGCTGGGGCTTGTCTTTTCCGCCTTCACCGCCGAGGTCTTCCGCGCCGGCATCCAGGCCATCCCCAAGGGCCAGGTCGAGGCCGCGGACGCGCTTGGCCTGCCCTTTCGCGTGACGATCTGGAAGGTGATCCTGCCGCAGGCGCTGCGGATCGCGATTCCGCCGCACACGTCCAATTCGGTGGCCATCGCCAAGGACACCTCGCTGGCCTCGGTGGTGGCGATGCCCGACCTGCTGAAACAGGCCACCGACGCGCAGGCGCTGACCGCCAACCCCTCTCCGCTGATCGCGGCGGCGATCATGTACCTGATCGTGCTCTTGCCCGCCGTCCGGCTGGTCAGCTATCTCGAAAACCGCTTCCGCCAGCCCTGAGGTGCCCATGCCCCCCCGTTTCGCCAAGCGCATCACCGAGACGTCGAAGAAGAATTTCGGCATGTTCGCCAAGGCCCTGGGCCGCGAAGGTGACCTGATCCACCTGGAGCTGGGGATGCCGGTGGAAGACACCCCGCGCCACATCAAGGACGCCACGATCGCGGCCCTGAACGCAGGCCACGTGCATTACTCGGACCTGCAGGGCATTCCAGAACTGCGTGGCGCCATCGCCGCCAAGCTGAAGCGCGACAACGGCATCGATGCGGAGCCGGGCGAGATCGTGGTGACGAACGGGCTGACGCAGGCCAGTTTCGCCTCCTTCCTGGCCTTCCTCGATCCCGGGGACGAGGTGATCCTGCTAAGCCCCTATTATCCCCAGCATATCGGCAAGATCGAACTGTGCGGCGCGGTGCCGGTGCTGGCGCCGCTGGATGCGGCGAACGGGTTTTCCATCGACCCCGCGCTGATCGCGCCCAGGATCACCGACCGAACGCGGATGATCGTGCTGGTGAACCCCTGCAACCCCACCGGGCGGGTCTATTCGCGGGCGGAACTGGAGGGGCTGGCGGAGCTGGCCGTGGCGCATGACCTGATGGTGGTCGCCGACGAGGTCTATCACCAGATCACCTTCGACGGGGTGCCGCATGTCTCGATCGCCACGCTGCCGGGGATGCGCGGGCGGACGCTGACGCTCTCGGCCTTCACCAAGGCCTACGCGATGGACGGCTGGCGGCTGGGCTGGATCCACGCCGATGCGAGCCTGGTGCCGGGGCTGATGAAGATCACCACGAGCGAGGTGACCCATGTGAACACCTTCATCCAGCATGGCGGGGTGGCGGCGCTGACCGGGCCCGAGGAGGTGCTGGCGCGGCTGGTGGACGAGGACCGGCAGCGCCGCGACCTGGTGGTGTCGCGGATGAACCAGATGCCCGGCGTGCGCTGCCCCGCGCCCGAGGGCACGATCTATGCCTGGGCGGACATCACCGGCACCGGGCTGACCTCGCAGGAGGCCTGCGACCGCCTGCTGGACGAGGCGGGCGTGGTGCTGGAGGCGGGCAGCTTCTATGGCCCCGAGGGCGAGGGGCATGTGCGGGTCTGCTTCGGGTCGCAGACGCTGGAGCGGCTGGACGTGGCGATGGACCGGATGAGCCGGTTCTTCAACGCCCTCTGACGGGATTGCGCCGCCTGCGGCGGCGCCCGGAGAATGCCGCGCCGGGGCATCGAGCCCCGGCGCGCCATGCCTTCGGCGAGAGTATTTGTGAACAGAAGAAGCCGGGGTCAGGCCGCCAGTTCGGCCCTGAGCGCGGCGAAGAGGCGGTCGACATCGGCGGGCGTGGTCAGGATGCCCGGCGAGAGGCGGATAACCGGGCCGCGCGCGTCGGTGTGCAGGCGCTGCGCGCGCAGGCGGGCCACCAGCGCCTGCGGGTCTGCGCCATCGGGCAGGCGCAGCATGACGCTGCCGCCGCGGCGGGCGGGATCGGCGGGGCTGGCGCTGACAAGGCCGAGGCGCGGGGCCTCTGCGAGGATCTGCGCGTGCAGGCCGCGGGTGTGCGCCAGCAGCGCGGCGGCGTCCTGCCCGGCGTGCCATTCCAGCGCAGGGACCGATCCGACGCAGGCCAGCACCGAGGGCGTCCCGTGGTCGAAGCGGCGGGCGTCGGCGGCATAGGCGAAGGCGTCGAGGTCCCAGTTGAACGGGTTGGGCTGCGAGAACCAGCCGCGCAGTTCCGGGCGGCACTCGGCGATGAGCGCGGGGTCCATGTAGAGCATCCCCGCGCCCGGCGTGCCGCACAGCCATTTGAGCGTGGTCGAGACGGCGATGTCGGGCCGGCAGTCCGCCAGGTCGAAGGGCAGGATGCCGATGCCCTGCGTCAGGTCGAGGACCGTCAGGCTGCCCATGGCGCGCGCGTGGTCGCAGAGCGCGCCGAGGTCGGCGCGGTGGCTGGCCGTCGAGGTGACGAAGGTCAGGAGCGCCAGGCCCACGTCCGGGCCCCAGGCGGCGATCATGTCCTCCTCGCGCACCCAGGTCTCGCCGGGGTGGAGCGGCACGGTGTCCAGCGTGAAGCCGAGGCGGTCCTGCAGGCCCGCGAGCAGGAAATGCAGCGAGGGGAAGCAATCGGCGCCGGTGAGGATGCGCTTGCCGCGCAGGCGGTCGGGCGGCAGCGCGCCGATCACCGAATAAAGCGCGGTGGTGACGTTCTCGGCGCTGGTCAGGCTGCCTTCGGGCGCGCCGATGAGGTTGCGCCAGAGAGCGAGGTAGCGCTCGCGCTCTGCCAGCACCGTGGGCCACTGGGCGTCGTCGTCCTGCGCCCAGGCGGCCGAGAAGCGGGCGAAGGCGGCGGCCATGTCGTCGGACTTGCCGGGATAGAGGCCGATCGAGTGGTAGAGGAAATAGCCGCTCATCCCCGGGTGGTCCCGAACGGGCCGGGCAGCGAGATCTCGAGCAGTTCCACGTCGTCGGTGGGGTCGGCGTAGCGGGTGCGCATGCCGGGCGGGATCACGAAGGCGTCGCCGGCTTCAAGGCGGTGGGGCGCGCGCCCCTCGCCCTCGAGCGTCAGGCCGCCGTCCATGACGAAGGTGAAGAGGATGTCGGCGTCATGTGACGTCCAGTCCGGCGCGCCCTCTCCCTTCTTCACCACATGCACGCCGGCGACACCGTTGGTGCCATCCGCGATGCCGGTGTCGCGGCTGGTGTAGCCCGGCAGGCGGAACGGGGCCCATGTCGCCTCTTCCGCCTGGTGGTGGACGAAACGCTGGCCCTGGAAGCGGCGGTCGGGGTTGGCGGGGCCGTTCGGCAGCGTCATCTCGTGGTCGATGGTGGTGACGTGTTCGGCGGGAACGCCGATCTCGATCACCTCGATGTTGTCCGAGGCGTAAAGGACGCGGTGGCGGATCTCGGGCGGCTGGATCACGCAATTGCCGGCATGAAGGCGGAAGGGTTCGCCCTGGTCCTCGTAGACGAGGTCCACCCAGCCCCGGTAGCAGAAGATCAGCTGGAACCCGATGGTGTGGTAATGCACCATGTCGGGCACCGGGCCGCCATCGGGGATGCGGATGTGGCTGGCGATGATCGAGCCGCCCAGCCGGTCGGGGATCAGGTCGCGGTACTGCATCCCGGCGCGGCCGACGATCCAGGGCGCCTGGTCGGCCAGGCGGCGCACAACGAAGCTGTGGAGCGTGGGCGGCAGGACGAGCGGCGGGTGCAGCTCTTCTATCTCGATGCGGGTGCCGTTGGGCGCGGTCAGGACGCGCTGGCCCCCGGCGAAGGCGTCGGGGTCCTCCATCCGCAGGCGCAGGGTGCCCGGCGGTTCGGACGCGCCCTTTTCGATGCGCAGGCGGACACCGTGGCCCGAGACCACGATCACCTCGGGGTTGTCGGCCGGGTAGATCATGTCAAGACGCATCCCCAGGGTCTTGGTATAGAAGGGAATATCGTCGCGCACCTCCTGCGTGGGCAGGCGGATCTCGGCAAGCATCTCGGACATGGGGCACGGTCCTTTCGGCGGTCTTCGGGGCAAGGCTATGGGGGCTTGCGGGCGGGTGCAACAGCGATCACGCTGGGGACGACAGAGGGAGGCGGCGATGGGCGACAGGGTGGCGATCGTGACCGGGGCGGCGGGCGGCATGGGCCGCGCGATCACCGCGCGGCTGGTGGCGGACGGGTTGCGGGTGGCGGCCCTCGACCGGGACGCGGCGGGGCTGGCGGATGTGGCGGCGGCGCATGGCGGCGCGGTGGACGCGGTCGTCATCGACCTGGCCGACGCGGGCGCCATCGCGGCGGCCGTGGCGGGCGTGGCGGAGCGCATGGGCGGCATCGACGCGCTGGTGAACAACGCGGGCACCTGTTTCATGTCCGAGTTTCCCGCCATCCCCGAGGCCGAGTTCGAGGCGCAGATGCGCATCAACTTCACGGCGGCGTTTCACATGGCGCAGGCGGTGGTGCCGCACATGCTGCGACGCGAGGGGGTGAAGAAGATCGTCAACATCTCGTCCAACGGGGCCTACAACTTCGACGTCTTCGACCCGCCGCATTACCGCGCATCCAAGGCGGCGCTGGACACGCTGACCAAGGACCTGGCGCGGCGCTATGCGCGCGAGAAGATCGCGGTAAACTCGGTCGCACCCGCGATGACGGAGACGCCGCTTTTCGGCGTGGTCAGCGAGGAGGTGCTGGCGCGGGCCATCGCCGCCATGCCGCACGGGCGCGCGATGCGCCCCGAGGAAGTGGCGGCGTGGGTGGGGTTCCTGATCTCGCCCGCGGGCGACATCAGCAGCGGCAATGTCATCATCCTCAACCAGGGGCGGGACGTGCGCTAGCCTTGGAGCCTCAGCGGTAGCGGTCGGGCGCCTTGCGCAGGCCGGGCCACTGGTCGGGGCAATGGCCGTAGATGACCAGCGCGTCGCGGGCGCGGGCCATGTCCATCAGGCGGCGGGCGCTAGCCAGCGCGGTGGCGGGATCGGGGGCGGTGTCGAAAGCCTCGTCGATCTCGGCGGGGCGGGAAATGGCGTCGGAGGTCCAGAGAAGCGGCCCGGTTTCCGGCAAATCGACCATAAGCGCGATCTGCCCCGGCGCATGGCCCGGCGCCATCAGCGCGGTCAGGCCGGGGCCGATGGCCGTGTCGGCGTCGATCCGGATGGTGTCGCGGTCAGGCCAGTCCAGCGGCTGGACGCCCGACCAGTAGAGCGGGCGCGGCAGCGCGCGTTCGGCGGCGGCGACAACCATCGGCGCGCGGGGGAAATCGTCGAGCGCGCCGACGTGGTCGATATGGCTGTGCGACAGGATGAAAAGGTCGATATCCCGGGGTGTTAGACCAAATTTTTCAAGCTGGGCGGCGGGGCGGTTCTCGGGCGTGACCGACAGGACCTCTCCGAACTCGTAAAGCCTGTCCTCCTGCGTGGCGGCCTGCGCGTCCACGGCGTACTTCGCCGGGAACCCGCCGTCGACGATCACCCGTTCGCCGGCGTCGGTCTCGATCAGCGCGCCCATGATCCCGATGACGCGGCCATTGGCGTGGACGCGGAAAAGCCCGTAGTCTAGCACGGCGAGCGAGACCGGGCGGCCTGTCAGGATGGGCAGTCGGGGCATGGGAAGCTCCTTTCCCGGCAATCACGGGCGGCGGGCGCATGAAAGTCAAGATCCACACGCTGTTTCAATACCTTCTGGACACGACCGAGGCGGCGCCGGACTGCGTGCTGGGCCTGTCGCTGGCACGCTCCCCGAGGCTGGGGGCGTTCATGGACGCGCTGGATCCTGACCTGTCGCTGGACTGGAACGGGCAGGATTTCCGGGGCTTGCCGGCGCTGCGCGACCATGTGCTGGCGCAGTCGAGGCTGGAGGGCGTTTGCGCGCGCGCGGACGTGTTGATTACCGCGGGCGCGGCCGAGGCGAATTACCTGGCGATCCGGCAGCTGGTGCAGCCGGGCGATCACATGGTGATCGAGCGCCCCGGCTGGCCCCAGGCGGCGGTTCTGGGACAGGCCATCGGCGCGCGGATCGACGTGGTGGACCGACACGAGGCGGAGGGCTGGCGGCTCGACCCCGAAGCGCTGGCGGCGGCGGTGCGGCCCGATACGCGGCTGATCTTCCTGACGAACCCGAACAATCCCACGGGCCGGCTGATGGACGCCGACGAATTGGCGGCGGTGGCCGGGATCGCGCGACGTGTCGGCGCCTGGCTGCTGGTCGACGAGGTCTATGCCGGGCTGGAATGGGAGGGCGTGCGCGCCCCGTCCATCGCCGGGATCTACGAGCGCGGGATCACGACCGGCAGCGTGTCGAAGGCGCTGGGGTTGCAGGGGCTGCGCACCGGCTGGCTGATCTGCCGCGATCCCGGGCTGGTCATGGACGCCGTGATCCTGCGGGAAAACTCCAGCGAAATCATGAACATCATGGGCGAAGTTATCGCTGAGATCGCGCTGCGGCCAGAACGCCTGGGCCCGGCCATCCAGGCGGCACGCGGCGAGGGGCGCGCGACCCTCGACCGGCTGGACGCCTTCGTGCGGGCCACGCCGGGGCTGGCGTGGGAGCGGCCGCAGGCGGGGCTGATCGGGCTGGCGCACCTGCCGGACGGCATCGACGGGGACGCGCTGGCGAGGCGGCTTCTCGGCGAACCCTGGCGCACCTTCGTCATTCCGGGATCGGCCTATGGCATGCCGCGGCACATCCGCCTTGGGGTCGGAGGCGGCCCGGAGGTCAGGCTTGACGACGGGCTTTCGCGGCTGGCCGATTGCCTGTCGCGCTGGCCCGGCTGACCCCTGCCCCCAGATCGGCGAGGATCGGGCAATCGGGCCGCCCGTCTCCGGCGCAGGAGGACACCAGGTCGGCCAGCGTGTCGCGCATGGCGTTCAGTTCGGCGATGCGGGCGTCGATGCGCGACAGGTGGCCCTCTGCGATGCGCTTGACGTCGGCACTGGCGCGCTGGCGGTCATCGTAGAGTTCGAGCAGCGCGCGGCACTCCTCGATGGTGAACCCCAGACCGCGGGCCCGGCCGAGAAAGGCAAGTCGGTGCAGGTCGCTGTCGTCGAAATCGCGATAGCCGTTGTCGGTGCGCGCGGGCTCGATCAGGCCGGCGGATTCGTAGTAGCGGATGGTCTTGGGCGGCAGGCCGGACTTGCGGGCAACCTCTCCGATATTCATGGCGGTCACTCTGCTGGGGCGGGTTGCGGGATGACGGCGGGGCCGTGGCCTTCGGCACGCGGCCGCGCGCGGGTCGAGCGGAGCGCGCGCAGGCGCAGGGCGTTGGTCACGACGAAGACGCTGGACAGGGACATGGCCCCGGCGGCCAGCATCGGCGACAGGGTCAGGCCGAAGGCGGGGTAGAGAAGGCCCGCGGCCACCGGGATCAGCGCGGTGTTGTATGCGAAGGCCCAGAACAGGTTCTGCCGGATGTTGGCGAGCGTCCGGCGCGAGACGTGCAACGCGTCGATCACCGCCGCCGGATCGCCCGACATCAGCACCACGTCGCCCGCCTCGATCGCCACATCGGTGCCAGAGCCGAGCGCGATGCCCACGTCGGCGCGGGCCAGCGCGGGGGCGTCGTTGATACCGTCGCCGACAAAGGCCAGCCGCGCGCCCTGCCCCAGCTCGTCAAGCGCGGCCAGCTTGCCCTCGGGGCTGAGTTCGGCGCGGACCTCGTCGATGCCGAGGCGGGCGGCCACGGCCTGCGCGGTGCGATCCGCGTCACCCGTCAGCATCACCACGCGCAGGCCCTCGGCGCGCAGGGCGGCGACGGTGTCGCGCGCGGTGGGCTTGATCGGATCGGAGATGGCGAGGACGGCGGCAGCGGCCCCGTCGACGGCGACGAAGACGGGCGTCTTGCCCTCGGCGGCCAGACGGTCGGCCTCTGCCGTCAGGGGGGCGGTGGCGATGCCTTCGGCGTCGAGGAAACGCGCGGCGCCGACAAGGACCTCCCGCCCCTCGACCGTGGCGCGCACGCCCTTGCCGGTGACGCTGCGCCAGTCCGTCGCCTCTGGCAGGTCTCGCGGCGCGGCCCGGCGGATCGCTGCGGCCAGCGGGTGTTCCGAATTCGCCTCGACCGCGGCGGCAAGGCGCAGGACCCCGGCGCGGTCAAAGCCATTCGCCGGGACCAGGTCGGTAAGGTCGGGGCGGCCCTCGGTCAGGGTGCCGGTCTTGTCGAAGGCCACGACACCCACACCCGACAGCGATTGCAGCGCATCGCCCTTGCGGAAGAGAACGCCCAGTTCCGCCGCGCGGCCCGTGCCGACCATGATCGACGTGGGCGTGGCAAGGCCCATGGCGCAGGGACAGGCGATGATGAGCACCGAGACACCCGCCACCAGCGCATGGGTCAGCGCGGGCTGCGGCCCGAGAATCAGCCAGGCCAGCACGGTCAGTGCGGCCACGGCCAGCACCGCCGGCACGAACCAGAGCGTGACGCGATCGACCAGCGCCTGGATCGGCAGCTTGGCGCCTTGTGCTTCCTCGACCATGCGGATGATCTGCGACAGCCGCGTGTCGGCGCCGACGCGGGCGGCGCGCAGGCGCAGGGCGCCCGTGCCATTGACGGTGCCGCCGGTCAGCTCTGCGCCGGTGGTCTTGGCGACCGGCAGGGGTTCGCCCGTCAGCATGCTTTCGTCGACATGGCTTTCGCCGGCCTCGACCGTGCCGTCGACCGGGATGCGCGCGCCGGGGCGGATCAGGACGATGTCGCCGGGCACGATCTGCTCGACGGGGATCTCGATGGCCGCGCCGTTCCGCTCGACCGTGGCAGTGCGGGGCGTCAGGCCGATCAGGTGGCGGATCGCCGCGCCGGTGCGGCCGCGCGCGCGGGCCTCCATCCAGCGGCCGGCAAGGATCAGGGTGACGATGACCGCCGCGGCCTCGAAATAGACGGCGCGGGCGGCGTCGGGCAGAAGCGCGGGCGCCAGCGTGGCGGTGGCCGAATAGCCGAAGGCCGCCAGCGTGCCGAGAGCGACGAGGCTGTTCATGTCGGGCGCACCGCGACGGAGCGCGGGCAGGCCAAGCCGGAAAAAGCGCCGTCCCGGCCCGGCGAGGATCGCCAGCGTCAGGACAAGCTGGATCATCCAGCTGGTCTGATGCCCGATCGTGGCCGCGATCCAGTGGTGGAAGGCGGGGAAGACGTGGCCGCCCATCTCAAGCACCACGACCGGCAGCGCCAGCGCGGCGGCGATCATGCCGTCACGGGCCAGCGCGCTTGTCTCGGCGGCCTGCCGTTGGGCGGGGTCGGCGCGGGGTTCGTCGGGGGTGGCGAGGGTCGCGGAATAGCCCGCGTCTGCGACGGCGCGGGACAGCGCGGCGGCATCGGCGACGCCTGACACGATGCGCACGACGGCAGTTTCCGAGGCATAGTTGACGCCCGCCTCCAGCACGCCGGGCACGGCGGCCAGCGCGCGTTCCGTGCGGGCGGCGCAAGAGGCGCAGCTGAGCCCGCCAATAGACAGGACCAGCGTTTCGGTCTCGGCCGGGTAGCCCGCCGCCTTCAGCGCCTCGCTCAGCGCGGCAGGGTCCGCCGCGCCGGTGACGGTGGCCCCGCGGGTGGCGAAGTTGACGCTTGCCTCGGTCACGCCGGGCACGGCGGCCAGCGCGCGCTCGGCACGACCGGCGCAGCCGGCGCAGTTCAGTCCGGTGACGGGAAAGCGGTAGGTGGATGGCGTGGACATGGGGCCCCCGAGTGTCTCAGGAGCCGTACATAGTCCTTCCAGTCAATGGAAGGTCAAGGGGGGCCATCAAAGCGCCATCTGCCCCACGCTTGCGCCGCCGCAGACGTAAAGCGTCTGGCCCGTGACGAAGGAGGACGCGGGATCGCAGAAGAACAGGAAGGCGTTCGTGACGTCGGCGGGCTGGCCCAGGCGGCCCACGGGGATGCGCGCGCCGATCTGGGCCTCCTGCTCGCTCCCCTTGGGGACGATGCCCCAGAAATTGTCGGTTTGGATCGGGCCGGGGGCGACGACGTTGACAGTGATGCCATGCGGCGCAAGCTCCAGCGCCCAGGTGCGGGCCATGCCCATCATCCCCGCCTTGGTGGCGGAATAGGCGGTGCGCGTGGGCACGCCAAGCGCGGCGCGCGAGCCGTTGAACAGGACACGCCCGAAACGGCGGGCCTTCATCGCGGGCAGCGTGGCCTGAAGCAGGCTCAGCGCCGCGCCGAGGTGCAGTTGCGCCAGCCCGGTGATGTCGTCGGGGTCGGCGTCTTCCAGCAGGTTGGGCCAGATCAGCCCGGCGTTGTGAACGAGGTGGGTGACCTGATGCCGGGCGGCGATGTCGGCGGCGGCGGCCTTGACGGCGTCCTTGTCCAGCAGGTCGACGTTGACGTGTTCCAGCTTGTCATGCGTCCAGTCGGGCGCATGGCGCGCCAGGGTGACGACGGTATAGCCGCGGTCCAGAAGGGCGCGGGCAAGGTCCGCGCCTATCCCCTTGGAACCGCCGGTGATGAGGGCCGTGTAGTCGGTCATGTCTGGTCCACCAATGCAAGGACACGAAGCGGGCTGCCGGTGCCGCCCTTGATCTTGAGCGGCGGCGCGATCAGGACCGCACCCGTGGGCGGCAGCTGGTCGAGGTTGCGCAGGCATTGCAGGCCGAACTTGCCCGCGCCGTGCAGAAGATAATGAGCCGGGAAGGGCGGGTCGTAGTGTGACCCCTGCCCCGCGTCGGTGCCCACGGTCTCTGTCCCGAAGCCGCGGATATCGCGGTCGAGCAGCAGGCGGATCGCGTCGGGCGTGGGCCCCGGCGAATGCGCGCCATCCTCGGCCATGTTGAGGTAGTCCGCACCAGAGCGGTGCGACCAGTCGGTGCGCATCAGGACCCATGCGCCACTGGGAATTTGCCCATGCGCGGCCTCCCAGTCGCGGATGTGCTCGGGCGTCAGCGCGAAATCGTCATCCGCCGCCGCGCCCGCCGAACAGTCGATCACGCAGACCGGGCCGATCAGGGCCTCGGGCGCGATCTCGTCCACCGCGCCGTTCGGCACGTCGCGGCCGGAAATCCAGTGGCTGGGGGCATCGAAATGGGTGCCGGTGTGCTCGTTGAGGCTGAGGTTGTGCCATTTCCACGCCGGGCCGCGATGGTCGTAGGCGCTGACCTCTTCCATGCGGAAGCGGGCGCATTGGCCGAACTCGGGCGGCAGGACGATCACCGGGAAATCCGGGTCGAGCGTGTGGGTCAGATCCACCACGCGCACCGCGCCGGTGGCGATGCGGGCGGCCAGGTCGGACAGGATCGTCATGGCATGTCCCCCAGTTCGCGTTCGAGGATGCCGGGATCGCGGCGCCAGCGCTCGGCCAGGTCCTGCGCCACGTCGCCGACGAAGACCTCTTCCAGCCCGTCGATCAGGCCCTTAACGATGCCCCGCGCCAGCGCCTTGGGCGCGACCTTGGGCGGCGGCAGGCCGTCGTGCCAGTCGTCTTCGGTGGGGCCGGTGTAGATGCAGGTCATCCGGAGGCCGCCGCGCGCGAACTCGGCGCGGAGCGTCTGGGCGACCGAGCGCGCCGCCGCCTGGCTGGCGGCAAAGGCGCCATAGCCCGGATCGGGGGACAGCGCATGCGCCGACAGCACCGTGGCGAAGCAGGCGGCGCGGTTGACGCCGTCGGCGGTGCGCCCGGCCATGCCGGGGCCGAAGGCCTGACCCAGGCGCATCAGGCCAAGCGCGTTCACCTCCATCGCGTCGCGGGCCTGGACGGTGTCGGCGGCCATCACCCCGCCGGGGCGGACATGGCGGGCGGTGTTGACGAGGATATCGGTCTTGCCGCCAATCTCTCCGGCCAGGGTCGCCAGGCTGTCGCTGTCGGTGACGTCGAGCGGGACGAGCGTGACGTTCTCGCGCCCCTCGAAACCCGCGCGCCCGGGCCAGCGGCGCCAGGCCTCGGCCTCGCCCACCCAGACATGGGCCGCGCCGGCGTCGAGCAGCGCCTGCACCAGCGCGGGCGCCTCGGGCGCGCGGGCATCGGTGACCAGCACGCGGCGGTGCCTTGGATGCGCGGTCAGCTCTCGCATCATCGGGTCGTCCTCCATCGCCGGGGTCGGCGTTTGCGGCAGGGCCACCATGACACCCCGCCCGGCCTTGTCGAGCATCAGCCGCAGGCGCACGGCATCGCCGCGCCCCACGTCGCCGTGCAGGTGGCAGATCGCGGTCGGGCCGGCGGCAAGGCGGACGCTGCCCGCGCGCCACGGCAGGCGGGCGCGGAAATAGGGATCGGGCGAGGCGTGGATGCGGGTTTCGGCGATGACGGTCCCGGTTCGGTCCGTCTCGCGCCACGGAAGATCGGTGGACAGGCAGCGGCAGCAGGCATCGCGGGGCGGGTATTGCACCGCGCCACAGTCGGCGCAGGTCTGCAGGCGGAACGCGTTCTCAGCGGCGGCCACGGCCAGCCCCAGCCCGGCACGCGAGCGGGTGCGCGGCGGCAGGGTGGCGACGGGCGAGCGGCGCTGCGGGTCCTTCTTTTTCGGCGGCGAGAGGGGCTCGGTCATGCCACGCCCTCCAGCACCGCCGCGCCGGAACACACGCCCCGGTCGTAGTTGACCATGCCGAAGCCCGAGACGGCGGCGCGGCGCGCGCCCGCCACCTGCGTCGGGCCCGCCTGCCCCGTCACCTGTCGCAGCGCCTCGACCAGGCCGAGATAGCCGCCCGCCGCCCCTGCCTGCCCCACCGACAGCTGCCCGCCGCTGGTGTTGTGCGGGAAATCGCCGGTCACGGTCAGGTCGCGGGCACGGACGAAGGCCCCCGCCGCGCCCTTCTCGCAGAAGTCCAGGTCCTCGATCTGCATCATCGAGATCACGGGATAGTCGTCGTAGGTCTGCAGAAGGTCCATGTCGGAGGGGCCTACGCCGGCGCGGTCCCAGAAGGCCGCCGCCTGGTCCGCCCAGCCGCCGCGCAGCTGGATCGGATCCTCGGGGAAGGCGTTGTGGCGTTCCATCGTGGCGAGGACGCGGGCGGCGGGCAGGCCCCCGGCGCGGTCCTCGCGCATGACCAGGAACGCCTCGGCCCCCGCGCAGGGCATCACGCAGTCGAACAGCGCGATCGGGTCCGAGATGGCGCGCGCGTTCAGGTATTGCTCCAGCGTCAGGGGGGATTTCATCAGCGCGTGCGGGTTTCGCAGGGCGTTTTCCCGCTGCGCCACGGCGATGCGCCCGAAATCGGCGCGCTCCACCCCGTAGTCGGCCATGTAGGCGTCCATCAGCAGCGCGAAGCAGGCGTTCGGCCCGCCGTAGCCGTAGGGATAGACGGCATCCTGGCTGAAACGGCTGAAATTGCCCAGAAGGCGGCGGAAGCTGTCGATGTGGTTGGCGTCGCCCGCGACACAGGCGACGATCTCGGCATCCCCGGCCTGCACCGCCCGCGCGGCGCGGCGCAGCGCCGCCACCCCCGACATGCCCCCCATCGGCACGGTGTCGAGCCAGTTGAGCGTCAGGCCCAGGTGCTGGGTCAGCCCCACGGGCGTGTCGGGCGCCAGCGAAAAGGACGACACCGACAGCCCGTCGATGTCGCGCGGCCCCAGCCCCGCGGCGTCGAGCGCGGCCTTCAGCGCGCGCGCGATCCACCAATGCGCGGTCTCCTGGCTGTAGCGGACATAGGGCACCGTCACCGGCGCCACCACGGCCACCCCGTCATAGGCGCGCGGGATCACGCCGCCGTCCGTTTCTTCATCGCGCGGGTGTCCACGGTGGCGGGATCGCCCAGCAGGTCCTGGCACAGCGTCTTGAGAACACCGCGCTGGATCTTCTGGGTGGCGGTCAGTGGCAGCGTGTCGGCGAAGGCGACGTAGCCGGGCGCCTTGTAATAAGCCAGCCGCGTCAGGCACCAGGCAACGATCTCTTCCGCCGTGGCGGGGCTGTCCGGATCGGGCACGATCAGCGCAAAGACCTCGTCCCCGCGCATCTCGTCGGGGACGGCGGCGACGGCCACGGCCTTGACGGCGGGGTGTTGCAGCAGGGCCGATTCCACCTCGACCGCGGCGATGTTCTCGCCCGAGCGGCGGATGACGTTCTTCTTGCGATCGACGAAGAAGATCGAGCCGTCCACGTCCCGCCGGACGATGTCGCCTGTGTGGAACCAGCCGCCCTCCCACGCCTCGGAGGTGGCCTCGGGGTTCTTGTAATAGCCCGCGAAGAAGCCCTTGCGCGGGTCGTCGCCCTTGCGGCGGACCAGCAGTTCGCCGGGCGCGCGGCCCGCGTCGGCGCCGCTGTCGTCGATGATCCGGATCTCGACCTCGTGCCAGGGATGGCCAAGGCAGCTTTCGCCGATGCGGCGCGGCGGGTGGTTGGCCGCGATGGTGGCGATGCACCCGGTTTCGGTCATCGCCCAGGCCTCGACCAGCGGCAGGCCGAAACGTTCCTCGAAGGCGGCGTGGAGTTTCGGGTCCACGCCCGCGCCGAAGCCGAAGCGCACCGAATGGGCGCGGTCGTCGGGGCCCGGCGGGGCCTTCATCAGGATCGAGGGCATCACGCCAAGGTAATGCAGGCAGGTGGCACGCGCATCGCGCACGTTCTGCCACCATGTCGCGGGGTGAAAGCGGTCGAGCACGGTCAGACAGCCGCCGACGCCCAGCATGGCCATGAAGGACACGGCAAAGGCGTTCATGTGGAACACCGGTAGCGGAGTTATCATGCGCTCTGCCGGGTCCTCGGCGATGGCGCAAAGCCCGCCCGCGTCGCGATACCAGCGTGCGGCGGTCAGGAAGTATTCGTTGGTCAGGATGCAGCCCTTGGGCTGGCCCGTGGTGCCCGAGGTGTAAAGCAGCGCCGCCTCGCGCGTCAGCCCCTGCCCCGGCGCGGCGGTACCGGTGTTGGCGGGGGGAGGCAGCGGGTCATCCGGGGTGACTGCGGGCATGGCGCTGCCCGCCTCGCGCGTGGCCTCGGCGATCAGCCGCAGCGGTCCGGGCAGGCCCACGGCAAGTGCGGGTTCGGCATGGCCGATGATGTAGGCCAGTTCGGCCACGCGCAGGTCCGGGTTGACCGGCACCACGGCGGCGCCGATGCGGTTGGCGGCCAGCACCCAGAGGAAGTAGGCCGGGCGGTTCTCGAACGCCAGCATCAGGCGGTGGCCCGCGCCGTAGCCGGCGTCGGTCAGGCGGGCGGCGAGCGCGGCGACCGTGGCGCCGGCCTCGGCATAGGCGATTTCGCCGGGCGGAATGTCGTAGCGGGCGGCGGTTTCGGCCAGCACGTTCAGCATGGGCCGGTCCGGCCAGCGCGCGGCGGCGGCGGAAAAGGCCGCGTCGACGGTGTCGAAGCCCGGCAAGCTCATGGCAGAAGCTGGATGTTGCCGAAGGCGGCGTCGCAATTCAGGATGTCCACCCGTTTGTTGGCGATGCGCAGGCGGCCGTCGACCTCTGCCAGGTCATGGCGGGCGGTCAGCGCCAGAAGCTGCTGTTCGTCCAGCCGGGTTTCCACGTAGTGCATCTGCGTCGTCACCACGTGGCGGCCGCTGTCGTTGTCCATCACGTCCACGGCGGGCCGGTTCAGCACATGGTGGCAGCGGCTTTTCGGCTTCTGGCTGAAGGTGCGGGCGCCGTTCAGACGCTCTACCCGCAACTTCAGCATGAAGAGATCCTCGTAGAGCAGCGAGGTGACAAGGAGCGGATCCTCCTGTTGCCAGTCGAGCGGCATCCAGTAATGCCCGTCCGGCAACCACAGGTCGAGCCATTCGGTATACCGGCCCTCGTCCAGCATCCGCGCCTCGTCATAGACGAAGTCGATCAGGTCGTCGCGCGTAACGCTCATTCCGCGGCCTCCTGCATCGCGGCAGAGGCGCCGGGCATATCGGCGGTCATGAAGCGGACCCAGGCGTCGAACTGGTTGCGCATCTGGCGTTCGGTGGTGCCGTTTTCCACCTGCTCGGCGCTGAAATCCTCGGGCCCCGGATAAAGCCGCTGGACGTTCACCCAGTCGTTGCCGCTGGCGTGCAGGCCCTCTTGCGCGCGCTCGTACATCTCGAGGTCGTCATGGCCCACGATCGAGGTGGGCGCGTTTATCATGCGGTTGTACATCGCGGTGCGCGCCAGAAGCTCGTCGGGGGCGTCCACGAGGCGGTAGATCCAGCTTTCCACCAGCGTCCTGTTGGGGCCGAGCGGGATGAAGTTGCGCAGCTGCTGGATCGGGCCCTTTATCATGATGTTGGGGAAATAGACCGTGTTGTGCCGGTTCTCGGCCAGGATGCCTTGTGTCCTTTCAGGCCCATAGGCGGCATGCATCGCCTCCATGTAGCCGGGAATCTCGGAATACTTGGAGTGGATCGAGTGGTGGACGCCAGTGTGGCCGTGCCCGTTGGGCCATGTGCGGATGCCCATGTCCTCGAAGAACTCGTAAGGGCTCATGAAGGGCGCGATGATCTCCATCGCGGGGGGCTTGGGGTCGTCTTCGGTATAGCCCATCTCCTTCCAGATCTGCACCGCGGTGCCCGCGCTCGATTCATGGGCGACCATCGGGTGGCAGGTGTCGGTCTGGTTCTCGACCAGCATCTTCCAGTTGCACTGGTGCATGTAGCGCAGGGGCGGACCCGCGACCTCAAGCCGGCCGGCGGGCGAACGGTCCACCATGTTGTCAAAGGACGTCAGGCTGCCATTGAAGAAGTCCTCGAAGCTGATGCCGTCCTCTGCCAGCCGGGCAAAGACGAAGCCGCGGTAGTTCTTCACAGCACCCACGGCGCGCATGCCGGGCTTGGCGTTGCTGTCGTCGAAGCCGGTGTCCTGGTAGCCCTTCTTCAGCGGGATGGCGAGAAGGCAGCCATCGGTCTTGAACGACCAGGCGTGATAAGGGCAGCGGAAGAACTTGCCGGTGTTGCCCGTTCGGTCGATGGCGATCTTTGTGCCCTTGTGGGGGCAGCGGTTGTAGAGAACCTTTATCTCGTTGTCAGTGTGGCGGACCATGATGACCGGCTGGTCGCCGATCTGGGTGGTGTAATAGTCGCCCTTGTTCGGCGTCTGGCTGTCATGGCCCACGAAGACCCATGTGTTGGCGAAGAGGTGCCGCATCTCCAGCCGGTAAAGTTCCTCGTCGATGTAGACGTCGCGGTGCACCTCGCCGCCGCGGACCAGCGCGGCGATGGCATTGGGGTTGTCGGTGTAGCGTCCCATGGGATCCCCTCCTTCACAGGTCGAGCTTGAGCCGGGCCGATTTCGCGCGGCTGACACAGATCTGCATGACCTTGCCCGCCGCGCGCTCTGCCTCGGTCAGCACCACGTCGCGGTGGTCGGGCGTGCCGTCCAGAACATCGGTCTGGCAGATACCGCAATCGCCGCGCTGGCAATCGTACATCAGATCGTGCCCGGCTTCTTCCAGAACCTCGATGATGCTGCGGCCGGGCGGGATGGTGAAGACCTCGCCGGTCGAGGCAAGTTCCACCTCGAAGGCTGTGTCGCCATCGGTCGCGGCGGCGTTGTCGAAGAGTTCGACATGCACGCGGGCGGGCGGGATGCCGGCGGCCTCGGCGGCGGCGCGGGCGGCGTCGATCATCGGGCGCGGGCCGCAGATGTAGAGGTGAGTGTCGGCATCGAGCGTCCGGACAAGGGCGGTGACGTCGACGGGCCCGCCCGCGATATCGTCGAGATGCAGCGCAAGGGCGTCACCGCACAGTTGCGTCAGGTCCTCGGCATAGGCCATCGCCGCGGCGGAGCGGGCGGCGAAATGCAGGCGGAAGGGCGTGCCGGCGGCCTTGTGCGCGGCGGCCATCGAGATCATCGGCGTGATGCCGATGCCGCCTGCCAGCAGCAGCGCGGGCGCGTCAGCGTTCACCGGGAAATCGCACTTGGGCGGCGCAACGGTGACGCTGTCGCCCTCGGCCAGCGTGTGCATGTGGGCCGAGCCGCCGGTGCTGTTCTCCTCCAGGAGGACGGCGATGCGGTAGTGGTCTGGCGCGGCCGGAACAGGCGCGAAGGACACCAGCGAATAGGCGCGGTCGCCGCCCTTGGGCAGCGCCACGCGGATGTGCGCGCCGGGGTCCCAGCCGGGCAGCGGGCCTGCCGCGGGCGTCAGAGTGAATTCCGCGATACGGTCCGTCAGGGCCCGTTTCCCGGCGACGGTCAGGGTGAGTTCGGTCAAGGGTCGCGCCTCCTTGCCGAACAATATGAAATTTCATATAATAGCGGTCAAGCGGAAACTTTCCCAACGGGGACAGTCACATGGACGGCGCAGAGCCGCGAGGCGGATTCGTCTCGGACTACCTTCTCTACCTGCTGGCCGCCGCCAGCGAGGCCGCCAGCGACCAGTTCCACGCCCATGTCCGGGCAGAGGGGCTGCGGGTGCCGGAATGGCGCGTGCTGGCCTGCCTGATGGACGAGGACGGCGCGATGGTGACGCACCTGGCCCGGCTGGCGCTGGTGGAACAGTCGCGGCTGACCAAGATCATCGACCAGATGGATGCGCGCGGGCTGGTGACACGGCGCGGCGACGAGGCCGACCGCCGCCGCGTCCGGGTCTGGATCACCGACGCGGGTCGCGCGCTGGCAGAGCGCCTGGTGGCGGATGCGCGCGCGCATGAGGCCGCGCTGCTGCGCGCGCTGGCGGGCGGCGACGCGGCGCGGATCAAGCCCGCGCTGCGCGCCCTGATCGAGGCGCTGGCTACATCGAGTTCGGCAGGAACAGCACCAGTGCCGGGAACAGGAC
>JAUIIC010000007.1 GCA_030431935.1 Alphaproteobacteria bacterium | reverse complement strand
TCCCGGCCATGGGGGCGAGAAGGACCGGAGGCGATGGCAGAATTGCTGCCTGACTGCTCACGTGATTAATCCTTGTGCACACGGGGTAGAGGTACTGCGGAGTCGGTAGAAATTCAAATCGGCGCCCCGGGTTACAGCCGAAAGAATCACCCTCTGCACAAAAATTAGGCGGTGATGCCGTGTTTTTCACGCCCATTGTCAGCGCCGGAACGGCCCCCTAAAGACTACCCGAGGAGAGCGCATGACGACAGCCGCCATCATCGTCGCCGCCGGGCGCGGCACGCGTGCCGGGGGAGACCTGCCGAAACAGTGGCAGGACCTTCGCGGCGAAACTGTCGCCGCGCGCACCTTGGCGGCCTTCGCGGCCCTTCCCTGCATCGACCGGATCGTTCTGGTGCTGCATCCCGACGACATGGACCGGGCGGCCGCCTTCCCCGGCGCGACCGCCGTCGCCGGGGGCGCGACCCGCGATGCCTCGGTCCGGGCTGGCCTCGAATCGCTGGTGGACAGCGGCGTGACACGGGTTCTGATCCACGATGTCGCCCGGCCGCTTGTCCCCGCCCGCGTGGTAACGGCGGTGCTCGATTCGCTCGACACCCACGACGGCGCGGCACCGGCGCTGGAGATCACCGATGCGCTCTGGCGCGGTGCCGCGGGCCGGGTCACCGGAACCGAGGACCGCAGCGGCCTTTACCGCGCCCAGACGCCGCAGGGCTTCCGCTTCGACGCCATCCTCGCCGCCCACCGCGCCCATCCCGGCGGGGCCGCCGACGATGTCGAGGTGGCGCGCGCCGCGGGCCTTGCCGTGGCCATCGTTCCCGGCGACGAACGCAACCTGAAGATCACCCGGCCCGAGGATTTCGCCCGCGCCGCCCAGTTCCTGGAGACGCCGATGGACATCCGCACCGGCAACGGGTTCGACGTGCACGCCTTCGAGCCCGGCGATCACGTCATCCTCTGCGGCATCCGCATTCCGCATGACCGCGCGCTCAAGGGGCACTCGGACGCGGACGTGGGCATGCACACCATCACCGACGCCATCTATGGCGCGCTGGCCGAGGGCGACATCGGCCGCCACTTCCCGCCCTCCGATCCCCAGTGGAAGGGCGCGGCCAGCCACATCTTTCTAGAACATGCCGTAGGCCTTTGTGCCGCGCGCGGCTTTCGCATCGCCAATGTCGACCTGACGCTGATCTGCGAGCGCCCCAAGATCGGCCCGCACGCCGCCGCCATGCAGGCCGAACTCGCACGCATCATGGCGCTCGACCCCAACCGCATCAGCGTCAAGGCCACCACCTCAGAACGTCTGGGCTTCACGGGCCGCGAAGAAGGCATCGCCGCGCTCGCGACCGTCACGGTCATCGGGGGATGAGCCGCCTTGTCGCCACCGCCTTCGGCATCGGCCGCCTGCCCGGCGCGCCGGGCACCTGGGGCTCCGCCGCCGCCATTCCCGTGGCCTGGGTCCTGCACGGGCTGGCGGGCTTTCCCGGGCTGGCACTGGCGACGCTGGCCGCCTTCGCCGTCGGATGGTGGGCCACCGCCCGCGCCACCGCGGGCAGCGCCGACAAGGACCCCTCGGAAATCGTCATAGACGAGGTCGTGGGCCAGTGGATCGCGCTCTGGCCGCTGTCGGCGGGGCTCTGGCACGCGGGCGCCGATCCTTGGGTCTTTCCCTGGCCGGGCTGGGTGGGCGCCTTCCTGATGTTCCGCCTCTTCGACATCTGGAAGCCCGGCCCCGTGGGCTGGGCCGACCGCCGGCACGGGCCGCTTGGGGTGATGCTGGACGACGTGGTGGCGGGCATCCTCGCCGCGATCGTGGTCGCCACCGCCGCGGGCGTGGCACACGGGATCATGGGCCTGTGACGCCTGCCGCACTTCTCCAACTGGCCCGCGATAAGGCCGCCATGCTCGCCACCGCCGAAAGCTGCACCGGCGGCATGGTGGCCGCCGCGCTGACCGACATCCCCGGCTCCTCGGACGTGTTCGACCGGGGCTTCGTCACCTATTCGAACGCCGCCAAGACCGAGATGCTGGGCGTCTTGCCCGCGACGCTGGCCGCCCACGGCGCCGTGTCCGAGGAGGTCGCGAAAGAGATGGCCGAGGGCGCGCTGGCCCGCTCGACCGCCACGCTCGCGGTCTCGATCACCGGCATCGCGGGCCCCGGCGGGTCCGAACACAAGCCCGAGGGCCGCGTCTGCTTTGGCATCGCCGCCAGGGGCCAGCCCACGAGAACCGAAACGGTGGAGTTCGGCGCACCGGGCCGCGCCGCTGTCCGCGCCGCCAGCCGCGACCACGCGCTGATGCTTCTGGCGGACGCCCTGAACGCCTAACCGCGCAACAGCGCCGCCAGCCCGGCCACCTGCGGCGCCTCGACCGTCACCTCAGCCAGCGCCCCTGCCCGCTCGGCCCCCAGCAATCCCGCCGCCTTGGCCCGCAGCCGCGCGTCGAGCACATCCGCGGCGAATGGCGCCGCGATGTCATGCGCGGCCTCGATCACCCGGTCCACACAGGTCACCCGCACCCGCGCCGCCGTCTCGGCCAGCCCGTCGTCGCCCGCCACCCGCACCCGGTCCCGCAGGGCCACCAGCGCCGGGTCCCGCGCGGCCGCATCGGTGAAGGTCCCGCTCAGCCCGGTGTCCAGCCCCGCCAGCACCATCGCCGCGGTCAGGCGAAAGCTGAACTTCGCCTCCAGCCCCGTCGCGGGCTCCGGCAGGTCGCAGACGCTCAGCCAGCGCGGATGAACCGCGATCTCCACCGCCGACACCTCGCCCGGCACGACTGCATCCGCGATCCCGGCCAGCGCCTCCAGCACCGCGTGGGTGCCGTGGCAACAGGCGTGGAACTTGTGGCTGACGGTCTCGAACAGCCAGACTTCGCCCATCCCGTCGAACCCGGCCGCGTCCGCGCCCCCCGCATGGGTGGTCCCGAAGCCCTGCGCGCACTCGATCCCGTCGGGCCGCGAGACAAAGCCGCGCGCCGCCAGCGCCGCGCATTCCACGCCTGCCGCCGCCGCCATGCCCGCGTGATAGGGCTTGCCCATGGTGCCGAACTGGCTTTTCAGCCCCGCCGCCCGCGTCGCCGCCAGCCCCAGCGCATGGGCCATCTGCCCGGCATCAAGGCCCAGCAGACGCCCCGCCGCAGCCACCGCGCCAAAAAGCCCCGCCGTCGCCGTCTGGTGAAATCCCGTCTGGTAGTGCCCCCGTCCCAGCCAGACCCCAAGGCGCACCGACACCTCGGCCCCCACGAGCGCGGCATCCGCGAAGGCGGCATCGTCCGCGCCCATCTTCTCGGCCACGGCCAGCGCCGCCGGGATCACGGCGACCGAGGGGTGCCCGATATGCGCGAAATGCGTGTCGTCGAAGTCCAGCGCATGACTCGCCGCACCGTTCACCAGCGCCGCCGCCCGCGCCGGCAACCGGCCCACAGCGCCCACGACGCTTGCCTCGGCCCGTCCGCCGTCCTCGACGGCCATGTCCCGCAAGATGCGCGCCACCGGCTCGTCCGCGCCACCGATGGCGCAGGCCGCCCAGTCCAGCAGTGACAACCGCAGGATACGCCGCGCGGCCTCTCCCGGAACCGCGTCAACGGCAAAACCGGCGAACCGCGCCGTCGCGCCCATGCTCATGCCCTGCCCCCCGAGGTCCCGTAGAGATCGGCCGCGCGCCGCTCGAACGCGCGCACGATCCGCTGCATGGCGTCGTTGAACACGACACCGATCACGCTTTGCAGGATGGCGTTGCGGAACTCGAAATCCACGTGGAACTTCACCTCGCAGCCGCCGCCGTCCAGGTCGCGGAACGCCCAGTTCGACACCATGTGCCGGAACGGCCCGTCAAGGTATTCCGTGTCCAGCCGCAATTCCGCCGGCCAAAGCGTCACGCGGCTGCCGAAGCGTTCGCGGAAGACGCGAAAGGAAATCACCAGGTCCGCCTCCATCACCTCGCCCCCGCCCTCGATCGGGCGGGTCGAGCGCACCCGCGCCGCCGCGCACCAGGGCAGGAACTGCGGGTACCTGGCGACATCGGCGACAAGGTCGTACATCTGCTGCGCCGTGTAGGGCAGCGTCCGGGTTTCGGAATGCTTTGGCATACGCGCTTTCGCTGATGACACTGGCGCGCCATTTCGTAGACTGCGCCGGGGAAATCAAGGGTATGCCGTGACCGAGCGACCATACGTCATAGACGAAATGATCTCTGCCAAGGCCATCGCGGCCCGGATCGAGACGCTGGCGAAAGAGATCCAGACCGCCTTCAAGGGCACCGAGAAACTGGTGGTCGTGGGCCTTCTGCGCGGCTCCTTCGTCTTTATCGCAGACCTTGTGAGAGAGCTGGACCTGCCGGTCGAAGTCGACTTTCTCGAAGCCTCCTCCTACGGCTCGGGCATGGAATCGAGCCGCGAGGTGCGCATCCTCAAGGACCTGCGCGGCGAGATCCAGGGCCGCGACGTGCTGGTGGTCGAGGATATCGTCGACACCGGCCACACTCTGCACCACGTGGTCAACCTCCTGCGCTCCAAGGGGCCGCGCCGGCTTGAAACCATTGCGCTGCTGGACAAGCCCACGCGCCGCGAGGTCGACGTAAAGGCCACCTGGACCGGGTTCGAGATCCCCGACAAGTTCGTGGTGGGCTACGGGATCGACTATGCGCAGCGCAACCGGAACCTGCCCTATATCGGGGCGGTGCGGTTTACCTGACGGGGGGCACGGGCACCCGCCTGGCTTTCCGGCCCGACCGACGCCCGCGACGCGCCGCGCGACCGGACCGAAAAGCACGACTTTGTGAACACGGTCCGCACGAAAGGGCCGGGAAACCCGGCGCAACGGGTGTTAGCGTCCGACATGTGACAACTTGACCCAAGGAGTGCCCCATGAAGACCCGAATAATCGCTCTTGCCGCCGCCACGGGCCTTGCCAGCGCAGCGGCTCCCGCGCTGGCGCAGGACTTCGACGCCGTGCTCAAGGCGCGACAGGGCGAGATGCGGATCATGGCGATCAACCTCGGTATTCTTGGCGCAATGGCGCGCGGCAACCTCGAATACAACGCCGAGATGGCGCAGGCCGCCGCGGATTCGCTGGTGGCCGTGAGCCAGATCAACCAGCGCCCGCTCTGGCGCGAGGGCTCGGACAACATGTCCATCGACGGCACCAAGGCGCTGCCGATGATCTGGGACGACATCGCCGGCTTCCGCGCCGACTGGGAAGCCTTCGGCAAGGCCGCCGCAGCCGCGGCCGCAACGGTGGCCAACGGGCAAGAGGCGCTCGGCCCCGCGCTGCGCGGCATCGGTGGCACCTGCCAGGCCTGCCACGAGGCCTTCCGCGAAGCCGACAGCTGATCGGCGCGACCGATGCGCAAACTCCTGACATTCGTGATCGCCCTCGGGGTGATCGCCGGGGCGGCGGGGCTGTGGCTCACCCGCCCCGATCGCCTGCCGGGGACGGCGCTGGCCGGGGTCAGCGCCGAGGCCGGGCGCGGGGAACAGCTGTTCTGGGCCGGCGGTTGCGTGTCGTGCCATGCCGCACCCGGGGCCGAGGGCGAAGACAAGCTGATCCTTGCCGGCGGCATGCGGCTTGAAAGCCCGTTCGGCACCTTCGTCTCGCCCAACATCTCGTCCGATCCGACCCACGGAATCGGCGCCTGGTCGGTCGACGACCTGGCCAACGCCATGCTGCGCGGGGTCTCGCCCGAGGGGGCGCATTACTACCCGTCCTTCCCCTACACCTCTTACGCACGCATGTCGGTGCAGGACATCGCCGACCTAAAGGCGTATCTCGACACGCTGCCGGCCTCGGACACGCCGAGCGCCCCGCACGAGATGGGCTTTCCCTTCACCATCCGCCGGGGCATCGGCCTCTGGAAGCTGCTGAACCTTGATCCGGACTGGGTGATGGCCGACCCCGGCGACGCGGTGCTGGAGCGCGGGCGCTTCCTGGTCGAGGGCCCGGGCCATTGCAGCGAATGCCACACCCCGCGCGACGGCTTCGGCGGGCTCGACACCGCCAACTGGATGGCGGGCGGCCCCAACCCCAGCGGGCCGGGGCGCATCCCCTCGCTTCTGCCCGATGCGCTGACCTGGTCGGCAACCGACATCGCCTATTACCTCGAATCCGGCTTCACGCCAGACTTCGACAGCGCGGGTGGGCACATGGCCTCTGTCGTGTCGAACATGGAAAAGCTGCCGGCTGCCGACCGCGAGGCGATCGCAGCCTATATCAAGGCGCTGCCCGTGAACTGAGCCCTGGCGGCGCGGGGGTCATCCCCGCGCCAGCCGCCCCGCCCGTGCCCGGCGGGTCGAAACCCAAGCGGTTTCAGGCTATGCTTGCGGCGATCCGACCACGGGATGTCACGCCATGATCCGCATCGCCCTGCCTGCCCTCGCCCTTTCGGCCACCACGGCCCTTGCACAAGGCACCGCCGTCTGGATCTCGGACCCGCGCGGTTGCACGCCCTTCGCCGGGATCGGCGGGGACGGCGCGGTCCTTGCCGCGATGACCGCCGATACCGTGCTGCTCGACTACGAGATCCTCGAATCGGGCCCCCGCACCTGCCGGTTCGACACGCCCTTCGACCTTGTCCCGCGTCCGGGCAGCTTCGAGGAACGCGAGGCCACCTGCGAGGACGCCAACGGCACCACCACCCGCACCCGCTTCGAGATCGGCTATGAAGACGCCCGCCACCTGCAACTGTCGCAGGCCGGCGAGACGATTCCCCTGAACTTCGAGCTGTGCCCGCTGGGCTGACCGGCCTCAGCCGCGCGCCAGCCGCTCCAGCCGGGCCGCGCGCATCCGCGCAAAATCGTCGCCCGCGTGATAGCTCGACCGCGTCAGCGGCGTGGCCGACACCATCAGGAAGCCCTTGCCATACGCGGCCTTCTCGTAGGCGGCGAACTCCTCGGGCGTGACGAAGCGTTCCACCGCGTGGTGCTTGGGCGTCGGCTGCAGGTACTGGCCGATGGTCAGGAAATCCACGTCGGCCGACCGCATGTCGTCCATCACCTGCCGTACCTGCGGCGCGGTCTCGCCCAGGCCCACCATCAGGCCGGACTTGGTGAACATCGCCGGGTCCAGCTCCTTCACCCGCTGCAACAGCCGCAGCGAATGGAAATAGCGCGCACCGGGCCGCACCTCGGGGTAAAGCCCCGGCACGGTTTCAAGGTTGTGGTTGAACACGTCCGGTTTCGCCGCAACCACCGTTTCCAGCGCGTCCGGCCCGCATTTCAGGAAATCCGGCGTCAGGATCTCGATCGTGGTGTCGGGCGCGCGGTGCCGCACGGCCCGGATCGTCTGCGCGAAATGCTCTGCCCCGCCGTCGTCCAGGTCGTCGCGGTCGACCGAGGTGATGACCACGTGCTTGAGCCCCAGCTTCTGCACCGCGTCCGCCACGCGCCCCGGCTCGAACACGTCGAGCGCATCGGGCCGCCCCGTCGCCACGTTGCAGAAGGTGCAGCCGCGCGTGCAGATCTCGCCCATGATCATCATGGTGGCGTGACCCTGGCTCCAGCATTCGCCGACGTTCGGACAGCCCGCTTCCTCGCAGACCGTCACCAGCTTGTGCTCGCGCATGATGTCGCGCGTTTGGGTATAGCCCTTCGACGTGGGCGCCTTCACCCGGATCCATGCCGGTTTCTTCGGCTGGGCGTTGTCGGGGCGATGCGCCTTCTCGGGGTGGCGCTCTCCGGGCAGTTTCAGGTCGCGGGGCATGGTCCCTCCATCGTTGCCCCGAAATACGGCCAGTCGGCCCCGGTTTTCAACAGTCCTGACGCCGCAGAGGGCGGATGCCCGCCTTGCATCGAGTGCATGGCCCACCGCCCGGGGGCCGCGCCGGGTGTTGCAACCGGCCCCGCCCCGGCGCAACATCCCCATGTTGGAGACACGCCAGAATGCTGTTCGACACGGTCTTTCGCCGCAACGGCCGCACGCACCTGACGGGCACGCAGGAATACCTGAAGCCCCTCGTTTTCGGCGGCAATGACGGTATCGTGACGACCTTCGCCATCGTCTCGGGCTTTGCCGGCGCCTCTGCCGAGGGCGTGGCGGGCCTCGGCACGATCGCCGTGCTGGTCTTCGGGCTGGCGAATCTTCTGGCCGATGCCCTGTCGATGGGCCTTGGAGAGTTCCTTTCGGGCCGGTCGCAGCGCGATCTGTACGATGCAGAACGCCGCCGCCTGCTGGAGCGCATGGCGGCCAACCCCGCCGCAGGCCGCGCCGCCATCCAGCGCGTGCTGACCGACGGCGGGCTCGACGCGGACGCGGCGCGCGACGCGGGCGCGATCCTGATGCACAGCCCGTCGCTGACCGCCGACCTGATCCTGTCGCGCGGGCTGGACGTGCCGGTGCCTTCGGCCCAGTCGCCCGCGCTGAACGGGCTGATGACCTTCATCGCCTTCGTGGCGCTGGGGCTTCTGCCGCTGCTGCCCTACCTCGCGGGGGTGCCGGACGCCTTCGCCTTCAGTGTCTCCGTCGGCGCGGCGGCGCTGGCGCTGTTCTGCCTTGGCGTACTGCGCTGGCAGGCCACCGGGGAGCGTCCGCTGCGCGCCATCGGCGAGACGCTTCTCGTGGGCGGGCTTTGCGCAGTCGCGGCCTATGGCGTGGGCGCGCTCGTCGCGGGATAGCCTGTCAGCCGATCAGCGCCGCGCCCTCGCCCAGTTCGTCGTAATGCCGCTTGAGCCGCTGAAGCGCGATGCGCAGCACGATCTTGCCCGACCGCGCCGACCAGCCCAACCGCTTTTCCGCCTGCTCCAGCCCTTCGAGGAAACAGCAGCAGCGCAGCGCCACGTCCCCCAGCCCCGGCCCCAGGTCCGACAGCGCCGCCATCACCCGCGCGCGCGCCGCCTCGGGCCCGCGCTGGACCGCGCCCGGCGCCGGGCCGCCCTCGGCGCCCGCGGTCAGGAAACGGTCCCAGTTCTGGGTCACGCGCGGCCCCATCTGCGCCACCTCGAAATCCTCGCGCAACCGTTCCCCGGCGTTCACAAGTTCGGGCGGCAGGAAGGGCGCGCCCGACTTGTCGCGCCGCCGCGCCAGCGCCGACAGGGGCGATTCCGCCGCGTTGTAGCGCACCCGGCGCGACGGCCCCTCGCCGCAGGGCGCCGCGATCTCGCGCGTTTCCATCTCGCGGTGCTGGCTGGCAAATCGGTCGTTCTCCGCCCCGGTCCGCGCCGCCTCGTCCTCGGCCAGCATCCGCTTCAGCGCCGCGCGGCCCGCGGGCGTGATCCTGTGGCGCGCGATGCGCCCCACGGTCTCGCCCGCGATCCAGTCCTGCAGCGCCATCGCCTCTGCGATTCCGCGGTCCAGCACTGCGGTTCTCACCGTGCGCCCGTCGGTCGTTTCGCGCACCACCACCGCGCTTTCCATGCCGGGCGCGACGGCAAGGCACGCGCCCGGCTCGGACAGGCGGCGCAGCACCCGGCGCGCCTCTCGGGCAAGGGTGTCCTCGCCAGGAAGACCGGAGCCGGGGCGGGACGTGTTCGGGGCAGTGCGGGACATATCCGTGTTCTCCATGCAGCGGGGGCGTAAACGGTCGGACCGCGCGGCGGCCAGCCGTGCCAGTCCGTTGTCGACCAGGGGATCGTCGCGGCGGGTCTCGACGCGGCGGATCTGGCGCAGGACGGTAGAGGCGTGGCAGCCCGCGCCCTCGGCCAGCACGCGCAGGGACGCGCTGTCCTCGGTGTGGCGCAGGTAATGCCTGACGGCGTCGGACACCCAGCCTGGCCAGGCCCCAGGCAGGGTCGTGACGGAACGTGCCGCCATGATGGGACCTCGTCTGTTGGTGTCGGGCTGGTGCCGGGTTATCCACCGGACTTGTACAAATCCAACCTTCCGAGCCACAACCTATGCGGGTGTTTCTTACCCGAACGTTAACGCGTGGCCCGGTTCAGGACATTGCCGCCAAACGATAAAGGATTGTCGACCGCTGCGAACGGTGCTCGCCCGGATCACGCAACACCCGTTTTGCGCGAGTCAGCCTGTGCGCTCCCGACAACGGAGACCGCGCATGACCCATATCCTGGAAACCCTCGCCCGCCTGCGCCGCCCGCGCCTGCTTGTCAGCGCCGCGCGCTGTGGGCAGGCCGACTATCGCCGCAGCCTGGACCTGCCGCGCATCCTGCGCATGCCGCAGGCCCCCGCGCCCGCCCGGGCGGCTGCCATCCTGCTGGAGATGGAAGAGATGCTGGACGACGCGCGCCGCACGCAAGACGCCGGCTACAACGCCGGCCGCCACGTCGAGGTGCTTATCGCGCTTCTGGCCGAGGCGCGGCTCGCCAGCGAGGACAAGCCCCGGCCGGTGCCAGAAACCGAACGCGCCCCGGCTGGGAAGGCCGGGGTGTCGCCCCGCCCCGCTCAGCCAAAGGCGTCGGACATCGACGCCTTGCGGTTGGCGACATAGGCGTGCAGCGCCTCGTTCACGTCCGGCGCGATCTCGGGCTGCTGATAGTCGGCCAGAAGCTTGGCGACCCGGGCGCTCGCCAGCGCCTGAGTGTCGCGCGCGCCTTCCTCGTCCCAGGTCTCGAACGGCTTGTAGTCGAACACCTGTGAGCGCCAGAACGCGCGCTGGAAATTGCGCTGGGTGTGGCCGCAGCCCAGGTAATGCCCGCCCGGCCCGACCTCGCGCAGCGCGTCCATCGCCTGCGCCTCGGCGTCGATCGGCACGCCCTCGGCCATCCGGTGCAGTGCGCCCAGCTGGTCGGCATCCATCACGAACTTCTCGAATGAGGCGACCAGCCCCCCCTCCAGCCAGCCCGCCGCGTGCAGCATGAAGTTCACGCCCGCCAGAAGCCCCATGTTCAGCGAATTGGCCGTCTCGTAAGCCGCCTGCGCGTCCGGCAGCTTCGATCCGCAGAACGCCCCGGCAGAGCGATAGGGTAGCCCAAGCCGCCGCGCCAGCTGTCCCATGCCATAGCTGATCTGGCTGGCTTCGGGCGTGCCGAAAGTGGGCGCGCCCGAATTCATGTCGATCGAGGTGACGAAGGCCCCCAGGATCACCGGCGCGCCGGGACGCACCAGCTGGGAATAGGCCACGCCCGCCAGCCCCTCGGCCAGCACCTGCGTCAGCGTGCCCGCGACGCTCACAGGCGCCATCGCACCGCCCACGATGAAAGGGCTCACGATGCAGGCCTGGTTGGCGGCGGCATAGACCTCCAGCGCGCCCATCATCGCCGCGTCGAAGGTCAGCGGCGAGTTGATGTTGATGAGCGAAGTCATCACCGTGTTCTCGGCCACGAAGTCCTTGCCGAACAGGATTTCGCACATCTCGACCGAATCGCGCGCCCGCTCCGGCTCCGTCACCGACCCCATGAAGGGCTTGTCGGTCAGCGTCATGTGCGCCAGCAGCATGTCGAAATGGCGCTTGTTGACCGGGACGTCGGTGGGCTCGCACACGGTGCCGCCGGAATGGTGCAGCCATTTCGACATGTGGCCCAGTTTCACGAAACTGCGGAAGTCCTCGATCGTGGCATAGCGCCGCCCGCCCTGCGCGTCGCGCACGAAGGGCGGCCCGTAGACCGGGGCAAGAACCAGGCTCCGCCCGCCGATCTCGACGTTCTTGGCGGGGTTGCGCGCCACCTGCGTGAACCGCGACGGCGCGGTCTGGCACAGTTTGCGCGCCAGCCCGCGTGGGATGTGGACGCGCTCGCCCTGCACATCGGCGCCGGCCGCGCGCCAGCGCTCCAGCGCGCCGGGGTTCTCGACGAAATTGACGCCGATCTCCTCCAGAACCGTCTCGGCGTTGTGCTCGATGATCTCCAGCGCCTCGGGCGTCAGAAGATCGAAGTCGGGGATGTTGCGCTCGATGAAGCGCGCGGTCTCGATCCGGACCGCGCTGCGTTCGGCCCGGCGCGCCGCGCCGCCGCCGCTGCCGCTGCCGCCGCCCCGCGCCCGCCGCCGTGATGCCACTTGTGCCTCAGCCATCGTCAATCCTCCTGCGCGCCACCGCGCGGCGCCGTTCTGGGGATGGAATACCGGGTCCGCCGCCCGGGCCCTGTGGGAATTGCGGCAGTTCAGTCGGGAAAGCGACATGGCACCCGCGCACCGACGCGATGCCGACGTTTTGCCGACGCGATGCCGACGACCGATTTTGGCCCCTTTTGGCCCGCGCTTTCGCTTGCGTCGCGCGCGGGCCTTGCCTATCCGTCCGTCATGACAGACCACCAGCGCCTTCTCATCATAGACTTCGGCAGCCAGGTGACCCAGCTGATCGCGCGCCGCCTGCGCGAAGCCCGGGTCTACTGCGAGATCCACCCCTACCAGAACGTCGACGCCGCCTTCCTGCGCGCCTTTGCCCCGCGCGCGGTGATCCTCTCGGGCGGGCCCGCCAGCGTCACCGAACCGGGCAGCCCCCGCGCCCCGCAAGAGCTGTTCGGGATGGGCATTCCCATCCTCGGCATCTGTTACGGCCAGCAGGTCATGATGACCCAGCTCGGCGGCAAGGTCGAAGCCGGGCATCACCGCGAATTCGGGCGCGCCTATGTCGAACCCGCCGGCGCCCATACCTCGGACGCGATCTTCGCCGGGCTCTTCACGGGCGGCCGCGAAGAAGTCTGGATGAGCCATGGCGACCGCGTGACCGAACTGGCCCCGGGCTTCGAGGTCATCGGCACCTCGGCCGGCGCGCCGCTGGCGATCACCGCCGACGCGGCCCGGAATTTCTATGCCGTCCAGTTCCATCCCGAGGTGCACCACACCCCGCAAGGCCGCGTGATGCTTCAGAATTTCACGCGCCTGGCCGGGTTCACCGGCGACTGGACCATGGCCGCCTACCGCGACGAGGCCATCGCGCAGATCCGCGCGCAGGTCGGCGACGGCCGGGTGATCTGCGGGCTGTCGGGCGGTGTCGACAGCTCTGTTGCCGCCGTCCTGATCCACGAGGCCATCGGCGACCGGCTGACCTGCGTCTTCGTCGACCACGGGCTTCTGCGCCAGAACGAGGCCGAGGAGGTCGTGGGCATGTTCCGCGACCACTACAACATCCCGCTGATCCATGCCGACGAGTCCGAGCTGTTCCTCGGCGCGCTCGACGGCGTCAGCGACCCCGAGACCAAGCGCAAGACCATCGGGCGGCTCTTCATCGACGTGTTCCAGAAATACGCGGACCGGATCGAGGGCGCCGAGTTCCTGGCCCAGGGCACGCTTTATCCCGACGTGATCGAATCCGTGTCCGTCTCGGGCGGGCCGTCGGCCACGATCAAGTCGCACCACAACGTGGGCGGCCTGCCCGAGAAGATGGGGCTCAAGCTGGTGGAACCGCTGCGCGAACTCTTCAAGGACGAGGTCCGCGCGCTCGGCCGCGAACTGGGCCTGCCCGACAGCTTCATCGGGCGCCACCCCTTCCCCGGCCCCGGCCTTGCCATTCGCTGCCCCGGAGAGATCACCCGCGACAAGCTGGAGATCCTGCGCCAGGCCGATGCCGTCTTCATCGACCAGATCCGCAAGCACGGGCTCTATGACGAGATCTGGCAGGCCTTCGCCGCGATCCTGCCGGTGCGCACCGTGGGCGTGATGGGCGACGCGCGCACCTACGATTACGCCTGCGCCCTGCGGGCGGTGACCTCGGTCGACGGGATGACGGCCGATTTCTACCCGTTCTCGCACGAGTTTCTCGGCGAGACCGCCACCCGGATCATCAACGAGGTGAAGGGCATCAACCGCGTGACCTACGACATCACCTCGAAGCCGCCGGGGACGATCGAATGGGAGTGACGGCACCGTCGCGGGGCGGGTCCTTCCTGGCGGACCTGCCCGGCCTGATGCACTGGCGCAAGCGCGGCTATCTCGACCACGCGCCGCAGGGTGTCAAGGAAAGCGTGCTGCTGGCGCATGGCGTGCCCGGCGCGCCCTGGATCGAAACCGGGACCTTTCGCGGCACGACCACGGCGTTCCTGCTGCGCCACTTCGGCAAGGTCTATTCCATCGAGCCCGAGCCGAAGCTTTTCGCCAAGGCCGCCAAGAGGTTCGCCGGCAAGGACGTGGAACTCTTCAACGACGTAAGCGAGACAGTCCTGCCCGACCTGTTGCCGCGCATCTCGGGCGACTGCAACTTCTGGCTCGATGGTCACTATTCAGCGGGCGTCACCTTCCAGGGCAGCCAGGACTGCCCTGTCGAGGATGAACTGGCCGCGATCGCGGGGCACCTCGACCGGTTGGGCCGGGTCTCGATCCTGAGCAACGACGTGCGCTGCTTCCTGCCCTCGAACAGCGACTATCCGGATTACCCGACGCTCGACAGGCTGGTCGACTGGTCGCGGGCCCACGGGCTGGAATGGCGGATCGAGCACGACATCTTCATCGCCAAGACGGTCGGCTGACCGACGAGGCCCGCAGGGCGGGCGAGTCGGATAAAGAAGACCCGGCCCACGACCCAGGGTAGATTGGCGATCCCGGCGGAACACCAATGGGCGTTCCGGCTGCACGTTTGTGTAGCACATGGCTCCCAATCGGCGCGCAAGAGTCACTAATCCGCCGCCACGTGTCGAAAAACGGACATCGTTCATGTGAATATCACGCAACGGAAATAGGCTTTCCGCGCGTCATGTGGAGTGTGAGATGGCGACTGTGAGGCGTCCGTTCACGTGCGAGTTCTGTGGTCACAAAATGCGATTTTTCGGAACACGGTGCAGCTATTGCCACACCGCGCGCCCCCTTGTTAAACAGGGCGGGTTCTACTCTGGTGCGTTCGCGGTGGCGCTTGTCGGTTGCCTGGCGCTCTTGCTGGCTTGACCGCGCGGCGTTGACGCGCCGCACGCAGGAGTGTCTAAGGATTCGACGTTCCTGACCCGGATCACCCCATGACCTCTGCCACCGTGCCCGATCCGCTGGCCAACGCCTTGCGCGCGGCCGCATGGATGCTGGGGGCGATCGTGTCCTTCACCTCGATGGCCGTGGCGGGGCGCGCGGTGTCCTTCGAGCTCGACACCTTCGAGATCATGCTGTTCCGCTCGCTCATCGGGCTGGCCATCGTGCTGGTCGTTGCGCGCAGCTTCGGACACCTGCACGAGATCCGGGCCCGGCACATGCCGCTTCATGTCGTGCGCAACAGCTGCCATTTCGCCGGTCAGAACCTGTGGTTCTACGCCATCACAGTTGCGCCGCTGGCGCAGGTCTTCGCGCTGGAGTTCACCTCGCCGCTCTGGGTCACGGTTTTGGCGCCGCTGGTGTTGAGAGAGCGGCTGACCCGCACGCGGGTCCTTGCCGCGCTGCTGGGCTTCCTTGGCATCCTTGTGGTCGCGCGCCCCGGGGCCGAGGCGTTCAGCCCCGGGCTTGTCGCGGCGGCCATCGCGGCGGTCTGCTTCGCCGGGTCCGCCGTCTTCACGCGCCGCCTGACCCGGACAGAGACGATCACCTGCATCATGTTCTGGCTGACCGTGATCCAGACCGTGCTGGGGCTGGGCTTTGCCGGGTTCGACGGGGACATCGCCCTGCCCTCGGCGATGTCCTGGCCCTGGCTGGTGCTGATCGGTTGCGCGGGCCTTCTTGCGCATTTCTGCCTGACCAAGGCCCTGTCGCTGGCCCCCGCCACCGTCGTCATGCCGATCGACTTCGCCCGGCTTCCGATCGTCGCCCTGGTGGGGATGTGGGTCTATGGAGAGGTGCTCGACCCCATCGTCTTTGTCGGCGCCGCGGTGATCTTCGGCGCGAATTACCTCAATATCCGCGCCGAATCCCGCCGGACCTAGGGCAGGCACGCAACACCTTGTGCCCCGCGGCGGCCCTGACCCAACGTCAGGTTTGACCGGAACCTTCCAGCCGCCGTGAACATGGTCAATCGCGTTTCGGGGAGGTATGGGACGCATGAACCGAATTCTTGTGACCGCGGCGGCTGCAACCCTTGTGGCGGGCAGCGCCAGCGCCGGCGGCATCGACCGGACCAACCAGCCGACGTCCTGGATCTTCAACGAGGGCACCTACGTCGAACTCAGCTTCGGCGCGGCCTTTCCCAGCGTGTCCGGCGTGGACGTGGCAGCCTTCGGCAGCGGGCCCTCGGGCAACGTGGCGGGCAGCTTCCTTCTGCCGAGCTTCAGCCTGACGACAGAGCTGACCGACAAGCTGACCGTCGGGTTCCAGTACGAACAGCCCTTCGGCGCGGACATAAGCTATGGCCTGACATCGGTGGCACTCGGCGGCACGACCGCACGGGCCGAGACCCACGCCCTGTCCCTGCTGGCGCGCTACAAGTTCACCGAGAATTTCAGCGCCCACGCGCTTCTGCGCGGGCAGACGGCCAGCGGTGTCATCAACCTGAACGGCCTCGCCTATGGCGGACCGCCGCCTGCTGGCGTTAGCGGCTATGGTGTCACGCTCGGCAACGACACGGGCTATGGCTATGGCCTCGGCGCCGCGTACGAGATCCCCGAAATCGCGCTGCGCCTTGCCGTGACCTATTATTCCGCCATCACGCACAACATGGCGACCAGCGAAACGGGCCTTGCCCCCGTCGCACTGACCAGCACGACCGCGGTGCAGACGCCACAGTCGCTGAACATCGATTTCCAGACGGGCATCGCCGAGGACACTCTGCTCTTCGCCGGGTTCCGCTGGGCGGACTGGAGCAATTTTCGCATCAATCCCGTGAACTTCGTCGGAGCGACCGGCGAGGGGCTTGTCGATCTTCCCGACAGCTATCGCTATTCGCTTGGGATCGGGCGGCAGTTTTCCGATACCTGGGCGGGCTCCTTCTCGGTCGCCTACGAGCCGAGTGGCGATCCGCTGGTGTCGCCGCTCGCCCCCACCAACGGGCAGTACGGTGCGACCATCGCGGCGGTCTACACGCGCGACAACTACTCGATCACCACGGGCGTGAACTATACGCTGCTGGGTGACGCACAGCCCGAGACGGGCACCCCGGACGTGGCGCGCGCCACCTTCACCGGCAACAGCGCGCTGAGCGTGGGCGTCAAGCTGGGCTTCCAGTTCTGATATCCGCACAAATGCGCAGATCGGAAGGGCCGTGGCGATGCCGCGGCCCGTTTTCGTTGCGGACCCGCACCTTCCCATTGTCGCGCCGGGCGTTCCCGCGCTAGGAACGCCCGAAACAGGGAGCAGAAATGATCTACGGTTCCGCCTCCGACTGGATGAACGCCGAGAAAAAGCGCGTGCTTCTCTTCGGCATGTCCGGGCTTGGAAAGACCCATCTGTCCAACATGCTGCGGGACTCCGGCGGCTGGTTCCACTACTCGATCGATTACCGCATCGGCACCCGCTACATGGGCGAGCACATCGTCGACAACTTCAAGCGCGAGGCGATGCGCAACCCGTTCCTGCGCGAGCTGCTTCTGTCGGATTCGATCTACATTGCATCCAACATCACCTTCAACAACCTCGCCCCTCTCTCGACCTACCTGGGCAAGCCCGGCGATCCGGCCCGGGGAGGCCTGCCCTTTGCCGAGTATCTGCGCCGGCAGGAACAGCATCGAGTCGCCGAGGTGAACGCCCTGATGGACACCGCGCATTTCATCGAGCGTGCGAAGGATCTCTATGGCTACGACAACTTCGTCTGCGATTCCGGGGGCTCGATCTGCGAGGTGGTCGATCCCGAGGATCCCGACGACCCGGTGATGGTCGAATTGTCGTCGAATCTCCTGATGGTCTGGATCCGGGGCAGCGAGGCCCATACCGAGGAACTGATCCGCCGCTTCGACCGCGCGCCCAAGCCCATGTACTACCAGCGCGCCTTTCTCGAAACCGCCTGGGCCGACTACCTGGCTGAAACCGGCGCCACCGAGGACCGCGTCGACCCGGATGCCTTCGTGCGCTGGACCTATGCGCGTGCGCTGGCGCATCGCCAGCCGCGCTATGCGGCGATGGCGCGGAACTGGGGCGTTTCGGTTGATGCCGCCGACGTGGCCCGCGTCCACAGCGCGTCGGACTTCGACCGGCTGATTGCCGACGCCCTTGAGGCGCGGAACGCCATGCCCTATGTCCGCCGTCCCGAAGGATGAGGTGACACCCCATGCCGATTAAGCTGCCGTCCGACCTGCCCGCCTATGACGTCCTCACCCGTGAGGGCGTCATGGTCATGGACGAAGAGCTTGCCTCGCGCCAGGACATCCGCCCCCTGCGGATCGGGCTGCTCAACCTCATGCCCAAGAAGATCCAGACGGAAACCCAGTTCGCCCGGCTGATCGGCGCCACGCCGCTTCAGATCGAGCTGACCCTGATCCGGATGACCGAACACCAGTCGCGCAACACCTCGGCCAGCCACATGGAGGCGTTCTATCGCCCCTTCCAGGAGGTCAAGGACGAGAAGTTCGACGGGCTCATCATCACCGGCGCGCCCATCGAGCACCTGCCCTTCGAAGAGGTGTCCTACTGGGACGAGCTGTGCGAGGTCATGGACTGGACCCAGACCAACGTGCATTCCACCTTCGGCGTCTGCTGGGGCGGGATGGCGATGGTGCACCATTTCCACGGCGTGCCCAAGCACATGCTCGACCACAAGGCCTTCGGCTGCTTCCGGCACCGCAATCTCGCGCCCGCCTCGCCCTACCTGCGCGGGTTTTCGGACGATTTCGTGATCCCCGTCAGCCGCTGGACCGAGGTGCGGCAGGACGACATCGACCGCGCCGGCGGCGGGTTGACGACGCTTCTGGGTTCGGACGAGGTTGGCCCCTGTCTGGTCGAGGATCCGGCGCATCGCGCGCTCTACATTTTCAACCACTTCGAATACGACAGCGGCACCCTGAAGGAGGAATACGACCGCGACGTCGCCAGCGGCAGCGCCATCAACGTGCCGCTCAACTACTACCCCGGCGACGATCCCTCGCGCGATCCGCAGAACCGCTGGCGCAGCCATGCGCACCTGCTTTACGGCAACTGGATCTCCGAGATGTACCTGACCACGCCCTTCGACATGGCGCGCATCGGGCAGGACCGGACCGACCTGCGCGGCTGACCCCTTGGCAGTCCGGACCGCGGGGCTACGTCCCGTCTGGCAGCCGCCCGGACAGAACATGCGCAGGACAGCCTTGGCCCTGACCCTCACCCTCGCCACCTTCGTCGGCCTCTCGGGCTGCGGCGTGATCGTGGACGCGCGCGCGGACCGGCGCGAAACGGCGGCCGAACAGGCCTTCCCGCCCGAGGGCCAGTTCATCGAGGTGGACGGACGGCGCGTCCATGCCGTGGTGCGCGGCAGCGGGCCCGACCTGGTGCTGATCCACGGGGCCAGCGGCAGCACGCGCGATTTCACATTCGCCTTCATGGACCGGCTGGCCGACCGGTATCGCGTGATCGCCTTCGACCGACCCGGCCTGGGCTGGAGCGACCGGGCCAGCGACGCCTATGGCGGCGCGCTCAACACCGCGGCAGAGCCACCGGCGGAACAGGCGATCCTGTTGCAGGCGGCGGCGGCGCAACTGGGGGCCGAGCGGCCCATCGTGCTGGGCCATTCCTACGGCGGGGCCGTGGCGCTGGCCTGGGCGCTGGAACGCCCCGACGCGCTGTCGGGCCTTGTCGTGCTGTCGGGCGCGTCGAACCCCTGGCCCGGCGGGCTGGGGCCGCTTTACGGCATCGCCTCTTCCCGGCTGGGGGCCGCCACCGTCGTGCCGATGCTGACAGCCTTCGTGCCGCTCTCGCGCGCGGACGAGGCGATCGCGGGCATCTTCGCACCCCAGGCCCCGCCCGAGGGCTATGCAGATCATATCGGCGTGGGCCTGACGCTCCGCCGCGAGACGCTGCGCGCCAACGCCCGGCAGGTGAACTCGCTTTACCCGCATATCGTCGAGATGTCGGCCCGCTATGGCGGCATCGGCGTGCCCACCGAGATCGTGCACGGCACCGAGGACGAGATCGTGCCGCTGACCATCCATTCCGAACCGCTGGCCACCCAGATCCCCGGCGCGCGGCTGACCCGGCTGGAGGGCATCGGCCACATGCCCCATCACGTTGCCGCGGACGCGGTCGAGGCCGCCATCGACCGTGTAGCGGCGCGTGCCGGATTGCGCTAGGCCGCGGCATCGCGATACTGGCGGGACCATGACAGAAAGTCCGACCCCCACCCTGCCCTTCGACGGCGCCATCTCGCGCTTCTTCCGCAACGACGTCCCCGCGGCGATCCGCACCGCCATCGAGGAGGGCGGCAAGAAGGATATCCTCGATCCGGGCTATCCCCATGACGCCCGGATGGGCCGCAACGACTACGACGCCGCGCTCGCCGCGCTGCAACTGGAGGTGGTCAAGTTCCAGGCCGATGTGAAGGCCACGGGCAAGCGTGTGGTCGTGGTGTTCGAGGGCCGCGACGCGGCCGGAAAAGGCGGCACGATCAAGCGGTTCCGCGAGAATCTTAACCCGCGTGTCGCGCGCGTGGTGGCGCTGTCCAAGCCGTCCGACACCGAGCGCGGCGAATGGTATTTCCAGCGCTATGTCCGCCAGTTGCCCACCGCCGGCGAGATCGTTCTCTTCGACCGCAGCTGGTACAACCGGGGCGTTGTCGAGCATGTCTTCGGCTTCTGCACGCCCGAGGAACGCCGCCACTTCTTCCGCCAGCTGCCCCAGTTCGAGGACATGCTGGTCGACGAAGGCGTCCATTTCGTCAAGCTCTGGCTGAACGTGGGCCGGGCCGAGCAGTTGCGCCGCTTCCTGCAACGCGAATCCGATCCGCTGAAACAGTGGAAACTGTCGCGCATCGACGTCGACGGGCTGGCGCGCTGGGACGCCTATAGCGACGCCATCGCCGAGACGCTCCGGCACGGCCATACCGACGCCGCCCCCTGGACCGTGGTGCGCTCGGACGACAAGCGGCGCGCCCGCATCGCCGCGATCCGCGCGGTTCTGTCGGGGATCGACTATGCCGGCAAGGACCCGAACGCCGCCTGCGCGCCCGATCCGCTGATCTGCGGGGGCCCCGACATCTGGAATGCCTAAGCGCGGCTATCACCACGGCAACCTGCGCCAGGCCCTGGTCGAGGCGGCGCTGAAGCTGGTCGAGGAAAAGGGCCCGGCTGGCTTTACCCTGTCCGAGGCCGCGCGCGAGGCCGGCGTCACCCCCGCCGCCGTCTACCGCCATTTCGAGGGCCGCGAGGACCTGATCGCGGAGGCGGCGAGGCAGGGCTACGAGATCTTCGCGGACCTGATGGACTACGCCTTTCAGTCCGGTCAGCCCTCGGCCCTGGCCAGCTTCGAGGCGACGGGGCGCGCCTATCTTGCCTTTGCCCGCAAGTATCCCGGGCATTACGTGGCGATGTTCGAAAGCGGCATATCGGTGAACCGCACGCCGGAACTGGCCGTGGTGGCCGCCCGCGCCTCGGCGGTGCTGGAGAAGGCCGCCGCTGCGCTTTCGGAACATATCCCGCCCGAGAAGAGGCCGCCCGCCGCGATGTTCTCGGCCCATATCTGGGCGATGAGCCACGGCGTGGTCGAGCTTTTCGCGCGCGGCGCACCGGGGCGGACGGCCCCTTTCCCGCCCGAGGAACTGCTCGAATCCGGAATTGGCATCTACCTGCGCGGGATGGGATTGATCCCGCCGGACAGCTGACCGGCAGCCCGGTTTCGGCAGGCTGCATCGCGTCGGCAATACGTCGGCAACACGTCGGCGCCTTATGTCGGTCCGCGGCGCCTCATGCAGGCGCGCACGGCAGGCCCCCTGCCGGCCCCGGGGGCCGACGACCCCTGATGAGCCGCCCCGGAAAAACAACCGGCGGCGGGCTTTGCAACGATGCCGTCAACCGCTAGGCAGAAGGCACAGAAAAGAGAGAGCACCCCATGAGCCAGGCCGATAGCCCCGTGCCCGGCAGCGGCCGATCCCGCGCGCTGATGCCCGACTGGTTGCGGCTGGTGGCACTCTTCGGGATCGTTGCGGTCAACGTGCAATTCATCGCCTTTTCGGCGCTGGAGCCTTTTGCCGCGCCCACGGTGCGCGGGCCGGGCGATGCGGTGGCGCTGTGGCTGGTGCATGGGCTGGCGCTGTCCAAGTCCTATGGCCTGTTCTCGTTCATGTTCGGCGTGGGCCTGGGCTTCATGGTGGAGGCGGCAAAGCGGCACGGGCTGGCGTTCGGACCGGTCTATCGCAACCGGATGATCGGGCTGGCGGTGCTTGGGGTGGCGCATGGCTGCCTGTTCTTTCCCGGCGACATTCTGGTGGTCTATGCCGTCACCGGGTCGGTCCTGTATTTCTGGCGCGACTGGCCGGTGCGGCGGCTGGTCCGGGTGGGAGCGGTGCTTCTGACGGTGCAGGTGCCGGTGGCCCTGGTGCTGTATCTTCCCGGTGAACCCGTGCCCGAGGACATCCTGGCGCTTGAACGCGCGTTTCTGGGACAGGGATCCTTTGCCGAGGCGGTGATGTTTCGCAGCATCGGATTCGCGCTGGTGATGCCGTTCACGCTGGCCACGCAGGGGATCGCGGCGCTGGGCTGGTTCTGCCTGGGGCTTGCCGCGGTGCGATCGGGGCTGATCGACCGGCCCGACCACGCGCTGTGGCGTCGGGCGCGGCGGCTGTGCCTGGCGCCCGGGCTGGTGACGAGCCTGGCGGGCGCGGCGCTGTGGCAGTGGGGCCCGGCGCTACCGGGAGCGGCGCTGACCCTGGCGGTGGCGCCGGTGGCCACGCTGGGCTATCTGGGCGGGATCGCGGCGCTGGCGCGGCCGCCGGGGCCGGTGATGGCCCGCGTGCTGGCCGCAGGCGGAGCCAGCCTGAGCGTCTACCTGGGCCAGTCGATCCTGCTGTCGAGCGTCTTCGCAGCCTACGGACTGGGGCTTTGGGAAGACCTGGGCCGGTTCGCCGCTCTGGGGGTGGCGTTCGGGCTGACCCTCGCGCTGATCGCGGCGCTGGCCGTCTGGCTTCGCCGGGCGCCGTTGGGGCCGTTCGAGTGGGTTCTGAGGCGGATCACTTATGCCGGGGCGGCCCGGTGGGGGCAGAGGTCCTGAGCCCCGGTCATATCGAGAAGGGTGCCCTGCGACAGGCCCCGCCCCGGGCTAGAGATAGGGATCGGTGCGGAGGCGGCTGCGGCGGACCCGGGCAGGCACCCCCCAGGCCACGACGCCGTCCCCGATATCCCGGTCCAGGTAGGCCGCGCCACCCAGCACCGCGTCCGCCCCGACGCGAACGCCATGGCGGACGGTGGCCCCGATGCTGACCGCGCTGCGCGGTCCGAGGTGTACGTTCCCGCCCAGATGCGCCCCGGGCGCGACCGAGGCGAAATCCCCCATGACGGTGTCATGATCGACCGAGGCGTTCGTGTTGACGATGCAGAAGGCCCCGATCCGCGAATTGGGCCCGACCGTGGCATTGGGCATGACGACCGTGCCGGGACCGAGGGCGCTCTGGATCCCGATGCTGGCCGTGGCATGGACCAGGACCGGGAAACGCTCTGCCCCAAGGCGCGCGACAAGGGCCTGCGCCACACGCTCGCGCGCGAAGTTCGCGCCGATCGCGACAGACAGCGGGGTCAAGGGAGAATCTTCGATCGCCCGCTCCGGCAGGACATCGGCCCCAAGAACCGTTTCTCCGGCCCGACGCTCGTCGATGAACCCGGCAAGGCGATAGCCGGCCGAGACGGCAACATTGGCAACGCTTACGCCATGCCCGCCCGCCCCGAGAATGAAGATATCCTGAGTCATGGCCCGCCCCGATGGTCTGCGCCCCGATATCGCATTCCGTCCCGGCCCGAGGCAAGAACGGGCTGGCGGAAAGAAAAAAGGCCCGCCGTGAAGGCGGGCCGTTCCTGTCTGCGTCGCGAACGACGGGGCGTCAACGCTTGGAGAACTGGAAGCTGCGGCGCGCCTTGCGCTTGCCGAACTTCTTGCGTTCCACCACGCGGGCGTCGCGGGTCAGGAAGCCCGCGGCCTTCAGCGCCGGACGCAGCGACGGATCGTAAAGCTGCAGCGCCTTGGAGATGCCGTGCTTGACCGCGCCGGCCTGGCCGGAGAGGCCGCCGCCCTTGACCGTCGCCATCACGTCGAACTGGCCGTCGACGCCGGCCACGGTGAAGGCCTGGCGCAGGATCATCTGCAGCACGGGACGGGCGAAGTAGTCGTTCAGATCCTTGCCGTTCACGATCACCTTGCCGGAGCCGGGCTTGATCCAGACGCGGGCGACCGCGTCCTTGCGCTTGCCGGTGGCATAGGACCGGCCAAGTTCGTCGCGCACGGGCTCGCGCGGGGCGTCGAACTCCATCGCCACGGCGGCATCAGCACCGCCCACGGCGGCGTTGAGCTCTTCCAGGGACTTGATTTCTTCGGCCATCGTCACGCGCTCCGGGTGTTCTTCGGGTTCATGGACTTGACGTCCAGCACTTCGGGCTGCTGCGCCTCGTGCGGATGCTCGGCGCCGGCATAGACGCGCAGGTTGGTCATCTGCTTGCGCGACAGGCGGTTGCCGGGAAGCATGCGCTTGACGGCCTGCATGACCACGCGCTCGGGGTACTTGCCCTCGAGGATCTGGCCAGTGGTGCGCGACTTGATGCCGCCCGGATAGCCGGTGTGCCAGTAGTTCGGCTTGGCGCGCTTGTTGCCCGTCAGCTGCACCTTGTCGGCGTTGATGACGATCACGTTGTCGCCCATGTCCATGTGCGGCGTGAAGGTGGGCTTGTGCTTGCCACGCAGGCGGTTGGCGACGATCGTGGCAAGACGGCCCAGCACGACGCCCTCGGCGTCGATGATGATCCATTTCTTGTCGATGTCCGCCGGGGTCGCGGAAAAGGTTTTCATGTCTGGTTCCGTAAGGCTGACAGGGCGGCTTGACAGCCACCATGAAGGATGGCGTGGTTCTAACGATCTTCTCGACCGTGTCAATCGCATTGACCCGAAATAAAATGCGTAATTACAGCGCCTTACAAATAAGGTAATATGTTACCCCAAAGACTGCCCATCCTTTGCCTCCAGCCGTCGCGAGGCTTGGCTTCGACGCCGGTTCCCCTGTCCTGAATGAGCGTCTGGGCGAGGCAAGGTCTCAGGTCCCGGTTCTGCTGGCGTTCGATTGCACGCGGCCGGACGAGCCTCCCTCCGCCCGCTCGAAGAACCCCGCGATCCATTCGGCGAAACGGGCGTTCTCTGCGGGTGCCTCCAGCGATTGCCGCCCGCGGTCCAGATCTGCGGCCGGCGCGGCGTCCTGCGCCGCCATCTCGTCCAGCAGCGCCGCCATGAAACCCGCCGTAATCTCGGGGTGATACTGCGTGGTGAAGACATGGCCCCCGATGACGAAACCGGCAGCCGGGCAGCCCGGCGTCCGCCCCCAGGCCCCTGCCCCGTCCGGCAGCCGCGTCACCTGTTCCTTGTGCGCGGCATGCAGCCGGATCGTCGCGGCGTCGCCCGGTATCCAGGGCTGCGGGCGCACCACCTCGGTCGACACCGATCCCAGCGACCAGCCCCCCGGGTTCGCGCCCACCGCGCCGCCCAGGGCCAGGGCGATCGCCTGGTGCCCGAAACAGGCCCCGAACAGCGGAACCTCGCGCCCCACAGCCGCGCGGATCAGCGACAGAAGCGGCGCGATCCAGGGCCGGTCGTCATGCACCGATGCCGGGCTTCCGCCGATGATGAGCCCCTGGAAGGCGGACAGGTCCTCGGGGAACTCCGACAGGGTCACGTCATGGGCCACCATCTCCCATCCCGGGCGGACCCCCGAGACGAGGCTTTTGAACTTTGCCGCATCGTCGGGATGACCCGCCGCGAAATCCGACCGATCCGTGTTCGTGATCAACAGAGCAAGGCGCACCGCATTTCCCATTTGCATAATTAGGACGCCTCCAGATATATTTTGAAAGGACGCGGCTCGCAACCACCCGGAGGCTTCATGACGGTCTGGACCCCAACCGACGACGGCCATGCCGACCTGACGAGCCATGACAGTTTCGTGCCCGGCGTTCCGCACAACACCTTCGCGCGCCTGCGCGCCGAGGACCCGGTGTACTGGACCGACTGGGACGGCGGCGAAGGGTTCTGGTCGGTGACGCGGCATGCCGACATCACCGCGCTTCTGCGGGACTACGACTGGATGTCCTCGGCCCGCGGCATCCGGATGGAGGACCAGACCTACGAGGAATACCTTGCCCGCCGGACCTTCCAGGAAACCGACCCGCCAGAGCACACCCGCACCCGCAAGAAGGTGATGGCGGCCTTCTCGCGCCCCGTCGTGGCGGGGTTCGAGGGGCAGATCCGGGACCTGTGCGACGAGATCCTGGACGAGGCCCTTGAGACGGGCAGCTTCGACGCGACAAAGGCCATCGCGCGGCAACTGCCCATGCGGATGCTCGGGCGGATCATCGGCGTGCCCGACGCGGACCTGCCCTGGCTGGTGGAAAAGGGCGATGCGCTGATCGCCAACACCGACCCGGATTTCACCGCGCATGTGCTTGACCGGCTGGACACCGACGCCTTCCGGATGATGCCCTTCAACTCGCCCGCGGGGGCCGAGCTTTACGACTATGCGCGCGACCTGATGGCCGACAAGGCGGCGCGCGGCGACACCGAGGGCGTGCTGCACCTGATCCTGCAACCCGACGCCGACGGCGAGACGATCAGCGACACCGAGTTCCGCAACTTCTTCTGCCTGCTGGTGGCCGCCGGCAACGACACGACGCGCTATTCCATCGCCGCCGGCCTGCAGGCGATGTGCCATCAGCCGGAACTGCTCGGCCGGATGCAGGCAGGCGACGTCTGGGACACCGCGCCCGACGAGATCATCCGCTGGGCCACGCCCGCGATCTATTTCCGCCGCACCGCCACCCGCGACGGCACGCTGCATGGCCGGACGATCCGGGAAGGCGACAAGGTGCTCCTGTGGTTCGCCTCGGCCAATCGCGACCCCGCGGTCTTCGGCGACCCGTTCCGCGTCGACCTGGCCCGCAGCCCGAACCGCCACCTGTCCTTCGGCCAGGGCGGGCCGCATGTGTGCCTGGGCATGCACCTGGCGCGGCTGGAGGTGCGGGTCCTGTTCGAGGAACTGGCCCGTCGGATCACCGCGATCGAACCCACCGGGCCGCACAGGTTCTTGCGTTCCAATTTCGTGGGTGGGATCAAGGAACTGCCGGTCCGCGTGACCCCGAAGTAAGGAAGCGACCATGTCCGAACGCCTGCGGGTCCTGTTCTGCGACCACCTGTCCATCCCGCGCGGCAAGTACCTGCCGCCTTCCAAGATCGGCAACGGCGCCACCCGCTTTGCCCGGCCGACCTACGCGGTGCATTACGACAAGGACCTGCTGCTGGACGCGCCCCACACCGGCGTGCGCGCGGGCCTGCCGGACATGGAGTTGCGCTGGAACGAGGCCGACATCCGTCCCGGCTGGGAACCCGGAACCCATATCGTGACGGGCGACCTGTTCGACGAGACCGGCGAGCCGCTGCCGCTGTGCGGACGCGGGGCGCTGAAACGCGCCATCGCCGCCTGGCAGGCGCGCGGGCTGACGCCCAAGGTGGGGATCGAGCTCGAGGCCTACGCGCTGGTGGCCAATGACACGGGCCGGCTGGTGCCCTACGACACCCCGGGCGGCGTGGTCTACGGCACGGGGCCCTTCACCGACCCGCTGCGCTTCACCGACGCGATCTGGGAGAAGGCCGAACAGGTCGGCTTTCACATCGACGTCTTCACCGCGGAATACGACGCGCCCCAGTTCGAGTTCACGCTGACCTTCGACGATGCCTTGCGCGCGATCGACGACATCTTCCTGTTCCGGCTGCTGGCCCGAGAGGTCGCGCTGGATCACGGGATCGTCCTGACCTTCCTGCCCAAGCCGGTGGCCGAAGGCGGCGGGTCCGGCATGCACGTGAACCTGTCTTTCGCGGACGCGCAGGGCCGCAATGCGGTCGCGGCCGGCGACGGCGGCGGCCCCGACAACATGTCCGAACTCGCGCGCGGCTGCATCGCGGGTTGGATGCACCATCACCGGGGGCTTGCCGGCCTGCTCGCGCCCACGGCCAACAGCTACCAGCGCCTGCAACCCGCCAGTCTGTCGGGCTACTGGCGCAACTGGGGCGGCGACCACCGCGGCGTCACCTGCCGGATCTCGGCCGAGGGCGGGGCGAAGGCGCGGCTGGAACACCGGATGCCGGACGCCAGCGCCAACCCCTATGTCGCGGTCGCCGCATTGCTCCATGCGGCGCGGCTGGGGGGCGACGCCGGGTACGAGCTGCCCCTCATGGAAACCGGCGACTGCTTCGACAAGGTGGACGCGCAGGAGGGGGTCGCAACCGACCTCAGGCGGGCGATGGACGATTTGGCCGCCGACACCGCGCTGGCCGAGGCGCTGGGGCCGGACCTGGTCGAGCACCACCTCTTCATGAAGCGCAAGGAAGTGAAGAAGACCCGCGACCTGGAAGGCGACGCCCTGCGCGACTTCTACGTCTGGTTCATCTGACAGCGCGCAACGCGGCAAGGGGTTTCGAAACCCCTTGCGCGCCCCACCCCGACCGACATCGTGCGGCGGCCCAAGGCGCTTCGAAGCGCCTTGCCGCCCTCGGGCCGGCATGCGGCACGGCCTCAACGCCCGGCGCAACGTGGCAAGGGGTTTCGAAACCCCTTGCCCGCTCTACCCCGGCGGACGGCCCTTTACCAAACGCGCGACGCCCAAGGCGCTTCGAAGCGCCTTGCCGCCCTCAGGCCGCCGAAAGGCCCGCGTCCAGCGCCGCCAGGATCGTCCGGACGTCCTCTGCCGTCAGCACGAGCGGCGGCGACATGATGACGTTGTTGCCCGAGATGCGGATCATCGCCCCGGCTTCGTAGGCGGCATCCTGCACGGCCTTGACCGTGTCCTTACCGGCCGGCGTCTTCGTCGCGCGGTCCGACACCAGTTCGGCCGCGCACATCAGGCCGTGCCCGCCGCGGACGTCGCCGATCAGGTCGTGCCGGGTGGCAAGCTCCTGCAGCCCGGCGAAGAGCTCTGCCCCGCGGGCGGCCGCGTTCTCGTGCACCTTCAGGCGCACGGTCTCGCCCAGGCAGGCGATCGCTGCCGCCGCGCCCACGGGATGGCCGGAATAGGTGTAGCCGTGCCCGATGCTGCCCATCGCGGTGTCGTCGGTCTCGAACACCTCGGCCACGCCGTCCGAGATCATCACGGCGCCGAAGGGGAAATAGCCGTTGGTGATCGCCTTGGCGGTGCAGGCCATGTCGGGCCGGACGCCCCAGTGCCGCGCGCCGGTGGGATCGCCCGTGCGGCCGAAGCCGGTGATGACCTCGTCCGAGATGAGCAGGATCCCGTGGCGCGAGCAGATCTCGCGCACGCCGGGCATGAAGCTTTCATGCGGCGGGATGACGCCGCCCGCCCCCAGCACCGGCTCCATGATGAAGGCCGCGATCGTGCCCGCGCCCTGGAAGGCGATTTCGTCCTCCAGCGCCGACAGGCACAGTTGCGCCAGCCGCGCCGGGTCGCTTTCGCCGAAGGGGTTGCGGTAAGTGTAGGGCGCCGGGATGTGGTGGCAGCCGGGCAGAAGCGGCTCGTACGCGGTACGGAAATTGGCGTTGCCGTTGACCGAGGCGCCGCCAAAATGGGTGCCGTGGTAGCCCTTCTTCAGGGACAGGAATTTCACGCGGCCCGCCTCGCCCCGGATCTTGTGATACTGGCGCGCCAGCCGCAGCGCGGTCTCGACGCTGTCGCCGCCGCCCGAGGTGTAGAAGGCCCGGCTGAGGCCGTCCGGCTCGAAGAACTCGCGCAGCATCTCGGCCAGTTCGATCACCGCGTCGTTGGTGGTGCCACGGAAGATCGAGTAATAGGGCAAACGGTCAAGCTGCGCGGCGATGGCGTCCTTGATGGGCTGGCAAGAGAAGCCGAGGTTGACGTTCCAGAGCCCGCCGACCGCGTCGACGACGCGGTGCCCGTCGATGTCGGTGATCGTCACGCCCTCTGCCCCGGTCACGATGCGCGGCGGGTGGGCCTGCATCTCGGCCGGATGGGCCATCGGGTGCCAAAGGTGGCGTGCGTTCATCTCCTTGAGGAAGTTGGAATCCTTCATGGTCCGGCCCTTTCGATGGAATGGAGCGCCCGCAGCGCGGCGGCATAGCTGTCGCCCGGGGCGGTGACGTCGAAGCGAATGGAGATCAGGCCCGCCGCGGTGCCGCCCGCGACGTTTTTCGGCTGATCGTCGAGGAAGACGCAGGCCGCGGCCGGCAGGCCCAGCTTGTCCAGAACCTCGGCATAGGCGCGGGGATCGGGCTTGAGGATGCCGGTATAGGTGGCGTCCACGATTACGTCGAACGCGTCGAGGATCGGCAGCCTGTCCCGGAAGTCCGCGCCGTAAAACAGGTCCAGCTCGTTCGACAGGATCGCCAGCGCATGGCCCGCCCGGCGCGCGGCGTCGATGGCGGCCAGCGCCTCGGGGCGGATCACGGCCTCGGGATCGGCGCCCCGCGCGGCGCGGACGAAATCGGACATCTCCTGCCAGTCGGCCCCGATCAGCGCCCCGACCTCGCGGGTGCGCGCGGCCCAGTAGCCGCGTTCGGTGATCCGGCCGGCCTGCATGTCGCGCCACAAGGGATCGGTCTCGGGCGCGAAGGGCCCGCGCCAGGTGAGCGTGCCCGGCGCCAGCCCCAGCGCGGCCTCTGTCATGGGATGGGTCTCGAACAGGGTGCGGGTGACGACGCCGCCGAAATCGAGCACCAACGCGCGGTCAGCCGGCATGGCGCAACCCCTCGGCCTGCTGCGCGCCGGCGCCGAGAAGTCCCGAGAGCTCCTGCCCGGCGGCGCGCAGTTCCGTCCTGATCGCGGCGGCCAGCGTGTCGGTCATCCGTGCCACCGGGGCGGCGACGGCAAGCGTTCCGACGCAGGTGCCGCTCTGGTCGTGAAGCGGCACGGCGAAGCCGTGGACATCGGCCTCGAAGCCGCCCAGGCTTTCGGCGATGCCCGCTTGGCGGATCGTTTCGAGCGTCTGGCGCAGGCGCCCGGGATCAATGATCGTGCCCGCTGTATAGCGCTGCAGGGGCGCGGCCAGCGCCGCATCGGTCAGGGCCGGATCGCCGAAGGCCAGAAGCGCGAGCCCCGACGCGGTCGCGTGCAGGGGCAGGACACCGGCGTCATCCATCATCACCCGCGTTCCGTGGCGCGAGGAATAGGCATAGCTGAGCATCGCGAGCCGCGTGCCCTCCAACAGGCCCGCGTGCGCCGTCTCGCCGGTGACATCGGCAAGACGCCGCAGGACAGGCAAGGACACCTCGCGCATCGGGAACGCCGCCTCGCGCAAGCCGGCAAGCCGCAGAACCGCGGGGCCGATCCGGTACTCGCGGGCGGCACCAACCTGTTCGACGAACCCCATGGCCTGCAACTCGGTCAGCATCCTGTGTACGGTCGCCTTGTTCATCCCTGCCAGACGCGCGACCTCGGACAGACCAAGCAGCGGCCTGTCACGGTCGAAAAACTGAAGCAATAGCAAGGCCTTGCTGACTGTTCCCATAATCCCGCCGGTTCCCCGGTGCCTCCTGCATGACTGTGGCAGCGCGTTCGAGTGCGCGGTCTCCGAGTTTTTGTTGACAGACCCCGACGCCCCCTGTCAATCTGTTTTGGAACCGATGGTTCGAATAATGAACCGGCCCTCGCCGGCCGAAACAGGGAGACAGTCATGTCCAAAGCCAGAGTTCTGGGCGGCGCGCTCGCCGTCGCCATGACCGCCATCGCCGGCGCGGCAATGGCCGAGTATCCGGATAAACCCGTCGAGTTCATCGTGCCCTGGCCGCCGGGTGACCTGGAGGACGTGCTGACGCGGATGGTCGCCGAGGACTTCCAGAACGCCTATGGCATGTCGGCGGCTGTCGTGAACAAGCCCGGCGGCGGCGGCGGCCCCTTCCCCGGCGCCATCGAGGTGGCCAACGCCGATCCTGACGGCAGCATGATCGGCTCGTTCACGCTGGGCGTGCCGGTGCTCGGGCACCTGATCGGCATTCCGGACCTGGAGCCGGCCAGGTTCGACCCGATCGGCATCTTCCTGACCTATCCCTTCGTGCTGGCCGCCGCGGGCAACGCGCCCTACCAGACGATCGAAGAGATGATCGCCTATGCCAAGGACAACGAGATCGTGCTGGGCCATTTCGGCGACGCCGCCGTGCCCACCCGCGTCTCCAAGGCGCTGGCGGTCAGCCAGGGGTTCGAATGGGGTGCCGACAGCGCCTTCGACGCGCTTGACTGCAACACGCTGGCCTCGGGCGATGCGGATGTCATCAACACCACCCTGCAGCTGGTTCTGCCCTGCCTTGACAGCATCACCGTGCTGGCCGCCGTCACCGACGAGCGTATCAGCCTGGTGCCCGACGCGCCCACCATCGGCGAGATCGACCCCGGCCTGAACCTGGCGCTCTGGAACGGGCTGTTCGTCCACAAGGACACGCCCGCCGACGTGCGCGCCAAGATCGCCGAGGTCGCCGCCAAGACGATGATGAGCGAGCGCGCCCAGGCCGTCGCACGGGAGACCGGTGCGCTGGTCTACTGGCAGGATGCCGAGGCGTCGGCCGCGCGCGTCGCGGCCGATGGCGAGACCATCGCGCGCATCGGGGCGATGCTCGAATAACGGCCGCCGGGCCGGGCGGCGCACGCCCGGCCCCTTTCCGCCTTTCCGCAGCCAGGCACCGGTATGAGCGAAGATCCAGCCACCAAGGTCATCGGTCGCCTGCGCGGTCAGTTCCTGTTTGCGGCGATCTTTCTTGGCGGCGCGGCGCTGCTGCTGTCGCAGCTGGGCAACCAGACAACCTGGGCGAACAAGACGGACCTGGTGGCGCAACCCGGGTTCTGGCCGGCCGTGGGCGTGGGCGGGATGGTTCTTTTCGGGGGGCTGCACCTTCTTCGGCTGCCGCGCCGCCGCCTGGCCCGCGACGACTGGCAAGAGGGGTGCACCTGGCTGTCCGTGGTCGAGTTCGCGGCCTGGTTTCTGGTCTATGTCGTCGTTGTGCCGCTTCTGGGCTACCTGCCAACGACGCTGGTCTTCATGCCGGTGCTGCTCTGGCGGCTGGGCTACCGAAGCCGCGGCGTGCTGGCGGCGGGCGTGATCTTTGGCGGCGCCATCGTGGTGGTGTTCAAGACCTTTCTCAACGTGCGCATCCCGGGCGGCGCGGTCTACGAGTTCCTGCCAGACGCCATGCGCAACATCTTCATCGTGAACTTCTGATCCGCCGATGGACCTGATCCTCTCCAGCCTCGACATCCTTGCACGCTGGGACGTGATCCTGGCGCTGCTGGTGGGCTCGGTGGGCGGTGTGCTGATCGGGGCGATCCCGGGCGTCGGCCCTGCTGTGGCCATTGCGATCCTGTTGCCGGCCACCTTTTCCATGGACCCGATCGTGGGGTTGACCGTGCTTCTGGGGATCTATGGATCGTCCATGTACGGCGGCGCGATCCCGGCCATCCTCATCAACACGCCCGGCACGGCGGTCAACGCGCTGACCACCTATGACGGCTATCCCATGACCGCGCGGGGCGAGGGCCGCCGCGCCCTGTCTCTGGCCTATTCGGCCAGCTTCTTCGGCGGGATCTTCTCGGTGATCTGCCTGATCCTCTTTGCCCCCGTGCTCGCGAAGGTCGCGCCGCTTTTCGGGTCGCGAGAGATCTTCCTGGCGGCCCTTCTGGGGATCATCCTGGTGGTGATCGCGCACCGGGGCCAGACGCTGATCGCCGCCGCGCTGGCGTGTTTCGGCATCTTCCTGAACACCATCGGGCTGGAGGCGGTGAAATACACCCGCCGCTACACGTTCGAGCAATCCTGGCTGGCCTCGGGCATCGACCTGATCGTTGTCGTGCTGGGGCTTTTCGCGCTGAGCCAGGCGTTCCTGCTGTTGCAGGGCGAGGACGAGAAGGTGCGCACCACGCGACTTCGGGGCGGCCTGTTTCAGGGCTTTCGCGAACTGGGCAAGCATCCGCGCGTGGCCAGCGTCTCGGCGGGCTTTGGCGTGCTGATGGGCATGATCCCCGGCGTGGGCGAGTTCACGGCGCAGTTCCTGTCCTACACCTACGCCCAGAAGACCAGCAAGCGCCCCGAGGATTTCGGCCACGGCTCGTCCGAGGGGCTGATCGCGTCCGAGACCGCCAACAACGCCGTGCCCGCGGCGGCGATGGTGCCGCTTCTGGCCCTTGGCATCCCGGGCGAGGCGCTGACGGCGATGATGCTGTCGGTCTTCTATGTGCACAACGTCGTGCCGGGGCCGGGGCTGTTCCAGAACCAGATGGATTTCGTCGTCGCGCTCTACCTCGCGCTTCTGATCCTCAATGTCCTGGTGCTGGTCTTCCTGCTGGTGGGCACGCGCCCGCTGATCCAGGTGGTCAAGATCCCCAACCGTTTTCTGGGGGCCTGCATCCTGACGCTGAGCTTCGTGGGCGTCTATTCGCTGCGCAACAGCGTGACCGACTGCATGCTGGCGGCCGCCTTCGGGGTCTTCGGTTTCGTGCTGAAGCGGCTTAGCCTGCCGATCGTGCCGATCATCCTCGGCATGGTTCTTGGCGGCATCATGGAGGTCAAGCTGCGCGCCTCGATGAGCCGGGTGAAGACCCCGCTCGACTTCATCGAGCGGCCCGTGGCGATGATCCTGTTTCTCATCATTCTGACGATCCTGGCGGTTCACGCGCGCCGGGTCTGGCTGGACTACAAGGAAAGAAGGGAAAGACGATGGTCGACCAGGCACGCATCGACGCGCTTCGAGGCGCAGCTTTACCGGCGCAGAAGCTTCTTGTCGGCGGAGCGTGGCAAGAAGGTTCGGGAACGCCGGAACCCGTATTCTCCCCGATCGACGGACGGCAGCTGACCACGATCGAGACCGCGACCGCCGCCGATGTCGAGCGTGCCGTCGCCGCCGCGCGCGCCGCCTTCGAAAGCGGCGTCTGGTCGCGCGCCGCCCCGGCCGAACGCAAGAAGGTGCTGACGCGGCTGGCCGAACTGATCGAGCGCGACGCGCTGGAGCTTGCCGTGCTGGGCGTGCGCGACAACGGAACCGAAATCGGCATGGCGCTGAAGGCGGAACCGGGCAGCGCGGCGGGCACCTTCCGCTACTACGCCGAGGCGCTGGACAAGGTCTACGGAGAGATCGCGCCGACCGCCGACACCGTGCTGGGGCTGATCCACCGCGAGCCGGTGGGCGTCGTGGGCGCCATCGTGCCCTGGAACTTCCCCCTGATGATCGGCGCGTGGAAACTGGCGCCCGCGCTGGCGATGGGCAATTCGGTGGTGCTGAAACCCGCCGAAAGCGCGTCGCTGACGCTTCTGCGGCTGGCCGAACTGGCCGCCGAGGCCGGCCTGCCCGAGGGTGTCCTGAACGTCGTCACCGGGCCCGGCGCGGTGACGGGGGCGGCGCTGGCGCTGTCGATGGATGTCGACGTGCTGGTCTTCACCGGCTCGGGCACGACGGGGCGGCGGCTTCTGGAATATGCCGCGCAGTCGAACCTCAAGCGCGTCTACCTGGAGCTTGGCGGCAAGTCGCCCAACATCGTCTTTGCCGATACGCCGGACCTCGACCATGCGGCGCGGGTGTCGGCGGCGGGGATCTTCCGCAATGCCGGGCAGGTCTGCGTCGCCGGGTCCCGCCTGCTGGTCGACCGCTCGATCCATGACGCCTTTGTCGCCCGGATGGCCGAACATGCCGCCACGATGAAGGTGGGCGACCCGCTGGACCTTGGCAGCCAGATCGGCGCGGTCCACAGCGAGACGCAACTGAACGCGCATCTCGACTTCCTGCGCGAGGCGCTGGACGAGGGCGCCGAACTGGCCGGCGGCGGGCGGCGCATCCTGCGCGAGACCGGCGGCTGGTACATGGAACCCACCATCGTCACCGGCGTGCGCCCCGACCAGCGGCTGGCGCAGGACGAGGTCTTCGGCCCGGTTCTGGCCGTCACCCCCTTCGACACCGAGGCAGAGGCCGTGGCGCTGGCCAATTCAACCCGCTACGGGCTGGCCGCCGGGATCTGGACCGGCGACCTGTCGCGCGCCCACCGGATGATCCGGGCCGTGCGCGCGGGCGTCGTCCACGTCAACACCTATGGCGGCGCCGACGCGACCGTGCCCCTTGGCGGGGTGAAGCAATCGGGCAACGGGCATGACAAGTCGCTGCACGCGCTGGAGAAATACGTCGACCTGAAGACCGCGTGGATCCAGCTCTGAGCCGGGGCGCAAAACCAAGGAGGACCCGATGGGCGAACGTATCCTGATCGTCGGAACCTACGACACCAAGGACGACGAACTGTCCTACCTGGCGGAGTGCATCCGCGCACAAGGTGGCCGTGCGCTGACCATGGATGTCAGCGTGCTGGGCGATCCGGCCGCGCCCACCGACTGGTCCAAGCATGACGTGGCCGCCGCGGGCGGCAGCAGCATCGCCGAGGCGATCGCGTCGGAGAACGAGAACCGCGCCATGCAGATCATGGCGACCGGCGCGGCGACGCTGGCCGCGCGGCTGCACGCCGAGGGCCGGTTCGACGGGGTCATCGTGCTGGGCGGCACGATGGGCACCGACCTTGCGCTGGACGTCTGCGCGGCGCTGCCCCTTGGGGTGCCGAAATACGTGGTCTCGACCGTCGCCTTCTCGCCCCTGATCCCGCCGGAACGGCTGGCGCCCGACATCCAGATGATCCTTTGGGCCGGTGGACTCTACGGCCTGAACTCGATCTGCAAGTCTTCGCTCAGCCAGGCCGCGGGTGCGGTGCTGGGCGCCGCGCGCGCCGTCACGCCGCCATCGGCCGAGCGCCCGCGCATCGGCATGACCAGCTTCGGAAAGACGGTTCTGACATACATGGTCGCGCTGAAGCCCGAACTGGAGGCGCGCGGCTTCGAGGTGGCGGTGTTCCACGCGACCGGCATGGGCGGGCGCGCCTTCGAAAGCCTCGCGGCAGAGGGCGCCTTTGCCGCGGTGATGGATTTCGCGCCGCAGGAACTGGGCAACCACATCATGGGCTCGGCGATTTCGGCGGGGCCGGACCGGCTGACCGCGGCGGGCCGCGCGGGCGTGCCCCAGATCGTCGCGCCGGGCTGCTACGACCTTGTGGACGTCGTGGGCTGGCACCCCCTGCCCGCCCGCTTCGAGGGGCACGAGACCCATGCCCACAACCGCCTGCTTTCGTCCATCCTCTTGGGGCCCGACGAGCGGCGCGAGGTCGCCCGCGCGATCTGCGGCCAGCTGTCCCGGGCGACCGGGCCGACGACGCTGATCCTGCCCACGCGGGGCTGTAACGAATGGGACCGTGTTGGCGCACCGCTCCATGACGCCGACGGTCTTGCGGCCTTCCTCGAAGAGATGCGGGCCGCCTGCCCGCCGAATGCCAAGCTGCTCGAACTTGATGCGCACATCAACGACGCGGCCTTCGCCGAGGCGGCCCTTGATGTGCTCGATGGCTGGATCGCGGATGGCACGGTAAGGGTCTGACCCCGCGCCCGCGGACATCGCGCAATGCTCGCGGGCGCTTCGGACTGGCCTAGGTCGTTGACCAGACCCAGTAGTCGACGCTCACACCCCAGGCTCCGATGCCGTAGTCCCAGCCCTGATAGAGACCGTATGCCCAGTGCGCTTCGGGGTTCCACATCCAGCTGCTGTAGGCCCAGCCGTAGTCCCACGCCCAGGTCCAGCCCAGCCGCCAGTCCCAGCCGCCGCCGACCGCATCGTAGTACCAGCCGTAGTCCCAACCGTAGGCATAGTCCCAGAACCCGCCATAGTCCCAGGCCTGATACCAGCCCCAGTCCCAGCGCGAGGTCCAGCCGAAGGTCCAACCTTCGAAATCCCAGCCGTAGTCCCATTGCAGGGTCCAGGCCCAGTCCCAGCCGCCGCCGTTCCAGACCCAGCCATAGCCCCAGTCACGGTGCCAGCCATAGGTCCAGTCGGGAACCCAGCCCCATCCCCAGTCGATGTGCCAGCCGAACGCCCAGTCCTGATGCCAGCCCCATGACCACGCCCAATCCCAACCGAGGTTCCACCCATAGGACCAACCCGGTGCCGTGGTGTAGGTCCAGGCCCAGTCGTAGTCGATGTGCCAGCCAAAGCCCCAACCCGTGAACAGGGAAAAGCCGGGGTCGTTCAGGTACCAACCGAAGAACGTACCCATCGAGGTTCCAGCGGTGTCCAGCGTACCATCGTCGAAAGCGACGAGTTCCACGTTCTTCACCGTGACGTCCACGCCGTTGCCGCTGATCGTGGTCGTACCATTAACGTTTGTGACGGAATAAGCAGACTGACTGCCCGCGATATAGACGGTATCGAACCCTCTTCCGCCGTTTATGCTGTCGCTGCCGCCCCCGGTCTGAACGTAGTTGTCCGCCTCGTTGCCGACCACGCTGTCGTTATTTGACCCCAGCAGAACGTTCTCGATGATCGTGCCATGAAAGATCGAGAGGTTCCCTTCGGCACCGTCGAGGTCCGAATGGTACCCGTCGTTCAGAACGATATTGTGGACGCCCGACATGTGGCTCACATCGAGCGTGTCCAGTCCCCCCATGTCGATCAGGGTAAAGGCCACGTCCGTGCCGAAAGCGATGTTGAACATCTCTTCGACGATACCGGACTCCGTCGTGGTGGCCGCATTGCCGTAGATGTTGTTTCCGGCGACCACCGAGGCGTCGGTTCCGTAGAGCGCCTGTATCGCAAGGATGTCCGCGAACATCGGCGTCATGATGTAGGCGAAACTCGCATCGACCGCCAGGTTCTCGGTCTGGTCGATGTAGGACATGATCGAGATCTGCCAGCTGTCGTTGGCGTAGTGGTTCTCGCCGCCCCCGACGTAGGGAGAATAGTCGATCGTGCCATTGTAGTTGCCGGCATGGCCGGGCCCCAATGCGTGCCCGATCTCATGGATGAAGGTCTGCGTGGAATAGCTGTTCAGGATCGGATCACCGGCGAAGGTCAGATCCGGCTGGATCCAGCTGACCGACACGTTGACAACCGACTGCACGATCGTCGTGCCCTGAAGATCCGAGAAATAGGAATAGGCACCGCTCGGGTCGCTGTCCTGGAAGAGGATTTCCGCGGTCTGCCCAAGGTCCTCGTCCACATAGACGAATTCGATCCCCGAGACGTAGGTCCAGGCCTCCAACGCCCATATCGCGAACTGTTGGCCTTCGGGCGTCAATTCGGTGATGTCGACAGTCAGCGCGCCGTCGACGCCAAGGTCGAATGCCACATACGACGTCTGGCCGTTCTCTGCCCAGAAGCCATCGATCAGGTATTCCGCGACCTGGGCGTCGGTGTAGGTCGGCAACAGCTGGGCCGGCCCGACCTCGACGGCATAATCGCCCGCAAAGCGATCCCGGAACCCCGTGACCTCGATGTAGTAGGTGCCACTGGTTTCAACGACCACAACGTCCGCCGAGTCGCGGGTTCCGCCACTGTCGTCATTCTCGGCGACGACATTCCCGTTCGAGTCGTAGATTGTCAGGTACGGATCGACCAGTTCATTGTCACCCACACCGGTGACGCTGATGCTGTAGGCCTGTCCCGCGGTCAGTTCCACCGCGATCATGTCGGCATCGCCACGCGACTGGAGGCTGCCGTAGAACACATCGGCAACGGCCATTGTCGCCGCCGTCCCGAATGTGGCTCCTGCGTCCCCGCTCTCGAAGACGTCGGCCATCACGATCGGAGCGTCAGCACTTTCCCGATAGATGCAGCCCTTGTCGAACGGGCGATACTGAAAGCAGATTGTACACATGGGTCAACTCGCATTGACGGGCGGCGGAATCACCAATCGGCGAACGAAAACTGCCTGAGGTTATCCTACAATCTGGAGCCGATTCCAGCAGCACACAACGGCGTGATGTCGCATGAGCCGTCTCTTGCCTGCGGGCATCTTCGACAACCTTGACGTGCTAGTCGAGAACATAGCCGTATCGGTCCAGAGGAAGACCGGTCGCGTCCATCAGTCGGCGATTGGACGGCGCGAACATCCGGCGAAGCTCGTCGCCAAGCGCTTCGGGCACCTCCAGATTGATGTCGCGCACCTTTGAAATCTCCACCACCGCGTTGGCCGCCTGGCTGAAGGGAATGCGCAGCATGTCGTCGGCCAGCCGGTCATGGGGCACCGCCAGCTTCAGCTCGCTGTGGAAATAGGCCCGCATCCGGTTCATGTTGAACGTCTCGTAGAAGCGCGCCCCGAACTCGTGGGGAAAGCGCTCGTTGTAGCGGCGCAGCTGTTCGTACCAGTTCAGCTCTTCGCGCTGGGTGTTGACAGCCTTGAGCTCGGTGACACTGTCCGAGATCCCCAGCGCCCCCGCGATCTGTCCCAGAAATCCCGGCGTATCTTCCTTCAGCTGCTCGAAGGCCACCATGCAGACGTTCCCGTCCCCGAAGACCCGGGAATAGTGCCGCCACATGTTGTCATAGCAGATGTCCGTGGCCCAGCTTCGCACCTGGTAGAGCAGCGTGTACTCCAGGAAATTGCGGAAGCTGCCGCCATACCCGCCCTTCAGCATCTCTAGGTAGAGCGAGCGGAGGAAGCCGAACTGCTCGCGCACCACGATCACCGCCTTGGTGCCCGGCCCGAACACCTCGTGCAGGCGGTTCGCCTTGTCGGCGGTGTCGACCTCGTTGCCGAGACCGAAGGACAGGAACTCGTTCGACAGCCCCACCGCGCGGTACCCGCCCTCCTCGGCGGCGGCGGCGGCGGCCTCGATGCGCGCGCGCCCCCGCGCGCCGTCCCAGAGGAAATGCTTCTTCAGACGCAGATCGACCTCCGACAGGATCTCGATCTCCTCGTTGACGTAGCGGTTGCCCCGGCTCTGAAAGCCGAGCCCGAGGTGATAGCACTCGGGATGGACGGCAAAATAGAAGTTCTGAAGCGAGCTCGACGCCGCCTTGGGGAATCCGACATGCACGTAACGTGTGGGCACTGGCATCCGCGGGACACTCCGGTTCCGGGGACGCCGGCCGCCCCCATTTGGCTGGTCAACTCTCGGTCAGGTCGGGAAAGCCCTGGCCGCCCGGACCGCCCGGACCGCGCTGGCGCCCGGGTCCCGGTCCGCGCCCCTGGCCGAAGGACTTCTGCATCACCTGGCCCACCTTCTGGAAGGCCGCGTTCAGCGCCCCCGCCGGAATGATCAGCGTCACCTGCTCCTCCTCGACGCCGCCATGGCTTGCGGCGAAAGTCAGCTTGACCATCCCGCTGCGCGGGTCGGGTTCGATCC
>JAUIIC010000224.1 GCA_030431935.1 Alphaproteobacteria bacterium | reverse complement strand
AAGGCGCGGATGAATCCGCAGATGGTCCGCTGTGATGGCTGCGGAAAGATGACTCGCGGTCCTGACGCGGATCGGAAGTGCAAGAGTTGTGGAGAACCACTGCCCGATGCGCTGCCCTTCTGGTAACACGCGCACAAAGGCGACTGTCAGCCGCTCAAGACAGGGAACGACCCTCACCCTACCCCCCGCGCGAACAGCGGCGGAGCCGCCGCGCGATCGCCGGCGCGCCCGGACGCGCTGGCGATTTGGTGGGGTCGGCGCGACGCTCGGGGCTTTCGCGGATCTGGCCGCGATAAAGTGCGCCGCTCGGCGGTCTGATCGCCAGCGCGCGCGCCGGTGATCGCGCGGCTTCCGGGGGCCGTTGCGCGTGAGGTTGTGAGGGCGGCTGCCCCCTCCCCCTCACGTCTCGGGCGGTTCGGGGACGACGGGGCGGCGGGACTTCTGGCGCTCTCTCCAGACGATCAGGAGGCCGCCGGCGATGATGAGGAGCGCGCCGGGAAAGAGGTCCTCGACGGGGGCCTCGCGGTAGAAGATCCAGCCCAGCGCGAAGGAGATGGGGATCGCGAAATAGGTGAAGGGCGCGAGGTCGGCCTGTTCGGCCATGCGGAAGGAGACGACGACGCAAAGGACCGCGAGGCCGCCCAGCGTGCCCATCAGGACGATCCACCCGAGGTCGGTCCAGGATGCGATGGGAGTGAAGCCGCCCAGCGCGAGGGCAAAGATCACGCCCCCCACGGCAGAGGTGCCCGAGGCGTAGATGTTGAGGAGCGGGCTGGGCACGTCGGGGTCCATCAGCCGCGCGGTCACGCCGTTCAGCGCGTAGAGGAAGGCCGCCCCCACGGGCAGGAGGGCCGCCCACTGGAAGCTGTCGCTGCCGGGCCGGGTGACGAGGATGACGCCCACGAAGCCGATCAGCACGGCGCCCCAGCGGACGGGGCCCACGCGTTCCTTCAGCAGCGGCACGGCGAGCGCGGTCATGAAGAGGGCGTTGGCGTTCGAGATGGTGGTGGCGGTGGCGAAGGGGATCAGCGCCAGCGCGGTGTAGAACATGTACTGGGCGAAGATGATGAAGCTGCCGCGGAAGAGGCCGAGCTTCCACTGGCGGATGATCCAGGGGCGGCCGGCGGCGTGCCAGGCGGGCGTGGCATAGAGGGCGACGAGGGCGGGGATCAGGGCGAAGAGGTTGCGGTAGGCCGACAGCTCCTCGGGGTCGTAGCGGGGGGACAGGTGCTTCACGATCAGCGCCATGAGCGCGAAGAGCGTCAGCGCGAGCAGGCTGAGGAGGATGGCGGCGAGGGTGCGGTCGGCCCGGACGGGCGCAGGGGTGTGCATGGCTTCGGGCGTAGGGGCTGGGCGGCGGCTTGGCAAGCGGGATGTGGCGGGGGGCAAGGGGTTTCGAAACCCCTTGGGCGCCCCTGGCCATGGCAGAAAAAAGGGGCGCCCGTGGGCGCCCCCAGTCTCGCTGATCAGGCTCGTTCGTCGTACCGCCCGGTTTCTGCCTGCGGCCTGACCCGCGTCAGGGGGCGAGCGCACCCGCCCCGTGTGAGGGAGGGCAAGACTATAGTGTCGCCCCACCCTGTTCGCTCAATACTCTAACTCTTTGTGGCGATAAGGCCCCTTGGCAAATCATAGGCCTCGTTTCCACATACAGTTAGCTCCGCCCCATCAGGAAGTGAACTCGATATCACAAGGAAACTCTCCGCGGTTGGGCCATAAACTCTATTCCCGGAGATCGATATTCTCAGTTGCGGTTGAGGCTTTCTGTCGGCGCCATCTTCCATCAGAACACCGCCATCCATACTGTCACCACAAGGGTTCCCAACGCAATCAAGACTTGGAGCCAGCCGATCAAGGACACACTGCGCAAACGGCTCAACCATCCTGTCGGCTCATTCTGCTTGTTGGAAAGCACGCTGCCCCGAATGTCCCGGAAGTCATTTTCCCGGATGTGAGCTTCCAAACTGCCCGGATTGACTTGCGACAGCGCCACGAAGTCAGAACCGATGCGTTCAGCCTTGTTACCTTCGATTACTATGCGCACCATCTGCCTAGCTCTCCCTAGCTGCAGCCCGAGGTGGCGCCGCAGGTGTTGCACTTCATGCAGGTGCCGTTGCGCACCAGCGTGTAGTTGCCGCATTCGCCGCAGGGGTCGCCTTCGTACCCCTGCATCCGCGCCTTGGCGCGGGCGTCGATGGCCACTGTCCCCGTTGCCATCGCCGTTGTCGTTGTGGCGGTCACCGTCTCGGCCACCTCTGGCACGAGGGTCGCGAGCGCCGTCACCGGGTCGGCCGAACCGCCGAGCGCCACGGCGCCCGAATGCCCGCCTTGCAGCACCACCAGTTCCTGCGGCACCCGCTTGCGGGTGAAGCCCGCCGAGGCGACCTGCCGAAGCACGTCGAACGGGTTGGCGGCGGCGCTGTTGGGCACCTCGGTGAAGTTGCGCTTGCCCTCTTCCTCGCCCCGGCCCAGTTCGTCGAAGGGCGTGCCTTCGGGCTTCACATGGGCCAGGTCGGTACGGTCGAGATAACTGACCGCCAGTTCGCGGAAGATGTAGTCGAGGATCGAGGTCGCGTTCTTGATCGTCTCGTTGCCCTGCACCACGCCCGCCGGTTCGAAGCGGGTGAAGGTGAAGGCCTCGACGAACTCCTCGAGCGGGACGCCGTATTGCAGGCCCACCGACACGGCTATGGCGAAGTTGTTCATCATCGCGCGGAAGCCGGCGCCTTCCTTGTGCATGTCGATGAAGATTTCGCCCAGCGTGCCGTCGGTGTATTCGCCGGTCCGCAGGTAGACCTTGTGGCCGCCGACGATGGCCTTCTGCGTGTAGCCGCGGCGGCGTTCGGGCATCTTCTCGCGGTGGCTTTTCACGATCTCCTTGACGATCACCTTCTCGACGATCTTCTCGGCCAGCACCTGCGCCTTTTGCTGCGGGGTGCCGGAGGCGAGGATTTCCTCGGCCTCCTCGTCGTCCTCGACCAGGGCCGCGGCGAGCGGCTGGCTGAGTTTCGAGCCGTCGCGATAGAGCGCGTTGGCCTTGACGCCCAGCGACCAGCTGAGTTCGTAGGCGGCCTGGCAATCCTCGATGCTGGCATCGTTGGGCATGTTGATCGTCTTGGAGATCGCGCCCGAGATGAAGCTTTGCGCCGCGGCCATCATGGTGATGTGGCTGTTGACGCTGAGGAAGCGCTTGCCCTTCTTGCCGCAGGGGTTGGCGCAGTCGAAGACGTGGTAGTGCGCCGGGTCGAGATGCGGCGCCCCTTCGAGCGTCATGGTCCCGCAGACGTGGTCGTTGGCCGCGTCCACCGCCGATTTCGGGAAACCGAGGTGCTTGAGCATATCGAAGGTCGGATCGGCCAGCTTCTCGGCCGGGATGCCGAGGGTTTCGCGGCAGAACGCCTCGCCCAGGGTCCACTGGTTGAAGACGAAGCGGATGTCGAAGGCCGAGGGCAGCGCGGCCTCGATCTTGTCGATCTCGGGCTGGCCGAAGCCGTGGCCCACCAGCGAGGTGTGGTTGATGCCCGGTGCGTTGCCCAGTGTCCCGTGACCGACGGCGTAGGAGACGATCTCTTCGATCTGGGAGGAGGAATACCCGAGCGTTTCCAGCGCCGCCGGCACCGAGCGGTTGATGATCTTGAAGTAACCACCGCCCGCCAGCTTCTTGAACTTCACAAGCGCGAAGTCCGGTTCGATGCCTGTCGTGTCACAGTCCATGACCAGCCCGATCGTGCCGGTGGGCGCGATCACGGTGGCCTGAGCATTGCGGTAGCCGTGGATTTCCCCAAGGCGCAGCGCCTCGTCCCAGGACGCGGCGGCCAGGTCTGCCAGGCGCGTGTCGGGGCAGTTGGCGCGGTCGAGCGGCACGGGCTTCACGGCCAGGGCCTCGTAACCCCCGGCCTTGCCGTGGGCGGCGGTGCGGTGGTTGCGGATCACCCGCAGCATGTGGTCGCGGTTGCGCGCGTAGCCGGCGAAGGGCCCGAGCTCTCCGGCGATCTCGGCCGAGGTGGCATAGGCGGTGCCGGTCATCAGCGCGGTGAGCGCCCCGCAGAGCGCGCGGCCTTCGTCGCTGTCATAGCCGAGCCCCATGTTCATCAGGAGCCCGCCGATGTTGGCGTAGCCGAGGCCGAGCGTGCGGAACTCGTAGCTGAGTTGCGCGATTTCCTTCGACGGGAACTGGGCCATGGTGACGCTGATTTCCAGCGTCAGGGTCCAGAGCCGCGTCGCATGCATGTATTCCTCGGCCTGGAACGCGCCGTCGCGGTAGAAGGTCAAGAGGTTCATGGACGCCAGGTTGCAGGCCGTGTCGTCGAGGAACATGTATTCCGAGCAGGGGTTCGAGCCGCGGATGGCGCCGTCCTCGGGGCAGGTGTGCCAGGCGTTGACGGTGTCGTGGAACTGGATGCCGGGATCGGCGCAGGCCCAGGCGGCGTGGCCGATCTGTTCCCAAAGGTCGCGCGCCTTGATGGTCTTGGCGACCTTGCCGTCGGTGCGGCGCAGAAGCTCCCAGTCGGCATCGTCACGGACGGCCTGCAGGAAGGCGTCGGTGACGCGCACCGAGTTGTTCGAGTTCTGACCCGAGACGGTGGAATAGGCCTCGCTGTCCCAGTCGGTGTCGTAGGTGGGGAACTCGATCGAGGCATAGCCCTGGCGGGCGTATTGCAGGACGCGGTTGATGTAGGTTTCCGGGATCGCGACCTTCTTGGCGGCGCGGATCGCGGATTTCAGGGTATCGTTGACCTTGGGGTCGGTGGCGTCCTCGGCCTTGCCGTCCCATGTGCGGATCGCCGCGAAGATCTCGTTCAGCTGGCGCTCGTGCATCTTGGAGCCAGCGACGAGGCTGGCGACCTTCTGTTCCTCGATGACCTTCCAGTTGATGAACTGCTCGATGTCGGGGTGGTCGACGTCGCAGATCACCATCTTGGCGGCGCGGCGGGTGGTGCCGCCCGACTTGATCGCGCCCGCGGCGCGGTCGCCGATGCGCAAAAAGCCCATCAGGCCCGACGACTTGCCGCCGCCCGAGAGCTTTTCGCCCTCGGCCCGGAGGCTGGAGAAGTTGGTGCCGGTGCCCGAACCGTACTTGAAGAGCCGCGCCTCACGCACCCAGAGGTCCATGATGCCGCCCTCGTTCACCAGGTCGTCGGCGACGGACTGGATGAAGCAGGCGTGCGGCTGCGGGTGTTCGTAGGCGGACTTCGACTTGGTCAGCTTGCCGGTCTTGTAGTCGACGTAGAAATGGCCCTGGCCGGGACCGTCGATGCCATAGGCCCAGTGCAGGCCGGTGTTGAACCACTGGGGGCTGTTCGGCGCGGCGCGCTGGGTGGCCAGCATGTGGCGCATCTCGTCGAAATAGGCGCGGGCGTCTTCCTCGGTCGAGAAATAGCCGCCCTTCCAGCCCCAGTAGGCCCAGGCGCCGGCCAGACGGTCGAACACCTGCTTGGACGAGGTTTCGCCGACGAAGCGGTCGTCCTCGGGCAGCTCGGCCAGCGCGTCGGTGTCGGGGATCGAGCGCCACAGGAATTCGGGCACGCCCTTTTCGCGCACCTTCTTCAGGCGGGCGGGCACGCCGGCCTTGCGGAAATATTTCTGGGCGATGACGTCAGAGGCCACCTGGCTCCAGCTTTGGGGCACCTCGACGGCGTCGAGCTTGAAGACGACGCTGCCATCGGGGTTGCGGATTTCGGACGTTGCGGTCGTGAACGTGATGCCTGCGTAGGCGTCGGTACCTGCCTTGGTGAACTGTCTTTCGATTTTCATCGTGTCGGTGTCCCGTTCTTCGTTTCCTGCCCGGGTCCCTGGTTCGTCCAAGGCTCCCGAAGTTACGCCGCCGGTCCGACAGGCGCCGGGCATGACTCCTCAGTGCCGGCCTGCGAGACGCAGGCAAGCTGGCGCACATGTCGTGGCGCTTTTGTGTGTGAGTGTCCTGTCCCATCGCCTGCCCGCGCCACTACATGTTGTGGTCTTGGTGTCGGCCAGCACAAACTGGCGTAGGTTGCCCCGGATGGTCAACGAAATTTTTTGCCATTTCTACCTGTTTTTCAGGTTGACGGACGGGGCAGGAAGTGAACCCACGCAAGCCGCCTTTTGATTCATTTTCGTGACAACCAGCCGGCCAGCGCCCGGGGCGGAGGAAAACCTGCGAAAGGTCAATGGGTTGGATGCGTGGGGTCTGTGGCGAGACGATCCGGGCAGCGACCTGGGCCCGAAAGGGCGCTACCGCATCTTGTGGGTCGCGGATGCAACACTGCTAGATGCGGTGAGAGCATCGGGCCTTTGCGAGAAGAGAGATGGTCGGGGCGATAGGATTCGAACCTACGACCTACGGTACCCAAAACCGTCGCGCTACCAGGCTGCGCCACGCCCCGACGGCACGGGAATATCCCCCCTTGGCGCCGTTGAAAAGGCTTAACCGGCGTCGCAGGACCACACCGCGATGGCGGGGTCCATGCTGGGGTGGCGCACCTCGGTGCCGACGTCGATGCCAAGCCGGGACGAGAGGCCGCCATTGATCTCCAGGACGTATTGGATATCGCCGCCGCCGAAGATCGGCGTCTCGTCCAGGGGAACGGCGTTCTCGTGGATGTTGCGCACCACACCGTCGGAGCCGATGAAGATCATGTCGAGCGGGATCAGCGTGTTGCGCATCCAGAAGGACACGCGTTGCGCACGGGGATAGACGAAGATCATGCCCTCGAAGGTCGGCATGCTTTCGCGGAACATCAGGCCGCGGGCCTGTTCCTCGATGTCGTCGGCGACCTCTACCGTGAAGCGGGCGCTGCCCCAGTCGCCGCGCAGGTCCACGACATCGTCGCGACACTCTGCAATGGCTGCGGCCGACCAGAAGGACGCCGCCAGCGCGAAACCCAGATACCTACGACGTCTCACCCTTGCGCACCGCCATGTCCCAGGCCAGCACCTGCGCCGCCATGCGCCCACGCCGGCCATCAATCACGCGGAGCGCAACCGCTTCGCCGGGCTGGAGATCGGCCAGCCCCGAGCGGCGCAACACCTCTATATGGATGAAGATGTCTTCCTGG
>JAUIIC010000223.1 GCA_030431935.1 Alphaproteobacteria bacterium | reverse complement strand
GGCTTCCGCGGCGCGCTGACCCGCACGCTGAACCTCTACGCCGGCCAATCCGGCCTCGCCCGCAAGGAAAAGGTCAGCTTCACCGGCGATGACGCGCGCGAGGGCCTGACCTGCGTGCTGTCGGTCAAGGTGCCCGATCCCAAGTTCTCCAGCCAGACCAAGGACAAGCTCGTCAGTTCCGAGGTCCGCCCCGCCGTCGAGGGCCTGATGAACGAGAAGCTGGCCGAGTGGTTCGAGGAAAACCCCGGCCCCGCCAAGCAGATCGTGACCAAGATCGTCGAGGCCGCGCTGGCCCGCGAGGCCGCCCGCAAGGCGCGCGAGATGACGCGCAAGAAATCCGCGCTCGACATCGCCAGCCTGCCCGGCAAGCTGGCCGACTGCCAGGAAAAGGACCCCGAGCGGCGCGAACTGTTCCTCGTCGAGGGCGACAGCGCCGGCGGCAGCGCCAAGCAGGGCCGCTCTCGCGCCAACCAGGCCGTGCTGCCCCTGCGCGGCAAGATCCTGAACGTGGAACGCGCCCGCTTCGACCGCATGCTGTCCAGCCAGGAGATCGGCACGCTCATCACCGCGCTCGGCACCGGCATCGGCCGCGACGAGTTCGACATCACGAAACTGCGCTACCACAAGATCGTCATCATGACCGATGCCGACGTGGACGGCGCGCATATCCGCACGCTTCTTTTGACCTTCTTCTTCCGGCAGATGCCGCAGCTGATCGAGAACGGGCACCTCTACATCGCCCAGCCGCCGCTCTACAAGGTCGCGCGCGGCAAGTCCGAGGTCTACCTGAAGGACCAGGCCGCGCTGGAAGACTACCTGATCGAACAGGGCATCGACGGCGCCCGCCTGCGCCTTGGCGGCGGGGCCGAAATCGCCGGCGCCGACCTTGCCCGCGTGGTGGAAGAGGCGCGCAATGTCCGCCGCATCCTGCAGGCCTTCCCGACCCATTACCCCCAGACCGTGCTGGAACAGGCCGCCATCGCCGGGGCCTTCGTCCCCGGCACGCTCGACGCCGACCTGCAAGGCACCGCCGACCGGGTGGCCCAGCGGCTCGACCTGATCGCGCTGGAATACGAACGCGGCTGGCAGGGCCGCCCCACCCAGGACCACGGCCTGCGCTTCTGGCGCGTGCTGCGCGGGGTGGAAGAGGTGCGCACGCTCGACGGCCCCGTCCTGCGCTCGGGCGAGGCGCGCCGCCTCGGCGGCTTCACCGACGCCTTGCGCGAAACCTACACGCTCCCCGCCGCACTCGTCCGAAAGGACCGGGAAATTCCCATCCACGGCCCGCTGGACCTGCTCAAGGCGATCCTCGAAGAGGGCGAAAAGGGCCTGTCGCTGCAACGCTACAAGGGCCTTGGAGAGATGAACCCCGGCCAGCTCTGGGAAACCACCCTCGACCCCGAGGCGCGCACGCTTCTCCAGGTCAAGGTGCACGACGTGGCAGAGGCCGACGACATCTTCACCAAGCTGATGGGCGACGTGGTGGAACCGCGCAGAGAGTTCATCCAGCAGAACGCGCTCTCGGTTGAGAATCTCGATTTCTGATCCCGGGGGCGGCGCGGCGCCTGTCCTCGCCCCCGTAAACGTCGTCTCGGAATGGGCGCCGCTGCGCGAATGCGTCTACGGCTCGCCCGACGCCTTCGTGCTCTCGGTCTTCCACGATGACGCCCGCCTGCGCGCGCAAGGGCCCTTCGGCCGGCTCTGGGCCGAAAACCAGGGCCGCCCGCTGGCCGAGGCCGCGCCCGATCTCTGGGCCGAGATGCAATCCCAGGTGCAGGGCGCCATCGACCTCCTGCGCGGGCTCGGCGTCACCGTCCACACCGCCGGCCCGATCAGCGAGATGAACCGCCGCTTCCCGCGCGGCGAGGATCACGGCGTGTTCACGCCCTGGATGCGCGACCCGTTCGTCACCATCGGCAACAGCGTCATCGAACTGGCCCCGCGCAGCCTGTTCCACCGCCGCCAGCGCTTCGCCATCCGCGAGCTCCTCGCCAGCACCATGGACCGTGGCGCGCGCTATTTCGCCCAGCCCGACGGCGGCGCCGATGACAGCCTCGACGCGCCGGGCTGGGGCTATCTCGAAGGTGGCGACATCTTCGTTCTGGGCGAAACCGTGCTCGTGGGCCACTCGGGCGGCTGCTCGAACCCCGAGGGCGCGCGCTGGCTGCAACACGCGCTCGGCCCCGGCTACGGCGTGCAGGTGGTGCCCATCGACCCGATGTTCCCGCATCTCGACTGCGTGCTGATGACCCCGCGCCAGGGCCTCGCCGTCGCCGCCACCGCCGCCTTTCCCGCCGGGCTTCCCGCCGCCCTCGACGGGTGGGAGGTGATCGACGTACCCCCGGCGCTGGCGAAATCGCACATGGCGGTCAACAACCTCGTCCTCGACGACCGCACCCTTGTCCTTCCGGCCGAGGACGCGCTCGATGATCTCGCCGCCGCGCTCCGCGCCCGCGGGTTCGAGATCATCCGCCTCCCCTACCGCGTGCCCTGCATGATCGGCGGCAGCTTCCGCTGCGCCCACCAGCCGCTGATCCGCGCCTGACGGCGCCGCCCCGCGCCGCGCCGGCCTCTTCTTCTGTTCAAAAATACTCCGGGGGGGACCCGCCGCAGGCGGGGCGGGGGGCAGCGCCCCCCTCCGGCCTCTCCGGCCCGCGTCGCGCTCAGGCCAGCGACACCCCCGCCGCCGCCATCCCTTCCTGCGCCGCCGCCAGCGAGCCGCCAAAGTCGATCGCGCGGCACAACTCCTGCCGCACGGTGACGGCGAACCCCAGCCGGGCCGCGTCCACCGCCGAGTAGTTCACGCAGAAATCGGTGGCCAGCCCCACCAGCGTCAGCGTCTCGATCCCCCGGCTGCGCAGGTAGCCCTCCAGCCCCGTGGGCGTGGTCCGGTCGTTCTCGAAAAAGGCCGAGTAGCTGTCGATTCCGCGCCGGAATCCCTTGCGGATCACCATGTCGGCACGGTCGCTGTCCAAGGCAGTATGAAACGCCGCACCCGTGCTGCCCTGGATGCAATGGTCGGGCCACAGCACCTGCGGGCCATAGGGCATCTCGGTCATCTCCATCGGCGCCTTGCCGGGGTGCTGGCTGGCAAAGGACAGGTGGTCGGCGGGGTGCCAGTCCTGCGTCAGGATCACCGCGGCGAAGTCCCCCATCAGCGTGTTGATCCCCGGCACGATCGCGTCGCCCTCGGGCACCGCCAGCGCGCCGCCGGGGCAGAAATCGTTCTGGACGTCGATCACGATCAGGGCTTCGGTGGCGGGGCGCATCGCGGTCTCCTTCGGGCTGTGCCGGTGCGATGTTCGGCGCAGGCGCGCCTTCGGTCAACCGTTCCGGGGCTTGAAGCGGGCCTGCCTGCGGGGATAACAGGCGCCATGGTCATCGTCGCCGCGCTTTACCGCTTCACCCGCTTTGCCGATCCCGCCGCGCTCAAGCCGCCGCTGGCGCGGGTCTGCTGCGCAAACGGGGTCAAGGGCTCGCTGCTTCTTGCGGCAGAGGGGATCAACGGCACCATCGCCGGCCCGCGCGAGGGCATCGACACGGTGCTGGCCCATATCCGCGGCCTGCCCGGCTGCGACGGGCTGGAGTGGAAGGAAAGCACCGCCGCCGAAATGCCCTTCGGCCGGATGAAGGTGCGCCTGAAGCGCGAGATCGTGACGATGGGCCAGCCCGATGTCGACCCGGCCGCCGCCGTGGGCCGCTATGTCGAGCCCGCCGACTGGAACGACCTGATCCGCGCCCCCGACGTCGTGGTGATCGACACCCGCAACGACTACGAGGTCGCGATCGGGACCTTCCAGGGCGCGCTCGACCCCGGCACAACCAGCTTCGGCGCGTTCCCCGACTGGTGGGCCCGCAACGCCGAACGGTTCGAAGGCAAGCGCATCGCCATGTTCTGCACCGGCGGCATCCGCTGCGAAAAGGCCACCAGCTGGCTGGTGGGGCAGGGCGTGGACAACGTCCACCACCTGCGCGGCGGCATCCTGAAATACCTTGAAGAGGTGCCCGCCGAAGACAGCCTCTGGCAGGGTGACTGCTTCGTCTTCGACGGACGCGTCAGCGTGGGCCACGGGCTGGCGCAGGGGCCGCATGTCATGTGCCATGCCTGCCGCCGCCCGCTGGCGCCCGCGGACCTCGATCACCCCGACCACGAAGAAGGCGTGTCCTGCGCCCGCTGCATCGGAACCTATTCCGACGCCGACCGCGCCCGCTTTCGCGAGCGCCAGCGGCAGGTCGCGCTGGCCCAGACGCGCGGCACCCGCCACCTGGGCGACTCGGCCGAAGCCTAAGAAACAAAATAAAAACGGGTTGTTATTGAATAACACCCGTCCCGCCATCGCATAGCGGGGCGGCGATATTGCCTGTCCGGTCGGTCCCCGGCGATGGGTTGGTCATCGGCACCGCGCCACAGGAACGGGGCGGGCCGACAGACCACGAAACGCGACAGACCCGCACCCAGGAAAGGACAGACCGATGACCTTCAAGACCTTCGCCGCCCCGCTCGCCGTTCTGCTGACGCTCTCCACGCCCGTTCTGGCCGATGGCTCCTACGTCTTCATCGAACAGTTCGGCGCCCGGCACGAGATCGGCGCGTCGCAAAGCGGCCGCTTCCAGCGCCTGACCGTCTACCAGGAAGGCTGGGGCAACAGCGCCATCACCTCGCAGGACGGGCGGCGCAACACCACCGTCGTCGGCCAGAGCGGCCACCGCAACAGCGCCACCATGACCCAGTCGGGCGCCTGCAACATCGCCGGCGTGGCGCAGTTCGGCGGCCATCATACCGCCGAGACCACGCAGGAGGGCGGCTGCAACGCCGTCGCCGTCATCCAGACCGGCACCGGCAATTCGTCCAGCACCACCCAGATCGGGCACGGCAACGTCGCCGTCGTGATCCAGGACTGACCGGAACCACCAGGAGGGCCGCGCGGGGGCATCGCCGCCCCTGCCGCCCGACCCGGACCGAAAGGAGACCACCATGACCCGCCTTCCGACCCCATCCCTGCCGCTGGCCGCCGTGGCCCTTGCCGCGCTTGGCCTCGGCTGCACCAGCCTTGCCGCCGACAGCCCCGAGGTCGACGCGCCGGTGGCCTGCGCCATCAGCATCGAACGGGCCGGCTCGCTCTCGACGGTGGTGGCCACCGTCACCGCGACCGAGGCCGTGGCCGGCGATTTCGACCTGTCGGTCGAAAGCCGCGCGGGCGGCAACCGGTCGGTCATCCGCCAGGGCGGCGCCTTTGCGCTGGCCGCCGGAGAGACCGAGACGCTGGGCCGCGCCACGCTGTCGGGCGACATCGACGCCAAGCTGGACCTGACGGTGAAGGGGCGGCGCATGACCTGCCCCACCGCGGGCCCCATCGACCTCTGACCCGAAAGGACCCTGACCCATGTTCACCCGCACCCTGACCGCCGCGGCGCTTGCCGCCACGCTTGCCGCCCCCGCCATGGCGGGCAGCGTCAGCCTTACCCTCAGCCCGTCCACGCCCGAACAGGCGCGCCTGATGCGCGCGGGCCTCGCGATCTACGGCATCGTGCAGGACATCGAGACGAACGGCCACATCACCCAGTCGGGCATCGCCAACGCCGCGGCGCTGACCCAGCGCGGGCGCGGCCACCTGGGCGTCATCCACCAGGAGGGCGACAGCCATGACGCCAGCCTGACCCAGACCGGCCGGGGCAACGCCTACGGCATCTTCCAGTTCGGCGAGGCGACCTCGACCGAGGTGGTGCAGACCGGACGCGGCCAGACCGGGGTGACGGTGCAGTTCGGCTGGTAAGCGCGCCGCGCCGCCCCGCCGGGGACGCTTGCCGAAAGGTGGGTGGGGGGCTCTGCCCCCCGTCCCGCCAGGGGGCGGGACTCCCCCCGGAGTATTTTGGAACAGAAGAAGCCGGGGACGGTCAGAGCGTTCCCTGCCAGAGTGTCACCTTCAGCCCGCCATGGGCCACGGGGGCGCCGGGGGTCAGCGGCAAGCCGGTGGCCTTGGCAAGACCCCCGTCGCTGGTGACGACGCCCAGGCGCCAGCCCGCGAACCCCTCCTTCAGCGTGGCGCCGAGCGCGCCATAAAGACCGAACAGCAGCTTGCGGTCCCCGATCCGCGCGCCGTAGGGCGGATTGACCAGCACGATCCCCGGCGGCCCGTCGGGGCGGGCCAGGTCGCTGACGGCCTGCCTGTCGAACCGGCACAGCGCGCCGATACCGGCCCGTTCGGCATTGCCGCGCGCGCCCTGGATCGCCCCCTGGTCGCGGTCGAAGCCGAAAAAGCGCGGCGGGCCTTCGGCGGGCAGGACGGGCGCGGGGGGCACGGGGCGCGCCGCGTCTCCACCCTTCAGGGTCTCGAAGGCGAAGGCGCGCGAGCGTCCCGGCCAGAGCCCCGCCGCGATTTCCGCCGCCTCGATCGGGATGGTGCCCGAGCCGCACATCGGGTCCACTACCGTCTGCGATCCGTCGAACCCCATCTGCCAAAGAAAGGCCGCCGCCATCGTTTCCCGCAGGGGGGCCTTGCCGACAAAGGTCTTGTGGCCGCGCCGGTGCAGCGCCTCTCCGGTCGTGTCGAGCGACAGGGTGCAGAGGTCGTCCTCGATCCGGGCCTTGACGACCAGCGTGGCGTCATCGGTCACCGGGATGCCTGCGGCGGCGATGGCGCCCGCCACGCGCTGGGCGGCGGCCTTGTGGTGGTAGATGCGCGAGGCGCGGCACACCGCCTCGACCTTCACCGGCACGTCCGCGCGCAGCCAGTCTCCCCAGGGCAGCTTGCGCGCTCGCTTGTCCAGTTGCGCCAGGTGCATGGCCCGAAAGGCCGCGACCCGCCAGAGCATCCGCACCGCCGTGCGCAGGGTCATGTTGGCCCGTGCCGCCTCGGCCAGGCCGCCCGCGGCCTCGACACCGCCCGGCACGCGCCGAAGCCCAGTGAAGCCCGCCGCGCGCGCTTCGGCCTCCAGCGGCTCTTCGAGCCCCGGCAACCCCACGAGGAAAAGTCCCGTCCCGTCCATGGCCCGTCCTACCCTGCCGCGCGCCTGCCGGCCAGTGCGGCCTG
>JAUIIC010000222.1 GCA_030431935.1 Alphaproteobacteria bacterium | reverse complement strand
ACGCGGGGGCGGCACTGGCTGGGCTCTTGTCGTTCTTCACGCCCTGCATCCTGCCGATGGTGCCCTTCTACCTGTGCTACATGGCAGGCATTTCGATGTCCGAATTGCGCGACGACGGGGGAATCAGTCCGGGCGCGCAGCGGCGGCTGGTGATCTCGGCCATCGCCTTTGCGCTGGGCGTGACGACGATCTTCGTGCTGCTGGGCATGGGGGCCACGGCGCTGGGGCAAGCGTTCGCCCAGTGGAAGCGGCCCCTTTCCTTTGTCGCGGCGGGCGTGCTGTTCGTCTTCGCGTTGCATTTCCTGGGGCTTGTCCGGATACCGCTGCTCTACCGCGAGGCGCGGATCGAAAGCCGGGCGGAGCCCACGACGATCGCCGGGGCCTACGTGATGGGGCTGGCCTTCGGCTTTGGCTGGACGCCTTGCGTGGGGCCGGCGCTGGCCTCGATCCTGATGGTGGCCTCGGGGATGGGCAGCCCGTCGCAGGGCGCGTCGCTTCTGCTGGTCTACGGGCTGGCGATGACCGCGCCCTTCGTGGTGGCGGCGTTGTTCGCGAGGCCGTTCCTGGCCTGGGCGCAGCGCAACCGGAAGTACCTGGGATACGTGGAAAAGGCGATGGGCGCGATGCTTCTGATCTTCGCGGTGCTGATCGCCACCGATGCGGTGAACCTGATCGCGGACGCGATGATCCGCTGGTTCCCGGGATTGTTGAACCTGGGCTGAGGCCCGGAATTGGGAGGACACAGATGATGAGACTTCGCGCCATTGCCCTTGCCGTCTTCGCGGCGTTCGCGCTGCCTGTCGCCGCCGCCGAGCTGGGTGACGACGGGCTGCACAAGACCGACTGGATGCGGGACACCTTCAAGGACCTGTCCGAGGACCTGGCCGAGGCGAATGCCGAGGGCAAGCGGCTGATGCTGATCTTCGAGCAGCGCGGCTGCATCTACTGCACCAAGATGCACAAGGAGGTGTTCCCGCGCGACGAGATCGCGGACTACATCCGCGAAAACTATTTCGTGGTTCAGTTGAACCTGCACGGGTCTACCGAGGTCGTGGATTTCGACGGCGAGGCGCTGGAAGAGCGACAGATGGCCCGCAAGTGGAACGTGATGTTCACGCCCACGATCATGTTCCTGCCCGAAGAGGTGGAAGAGGGCATGACGGCGCCGCAGGCCGCCGTGGCGGTGATGCCCGGTGCGTTCGCGGCCGGCACGACGCTCGACCTGCTGACCTGGGTGAACGAGAAGCGCTACCTCGACCAGTCCGAAGAGGACTTCCAGAGGTACCATGCGCGCCGGATCACCGAGCGCAACGACGGCAAGACGGACTGATTCCCGCCGGGCGGCATCGGGAGCGGGCGGCAGGCTGCCGCCCGCCCGTCTGTGCGACGTAGTTCCCGCTAAGGTCGCGTCGAATTTGATAATTCAAAATTGTGAATTTGAACTTGCGTGCGCCCGCTCCGGTGCGCTACGGTATGCAAAAGAAGGGCCAAGGGAGGATCCATGAAACGCACCCTTACAGCATTTTCCGTCCTGCTCGTCGGGGCGTCTGCGGCGTCCGCCGCGGATGTGATCGCGCCGGCGGACGTTCCGTATGGCGAGTATGGTGAAGTGGCCGTGTCGCTGTCGGGGCAGCCGGGCGACATGGAAAAGGGCAAGGTTCTGATGAACAGGGGAGCGGGCAACTGCATCGCCTGCCATCAGGTGACTGCCCTGGAAGACCTGCCGTTCCACGGCGACATCGGTCCCTCGCTCGACGGCGTGGCGGACCGCTGGGAAGAGGCCGACCTGCGCGGTCTCGTGGCGAACGCCAAGAACTACTTCCCCGACACGATGATGCCGGGGTTCTACAAGTACACCGGGTTCATCCGGGTCGGCGATGCCTACACCGGCAAGGCGGGCATCGACCCTGCCGAACCGCTGCTGACCGCTCAGGACATCGAGGACGTCGTGGCGTTCCTGATGACCCTGAAGGACGGCTGAGTGGGCAGATCAAGACATAGCTGAGGAGACGACAATGCAACTGACACGACGTGACGCCCTTGCGCTTGGCGCCGGCGCGGCCGCCCTGGCGGTTCTGCCGATGCGCGCCATTGCGGCGGGCGAAGAACAGATTGCCGCCTTCACCGGCGGTGCGAGCATCGGCGAGGGCGGGCTGACGCTCGACGCGCCGGAGATCGCGGAAAACGGCAACACCGTGCCGATCTCGGTTTCGGCACCGGGCGCCGAGGCGATCATGGTGCTGGCGCTGGGCAACCCCACGCCCCCCGTGGCCACCTTCAACTTCGGCCCGCTGGCCGGTTCGCACTCGGCGTCCACCCGGATCCGCCTCGCCGGAACGCAGGATGTGACGGCCGTCGCGCGGATGGCGGACGGCAGCTTCGTCCAGGCCACCAAGACGGTCAAGGTTACCATCGGCGGCTGCGGCGGCTGAGCATAGGAGAACACAAATCATGGCAGATGGTGTCAAACCCCGCGTGAAAGTCCCGAAGTCGGCTGCTGCCGGCGAGGTCATCACGATCAAAACCCTGATCAGCCACCCGATGGAATCGGGCCAGCGCAAGGACAGCGATGGCAACCCGATCCCGCGCTCGATCATCAACCGCTTCGTGTGCGCCTTCAACGGCGAGACCGTGATCGACATCACGATGGAGCCCGCGATCTCGACCAACCCCTATTTCGAGTTCGAGGCGAAGGTGCCGGAAGCCGGCGAGTTCACCTTCACCTGGTACGACGACGACGGGTCGGTCTACGAGGACGTCAAAGCGATCTCGGTCGGCTGATCCGTGCGCACAGGGAGGAATTTCATGACAACTACAAAGGCGTTCAAGCTGGTCTCCGGCATTGCGCTGACGGCAGCGCTGGGGATGTCCCCGGCGCTGGCGGGTCCCGGCCCCGATGAGGACCAGCTGGTCATCAACGAGGACATCGAGATCGTCACCGAGGCCGCGGCCCCGGCGCACATGGAATACGTCGACACGATCTATTCCGGCTGGCGGTTCCGCGAGGACGACACACAGGTCATGCAGATGGATGACTTCGACAACCCCGCGATGATCTACGTGGACAAGGCCATCGACGCCTGGAACACGGTCGAGGGGGCCGAGGAGAAGTCCTGCGCGTCCTGCCACGGCGATCCCGAGTCGCTGCGAGGCCTGCGTGCCGAGCTTCCGAAGTGGAACGCCGACAAGGGTGAAGTCTACACCGCGGAGATGTACGTCAACGACTGCCGCACCGAGCGGATGGGCGCGGAAGCGTGGGGCTGGAACGGGCAGGACATGCGGAACATGACCGCCCTGATCTCGTCGGTGTCCCGCGGGCTTCCCGTCAACGTCGCCATCGACGGCCCCGCCCAGGAAACCTGGGAAAAGGGCAAGGAGATCTACTATACCCGCTTCGGCCAGCTGGAGCTGTCCTGTGCCAACTGCCACGAGGACAACTACGGCAACATGATCCGGGCCGACCATCTCAGCCAGGGTCAGATCAACGGCTTCCCGACCTACCGCCTGAAGGACGCCAACATCGTCTCGATGCACAACCGTTTCCGCGGCTGTATCCGGGACACGCGTGCCGAAACCTTCTCGGTCGGATCGCCCGAGTTCGTTGCGCTGGAGCTTTACGTCGCCAGCCGCGGCAACGGCCTGTCGGTCGAAGGCCCCTCGGTCCGCAACTAAGCCATTGGCCCGCGCCGGGAGACCGGGGCGGGCCTTTCCATATCCAGATACATTCGCTCGCTTGCATATGATGCGCGGCGGGCCCGCAAGAGGAAGCGAAGCACATGATCTCGCGCCGCGATTTTCTGCAGGTGAGCATGGCGGCCTCGGCGCTGTATGGGGCGTCCGGGTTCGGCAACTGGGCCCGGCTGGCCGCGCAGCAGGCACTGACGCAGGACCAGCTGCTGGAGTTCGATACCTTCGGCAACGTGTCGCTGATCCATGTGACCGACATCCACGCGCAGCTGAAGCCGATCTATTTCCGCGAGCCCGAGATCAACATCGGCGTGGGCGAGAACCGCGGACAAGTGCCGCACATCACCGGCGCCGAGTTCCGCAAGCTCTACGGCATCGCCGATGGCAGCCCCTCGGCCTATGCGCTGACCTATGACGACTTTGCCTCATTGGCCAAGGGCTATGGACGGGTGGGCGGCATGGACCGGGTGTCCACCATCGTCAAGGCGATCCGCGGCGACCGGCCCGACGCGCTGCTGCTCGATGGCGGCGACACATGGCACGGCAGCTACACCTGCTATCACACGCAGGGCCAGGACATGGTCAACGTGATGAACGCGCTGAACCCCGACGCGATGACCTTCCACTGGGAGTTCACGCTGGGTTCCGAGCGGGTCAAGGAACTGGTCGAGGGTCTGCCCTTCGCCGCGCTGGGCCAGAACATCTTCGACGCCGAGTGGGACGAACCGGCCGAGACCTTCGCGCCCTACAAGATGTTCGAACGCGGCGGCGCGCTGATCGCGGTAATCGGCCAGGCCTTCCCCTATATGCCCATCGCCAACCCGCGCTGGATGTTCCCCGAATACACCTTCGGCATCCGCGACGAGAACATGCAGGCCATGGTGGACGAGGTGCGCGACGCGGGCGCCGACCTGGTCGTGGTGCTGTCGCACAACGGCTTCGACGTGGACAAGAAGATGGCCGGCGTGGTCAGCGGCATCGACGTGATCCTGTCGGGTCACACCCACGACGCGCTGCCCGAACCGGCCCTGGTGGGCGAGACGATCATCGTGGCCTCGGGCTCGAACGGCAAGTTCGTCAGCCGCGTGGACCTCGACGTGCGCGACGGGCGCATGATGGGCTTCCGCCACAAGCTGATCCCGGTGTTCTCGGACGTGATCGCGCCCGACCCCGAGATGACGGCGGTGATCGACGCCGAGCGCGCGCCCTACAAGGAGGCGCTGGAAGAGGTCATCGGCCACACCGAGTCGGTGCTCTACCGCCGGGGCAACTTCAACGGCAGCTGGGACGACCTGATCTGCGACGCGCTCTTGTCCGAGCGCGAGGCCGACATCGCCATGTCGCCCGGCGTGCGCTGGGGGCCGAGCCTGCTGCCCGGCGACCCGATCACGCGCGAGGATATCTGGAACGTCACCTCGATGACCTATGGCCAGGCCTACCGCACCGAGATGACAGGCGAGTTCATCAAGGTGATCCTGGAGGACGTGGGCGACAACCTGTTCAACCCCGATCCCTATTACCAGCAGGGCGGGGACATGGTGCGCATCGGGGGCATGGGTTATGCCATCGACGTCACCAAGCCGCAGGGCAGCCGCATCAGCGACATGACCCTTCTCAAGACTGGCGAGCCCATCGATCCCTCGAAGACCTACGTCGTCGCCGGCTGGGCCAGCGTCAACGAGGGCACCGAGGGTCCGCAGATCTGGGACGTGGTCGAAAGCCACATCCGCAAGCTGGGAACGGTGACGGTCGCCCCCAACACGAGTGTCAAGGTAACGGGTGCGTAAACGCGCCGCAGTACGCAACGGTATTCAAATTCGATAGTGTGAATTTGATGTTCAGAACGGAGGCATGACGAGATGTCCGACAAGTCCGATGGCGCGATCCCCTCGCGCCGGGCATTCCTGAAGGGCGCCGCCGCTGCGACGGCGGGAGCCGCCGCCGCGGGCGCCGCCCGCGCCGAACCCGATCCGCTGATCACCGAGGTGCAGCCCTGGGCGTCGAGCTTTGGCGACGGCGTGGACGCCACGCCCTACGGCATGCCGATCGAGTTCGAATCCGACGTGATCCGGCGCAACGTGCCCTGGCTGACGGCGGACCCGATCAGCTCTATCAACTTCACGCCGATCCATGCGCTGGACGGCACGATCACCCCGCAGGGCTGCGCTTTCGAGCGGCACCATTCGGGCGCGATCGAGCTGCGCAAGGAAGACTACCGGCTGATGATCAACGGGCTTGTCGATCAGCCGCTGATCTTCACCTATGCCGACCTGGAACGCTTCCCGCGCGAGAACCACGTCTATTTCTGCGAATGCGCCGCCAACACCGGCATGGAATGGGCGGGCGCGCAGCTGAACGGCGTGCAGTTCACCCACGGAATGATCCACAACATGGAATACACCGGCGTGCCGCTGCGCACGCTTCTGGCCGAGGCCGGGGTGCAGACCGAGGGCAAGTGGGTCTATGTCGAGGGCGCGGATGCGTCGTCGAACGGCCGCTCCATCCCGATGGAAAAGGCGCTGGACGACGTGCTGGTGGCGTTCAAGGCCAACGGCGAGGCGCTGCGCAAGGAACACGGCTATCCCGTGCGCCTGATCGTGCCCGGCTGGGAAGGCAACATGTGGGTCAAGTGGCTGCGCCGGATCGAGGTGCTGGACGCCCCCGTGGAAAGCCGCGAGGAGACCTCGAAATACACCGACACGCTGGAAGACGGCACGTCGCGCAAGTGGACCTGGGTGATGGACGCCAAGTCGGTCGTCACCAGCCCCAGCCCGCAATCGCCGATCACCCACGGCCCCGGGCCGCTGGTCATCACCGGGCTGGCCTGGTCCGGGCGCGGCGCGATCAGCCGTGTGGACGTGTCGCTGGACGGCGGCGCGAACTGGACCATGGCGCGGCTTGGCAAGCCGGGCGAGAAGATGGCGCTGACCCGCTTCTACCTCGAAATCGACTGGGACGGCTCGGAGATGCTGCTTCAGTCGCGGGCGATGGACGACACGGGCTACGTGCAGCCGACCAAGGCCGAACTGCGCGAGGTGCGCGGCCTGAACTCGGTCTATCACAACAACTGCATCCAGACCTGGTGGGTCAAGGAGACCGGGGAGGCAGAAAATGTCGAAGTTTCTTGAGTTTGGCGCCGCAGGTGGCGCGGCGGTTCTGCTGACGGTCGCCTACAATTTCGCCGACCGCAACGTCTCTCCGATGCCGGCCACGCCGGACCGGACCGAGGCGATTGCCGCCTATACCGCGCCGCCGCCCTCGCCGATGCTGGCGGCCATCGCCCAGGACGGCGACCGGAACGGCAAGTTCGGCCTTGGCCGCCCCGCGCTGCCCGAGGAAATCGC
>JAUIIC010000221.1 GCA_030431935.1 Alphaproteobacteria bacterium | reverse complement strand
CGCCGCCACCGCGCGCAGGCCCTCGGCCATCGCGGCGATCCGGTCGGGCGTCAGCAGAAGGCGGTCCAGCATCGCCTTCGACAGGCCCTTGTCCTCGGCCGCGGCCATGTCGCGGGCATTCGCCGCGACGATCTCGTCGCTGCGCGCCAGGATCGCGTCGGCAGCCGCGTTCAGCGCGGCGGCCTTGGCCTCGGGCGCGGCAAAGGCCAGCTCTGCCGCCGCGGCGCGCGCGCGCACCCCGATCCCGTCCATGACAGCCCGGATATCCTCCAGATCCTTCATCGCGCCCTCTCCTTCTGCCCCGGCCGCCCGCCCCGGGCGGCCGCCAAGGATTTTCCAAAATCCTTGCCCCCTCGGGGCCCCGCCTTCCTATCCAAATCCCGCGCCTACGTCACCATGTCGTCGCGATGGATCAGCGCCGCGCGCCCGGGATAGCCCAGCACCGCCTCGATCTCGTCGGACCGCCGCCCCGCGATGCGCGCGGCCTCCTCGGCGGTGTAGCGGCTCAGCCCGGTGCCGATGCTGCCGCCCGGGCCAAGGATCGTCACCGGATCGCCCCGCCCGAAGCGGCCGCGCACCGCCGTGATTCCCGCCGGCAGAAGCGACTTGCCCGCCGCCAGCGCCCGCGCCGCGCCTTCGTCCACCACGACCTCGCCCTTGGGCTTCATCGCCGCGATCCAGCGCTTGCGCGCCGCCTGCGGATCGTCCTCGGCCAGGAACCATGTCGCCGCGGCGCCCTCTTCCAGCGCCGCCAGCGGATGCAGGGCCGACCCTTCCGTGATCGCCATGGCACAGCCCGCGCCCGTCGCGGTGCGCGCGGCCATCAGCTTGGTCTTCATGCCGCCCTTCGACAGGCCCGAGCCCGCGTCGCCCGCCATCGCTTCGATCTCGGGCGTGATCCGCGCGATGGTGTCAAAGCGCCGGGCCGAGGGATCGACGCGCGGGTTGCCCGAATAGAACCCGTCCACATCCGACAGCAGGACCAGCGTGTCCGCGCCCACCGTCACCGCGATCTGTGCCGCCAGCCGGTCGTTGTCGCCATAGCGGATCTCGTCGGTGGCGATGGTGTCGTTCTCGTTCACGATGGGCACCGCGCCGAACGAGAGAAGCGTCTCGAGCGTCGCGCGCGCGTTCAGATAGCGCCGCCGGTTGCTGCTGTCCTCCAGCGTCACCAGCACCTGCGCGGTGGTGATGCCGTGCGGGGCAAGCGCCTCTTCATAGGCGCGCGCCAGCCGGATCTGGCCCACCGCGGCGGCGGCCTGCGACTGTTCCAGCGGCAGCGCCGTGGGCGGCAGCCCCAGCACGCCCCGCCCCAGCGCGATCGAGCCCGACGACACCAGCACGACGTCCACACCCCGGGTCTTGAGCCGCGCCACATCCTCGGCAAGGGCGCGCAGCCACCCGGTGCGCAGGCTGCCGCTGTCGCGGTCCACAAGCAGGGCCGAACCGATCTTGACGACAAGCCGCCGGGCTTCGCTCAGGGCTGCCAAGGCGCGTCCTCCTCGCCCGCGCCGGCGTCCGACGCCTCGGCGGCGCGCCCCGCCAGGATCTCGGCCCGAAGCGCGCGCAGCACTTCGGTCAGGCCCAGCCCGGCCACGCCCGAGATCCGGAACACCGGCCCGCCCGTCGCGGCCTCCAGCTCGGCGGCCCGTTCCTCCAGCGTTTCCTCGTCCAGCGCGTCGACCTTGTTCAGCGCGGTGATGCGCGGCTTCTCGGCCAGGTGCCCGCCATAGGCCTCCAGCTCGTGCACCACGGTGCGCCAGTCGTCGGCCACCGTTTCGGACGTGCCGTCGACCAGGTGCAGCAGCACCGCGCAGCGCTCCACATGGCCCAGGAACCGGTCGCCCAGCCCGTGCCCCTCATGCGCGCCCTCGATCAGGCCCGGGATGTCGGCCATCACGAACTCGGCGCCATCCACGCCAACCACCCCAAGATTGGGGTGCAGCGTGGTGAACGGATAGTCCGCGATCTTGGGCCGCGCGTTCGAGGTGGCCGCAAGGAAGGTCGACTTGCCCGCGTTGGGCAACCCCAGAAGGCCCGCGTCCGCGATCAGCTTCAGCCGCAGCCAGAGCGTGCGCTCCACCCCCGGCAGGCCGGGATTGGCGCAGCGCGGCGCCTGGTTCGTGGAGGTCTTGAAATAGAGGTTCCCGAACCCGCCGTTGCCGCCGCGCGCAAGGCAGACGCGCTGCCCCACCTCGGACAGGTCGGCGATCACGGTTTCCTGGTCCTCGTCCAGGATCTCGGTCCCCGCAGGCACCTTCAGCACGATATCGTCGCCGTTCTTGCCCGACCGCTGCCGTCCCATGCCGGGCTGGCCGTTCCTGGCGAAGAAATGCTGCTGGTAGCGGAAATCGACCAGCGTGTTCAGCCCGTCGACCGCCTCGGCCCAGACATCGCCACCACGCCCGCCGTCGCCGCCATCCGGCCCGCCGTACTCGATGAACTTTTCGCGGCGAAAGCTGATGCAGCCGTTTCCGCCAGCGCCGGAACGGATATGCACCCTGGCGAGATCGAGGAACTTCATGTTGCGGGCTCCGGAGCTTGGGCGTTGACGCCGATACGCCAGAACCCCGATAGGCTCAAGCGTGTCGGCGGCGCGCGGTCAGCCCATTTTCCTGAGATAGGTCCATGTCTGGACCCGTGAATTGCGCGCCACCGAGAACTCCTCGGCATCGCCCACATATTCGAAGCCCGCGTTCGTCAGAACGCGCGCCGACACAGGGTTGTCCTGGAAGACAGAGGCGAAAAGCGTCGTCGCCCCGTGCGGGTTGGCTCCCACCAGTGCCTCCACCGCCTCGGACGCGATCCCGGTGTTCCAGAACGCCGGTGCCACCCAGTAGCCGACCTCGGACTGGGCGCGGTCCATCCGCTCCAGCCCGATCACGCCAAGAAGCTCGGACAGCCCCGACCGCGTGCCGTCCAGCGCCCAGACATCCTCGCGCCGGTCGGGCGCGGCGGATTGCACGATGAAGGCCTCGGTCGCGCCGGGCGGCAGCGGATGCGGGATCGCGCGCGTCATCTCGGCCACGCGCCGGTCGCTGGCGTAAAGCTCGATCAGGCCCTTGTCAGAGGCACGCAGCGGCCGCAGCACGAAGCGCTCGGCCTCGATCACGGGCTGGTTGAAAACGGTATCCAGGGTCATGAGCTCCCTCCTCCGAAGAGCACGAACAACACACTTGCCACGGTCAAGGCCGCCAGCGTCCTCATCAGGTGGCGTTCCGCCGGGCGTCCTGCAACCACCGCCGCCACGCCCGCCCCGGCCCAGGCCCAAAGCGGATGCAGCACCACCTGGCATCCCAGAAGCACCGCCGCGACCAGCACCGTCGCCTCCAGCACGGGCGTCCCCGCAGGAACGAACCCGGTGAAGGCCGCCGTTATCATCGCCCAGGCCTTGGGGTTCAGCGGATGCACCGCCAGCCCCACCGCGAAGCCCGGCGCCGCCTCCCCCGCCTCGCCGGGCACCAGCCGCAGGCCCGCCACCCTCCAGGCCAGCCAGCAGATATAGGCCGCCGAAATCCACTTCAGCCCGGTGAAGAGCCACGGCGCCCGCGCGGCCAGTTCCATCAGCCCGAAGCCCACCGGCCAGATGACCAGCTGCTTTCCCAGCGCCACCCCCGCCACGAAGGGCAGCGATGCCACCAGCCCGAACCGCGCCCCGGTCGCCAGAAGCGCCATGTTCGCCGGGCCCGGCGTGCCCACCTGGCTCAGGCCGAACAGAACGAAACTGGCAAGCGCCGCGCTCATGGCGGGACCTTTCCGAAAACGACGCGGGGGACCGGCTTTCGCCGATCCCCCTGAAAACGCGCTGACCGAGGTGTCGGCTTACTCTGCAGCCTCCGCGTCCGGGAGGACGGAAATGAAGGTGCGGCCCTTCAGGCCCTTGTGAAAGGTCACACGGCCTTCCGCCACGGCAAAGATCGTGTGGTCACGGCCCATGCCGACGCCCTGCCCCGGCCACCACTTGGTGCCGCGCTGGCGCACGATGATGTTGCCCGGGATGGCCGACTGGCCACCGAACAGCTTGACGCCAAGACGGCGACCGGCGCTGTCGCGCCCGTTGCGGGATGAACCGCCTGCTTTCTTGTGTGCCATGGGTCGTTACTCCTTTTCAGCGGCCAGGGTCTTGGCCTGCTCGATCCAGCCCTCGCGCTCGATCCGGCCCTTGAACGACAGCTTCTCGTCCATCGCGGCCACGTCGTCGGCGGTCCAGGCGGCGACCTGCGCGAAGGTGGTCACGCCAGCCTCGTGCAGCTTCTTCTCCAGCGCCGGGCCAACGCCCGACAGGCGCTTGAGGTCGTCGCCTTCGGTCGGTGCCGCGGCGGCAGGTGCGGCCTTGGCGGCCTTCGGGGCCTTCGCCGGCGCGGCAGCGGCCACGGCGGCCGGGGCCGACCCGGCACCCATCGCGGCCTTCACGCCCGACGCGCCCGCGCCAGAGGCGAGGATGTCGGTGACACGCAGCAGCGTCAGCTGCTGACGGTGGCCCTTGGTCCGCTTCGACGAGTGCTTGCGGCGCCGCTTGACGAAGTGGATGACCTTGTCACCCTTGATCTGGTCGATCACCTCGGCCTGCACGGCCGCGCCGTCCACCAGCGGGCTGCCCAGCACCGGCGCGTCACCGCCCAGCATCAGGATTTCGTTGAATTGAACCGTTTCGCCAGCGTCCGCAGCCAGTTTCTCGACGCGAAGGATGTCTCCGCTCTGAACCTTGTACTGCTTGCCGCCGGTCTTCATGACCGCGAACATGCGTCTTTCCTCTTGTCTCCGCGCCCTGTGGCCCCCTTTCGGGTGTTTCCCGGCCCCTGCGGGCCGCCTCGGACTGCGCGCCTTTGCGGCGTGATTGATCCCCCTGGCCCCCATGGGCGCAGGAAGTGCGCTGTATCCACGGGAAGCCCCCGCCTGTCAAGCGTCAAGAAGGCCAGCGCCGGGGCACGCAGCGGCTACAGATCCTGCCCGCCGATGTACTGCCCCGCCGCCCGCCCCAGCGCCAGCGAGATCGCGTTGAACAGCTCGTCAAACCCCGCAAAGAGCGCCCGGTTCAGCCGCCGCCCCTCGGGACTGGCGGAAAACGCGGTGTAGGCCTCCAGGTCCTCGGGCGCCAGCGGGTCATAGGCCATCCCCAGATAGGAATAGAGCCAGGTCACGGTCTCTTCGCGGATCTCGGGCTCCTGCCGCCACACATCCTCCAGGATGTCGGTCTCCGTCAGCCCGTCGGGAAAGGCCCCACCCTCCGCCAGCCCCCTGTAGAAGGCGATGTTGGAATTGAGCGCGCCGACCACGTTCGATTCGATCAGGTCGTTGACCGAGATGAACGCCTCCAGCCGGTCCAGAAGCGGATCGTCGTCGGCCCGTCGCGCCTCCAGCGCGGTGCGGCTCGCCGCCTCGACGTCCTCGTCCAGCAGCGCCCGGCGGGCCGATAATTCAAGCTCGACCACGCGCCGCCCCAGCGGCCCCTCGAAAAAGGCGATCACCGTCTCGGCGTCGGCCTCCGTGATGTCGCGTGCCAGCGCCCGGCGCACCACGGCCTCCATCCGGTCGATATCGTAGATCGCGTCGACCTCGGCCTCCCATCGTCCCGCACTGGTGCCCGGAAACAGCTCCTCGCGCAGGCCGGCGCCATAGCTGGTCCCCTCCTCGTGCATGATTGCCACCAGGTCGGGCAGCCCCAGCACATCGGCCATCCGGTCGACCACCGTGTCCTCGGCCATCGCCGCCCCGCCCGGCCACACGAACGGCAGGCAAAGCGTCAGGGTCAAAAGCGCGCGTCTCAGCATTCCGGCCTCCGGTCCAGCAGCCCCACTGAGGTAACGCTGCCACGCCCGGTTTCCAAGACCCGCGTTCCAGCGCCTCCGGCAGGGCCGAAAAACCGGTTGCGCGCGCCCGCGTCGTCCACTATTTCCCCGCCAGACCGCGGAGAGGTGCCGGAGTGGTCGAACGGGGCGGTCTCGAAAACCGTTGTGGGCGCAAGTCCACCCAGGGTTCGAATCCCTGTCTCTCCGCCACTTCGACAGGCCTCCCGGCGCGCACGTTCTTGGGGCACGGCACTGCCCTAGGCCACGAAGACACCCGCATCGACGGCGCAAGGGTCGAGGGGCTGCATCGGCAATTTCCCGGGTCGCCCGCCACTGCGTTCGCGCTACTCTATCGGGCGGGGTCCGTCTCCGATGCGCCGCCGCGGCGACAGACCGCGCCGAATCCGTCTTTCAGGCTTGTACCGCGTTGGCCCGACGCCAAACCGTCCCGACGGTTTCCGGGGCGCGAACAGGCCGGTCCACTACCCCCGATTGTCCTCGCTGCGGCGTCTGAATTGCGGCGAAATCGGGGCGGATTTGCCCGCCAGCGTGCCTCGCGCTACCGATGGCAGAGTCGCCGCGGAAGGCGGCACTTTCTTGGAGTGGGAAATGGTACCTCTTTTTTGGGACTCGCTACTGGATCTGCTTTTCGGCACCAACACCTACACCGGCACCACGTCGGGGTCGGCGCCGGAAATCGATCCGTCCGTGGCCGGGCTGGCGCTTGGCGTGCTCGTCCTGGTCCTCGTGCTGGGCCGCGAACTGCGCCGCCGCGCCGGGAACTGACACGGCCCGACACGATTGACGGCAGCGGGGTCGATTTCCGCTGCCGTTCCGTTTTCCGGACGCGCCGGACAAGCGCCTGAACGGACGCGGCCCGCCCGGGGTCAGGCCAGCACGACACCCGCAAGCACCGCCTGCGCCAGGACATGCGCGCCAACCGCATCCGCCGTGCGCCCGCTGCGCAGCACCAGCCCGCCAAAGACCAGCCCGGCAAGGGCGCCTGCGACCCAATGCGTCTGCAGCGCCCCGAAGATGACCGCCCCCAACAGCACCGCTGCCACCCGCAGCGGCATGGACGCCCCCGCGCGCGCGATCAGGTAGCCGCGAAAGAACAGCTCTTGCGCCGCCGGAAGGACGATCACGGCGCCAAGGACCCACGGAACCGCCCCCGCGCTGACCGTGGGCCGGGCCTCCGGCGGCAGGAACAGCACCCAGGCGATCCCGGTGGCCAGCCCCGCCA
>JAUIIC010000220.1 GCA_030431935.1 Alphaproteobacteria bacterium | reverse complement strand
AGGTCATCGGCTCGGCCCCGGTGCCATCGGGGGCCATGCGCCAGAGGTCCATCGACCCGCCCCGGTCCGAGTTGAACCAGACATGCGCCCCGTCCGGGCTGTAGTCGGGGCCGTCGTAGTGGTGCGGACCCGAGATCAGGACGGTTTCCGGGCCGCCCTCCAGGGGAATGGTGGCGATGCCGAACCGGCCGTCGCGCAGGCAGGTATAGGCCAGCCGGGCACCGTCCGGGGACCAGCCGTGCCACCAGCTGGGCGCCTGGGGCGTGATGAGCCGGGGTTCTCCGCCGGTGGCGGGCAGGCTGTAGATCAGCGAGGTGCCGCGGTTCGGGGAGTTCGACACCACCAGCGTGCGGCCATCGGGCGAGATGCCGTGGTCGTTGTTCAGGGCGGACAGCGAGCCGGTGTCGATCGGGACAAGGCGCGGGGCATCGAGCGGGACGCGGTAAAGCCGCCCGCCGCCGTTCACGATCAGGCTTGCCCCGTCTGGGGCCCAGTTGGGCGCCTCGATATGGCCTGCGTGGTCGAGCAGGGTCTCCGCGCGGCCGGCGTCGAGGTCGAAGATCCGCAGGAGGCTGCGCATGGCGGGGGCCTTGCCGGGGGTCTCGTCGGGGGCGGTCATCCCCTGCCCTGTGCCTCCGCGAGGCCCGGCGCCAGGCGCGAGAGCCCTGGGACCGCCGGGAAAAGGACGGCCTGGACGGCGTGGTAGATGTCGGGCTTGCCGGCGAACTGGGTCGCGGCGGGCCGGCCCTCGGCGTCGATCTCGGGGAACCAGCCGCCACGGTCGTGGTCCATGAAATGCGCATGGGCGAACTGCCACATCCGGCGATACGAGGCCTCGTCGGCGGCGGCGCGGTCTAGCTTAAGAAACGCGGCCAGAACGCCGATTGCCTCGGTCACGGGCCACCAGTAGCGGTCGCGCACGTCGGGCGTGCCGTCGAGGTTCAGGGTGTAGACAAGCCCACCACGCTCGGGGTCCCAGGCGTCGGCCAGCGCCTGTTCGACGATGCGCCGCGCCGTATGGGGCGAGCCGTCGTCGGGGCGGCCGCGCAGGTCCCAGTATTGCAGGAGCAGGCGGCCCAGTTCCAGCGAATGACCCGGCGTCGTGCCTGCGGGGCGGAACATCGGGTTGCCGGCGTAGCTGGGGTCCACCTGCCAGTCGGCGGTGTAGTGTTCGGGCAGGCGCCAGCCATGCGCCGGGGCGATGCGGCCGAGGAAGAAATCGAGGATGCGGCCGGCACGGTCGAGGTGGATCTCCTGCCCCGTCGCCTCGTATGCGGTGAGAAGCGCCTCGATCCCGTGCATGTTGGCGTTCATGCCGCGATAGGTCGAGAAGGGCGACCAGTCGCGGTTGAACTCGTCGCGGTAAAGGCCGGGGCCGTCGTCCCAGAACCGCGCATCGAGGATGGCGGAGACATCGGCGATCAGCCGATCGGCGTCGGGATGCCCCGCCATGCGTGCGCTGGCGCCGGCCAGCAGCACGAAGACATGGCCGTAGGCCAGCTTGCGCCCGTCGCTGACGGTGTCGCCGCGCAGGCCGTAGACATAGCCCCCGTGCTCGACGTCGCGGTGATGGCTCCAGAGGTAGGCCATGCCGGCATCGACGATGGCCTGGGCGTCGGCGCGCCCGGCCAGGTGGGCCAGCGCGTAGGAGTGCACCATCCGGCTGGTGGAATGCAACTCTTGCGGAGCGTCGGGCAGCGGGGTGCCGTCGATGTCGAGGACGTGGAACCCCGCGACCGGATGCAGGCTGGCGGCGTGAAAATCGAAGAGCCGGTCGGCCTCGGCCCGCAGGAAGGCGCGGTGCACGGGATCGTCGAGCCAATGACCGGTGGTGCCCGAGAGCGTTTCGTCAGAAGCGAGGGGCATCGTGACCTCTTGCGGGGGGAAGGGATGGCGTGTGCGGCCGGCCCCCTGCCGCGCCGCGCATGGGGGGCATGTCTAAGGCGTCCTGCGCGCCCGCTCAATCCCCGTGCTGCGGTGCGCGGGCCTGGCTGGACCCTTGCCCAGGCCAGGTTCCGGGGGCCTGCGCCGCACGGCTCTGTTGACGGGCGCGCGGCTTTGCCTTCATGATCCTATATTATACCAATAGGACAACTCGGCGAGGCATGGAGAGCACCAGGGGCCAGCATCGGGGGACGAAGGCGACGCTTGCGGGCGACGTGCTTGTCGTTGGCGCTGGGACGGCGGGAATGCCCGCCGCGATCTTCGCGGCGCGGCGCGGCGCGCGGGTGATCCTGGCCGAGGCCGAGGCCACGCCCGGCGGCACCCTGCGGCGCGCTGCGGGGCATGTGAGCGCCGGGGGCACGCGGCTGCAGCGCGAGAAGGGGATCGAGGACAACCCCGAGGCGCACAGCGTCGATATCGCGCGGATCACGGGCGGAACGGCAGACCCGGGAATGGTGGCGCTGGCCTGCGAGATGGCGCCGCGCACCGTGGCGTGGCTGGACGAACTGGGGCTCGACTGGGACCCGGCCTGCCCGGCGATCCTGCACGCGCTGGAGGCCTATTCGGTGCCGCGCACCTATTGGGGGCGCGACCGGGGGCGGTCCATCGCGGCGGTGCTGGTCCCGGAACTGGAGCGCGAGATCGACGCGGGGCGGATCGCCTTCCTGCCGCGTCACCGGCTGGAGGCGCTTGAGCAGAGCGGGGGCACCGTCACCGGCGCCCGGTTTCGCCGCGCGGACGGGGGCGAGGCGCGCATCAGCGCGGCGCAGACCGTGCTGACCAGCGGCGGCTATACCGCGAACCCGGCGCTCTTCGCCGAGATGACGGGGGGGCTGCCGCTGTGCGGCGGGGCGGAACCGGCGAACACCGGCGCGGGGCTGACCGCCGCGCGCGAGATCGGCGCGGCGGTGCGCCCGGCGCGGCATTTCCTGCCCCATGTGGGCGGGATCGAGGACCCGCCGGGCAGCCGTCGGACGGCGCGCGCGGACAATCCCGTGCTGATGCCCGCACGCCAGCCCTGGGAAATCTATGTCGACCGCGACGGGCGCCGTTGCCTGCGAGAGGACGAACCGGACCGCGTCACGCAGCAACAGGCCATGACGCGCGTGCCCGACATGACCTTCTGGATCGTCTGGGACGCGGCCATCGACGCCACCGCGCCCGACCTTCTGCCGACGTGGCGCGGGCCCCGGCTGGAGGCGGCCTGGGCGGATCATCCCGCCTTCAGCAAGGCCGATACGCTCGACGCGCTGGCGATGGCCGCCGGGGTCGATCCGGGCGGGCTGGCCAGGACCGTCGCCGCCTGGAACGCGGCACTGGCGGCGGGCGCGCCGGACCCGCTGGGCCGCACGCACCGCCCCGCGCCCATCGCCACGCCGCCCTTCTTCGCCGTGCGCAACCACGGCACCACGGCCACGTCGAGCGGTGGCCTCGTCGCCGACCGCGACTGCCGCGTCCTCGACACGCAGGGCCGGCCCATCGCCGGGCTGTTCGCCGCAGGAGAAATCCTGGGCCGAGAGCTTCTGTCCGGCAACGCCTTCGTCGGGGGGATGTCGATCACCCCGGCGCTCGCCTTCGGGCGCCGGCTCGGAGAAGCCGGGCTCGTCTGGTGACCAACGAAACAAACCTCAGCAGGGAGAACACAAGATGCTGAAGACCTGGAAGACCGCAACACTGGCCGCCGTGGCTGGCCTGGCACTGGCCACCGCGCCGGCGCTGGCGCAGACGCTGCGCGTCGGCGTCTGGGACCTGCCGCCGGGCAAGGGCAACCCGTTCACCGGCCGCTCGGTGCCGTCGATCTTTGTCTGGGACGCCGTCTTCGATCCGCTGGTGCGGATCGGCGAGGACGGCAGCGCCGAGCCGGTGCTGGCCGAGAGCTGGGAAGCGGTGGAGCCGACGCGCTGGCGCTTCAACCTGAAGGACGGCATTGCGTTCTCGAACGGCGCACCCTTCAACGCCGATGCGGTTGTCGCCACCATCGAGTACCTGATGACCGAAGAGGGCCGTGCGTCTTCCGTGGGTGGCGAAGTGCGCAACATCAGCGGGGTCGAGAAGGTCGATGACCTGACCGTGGACATCCTGACCTCGGGCCCCGATCCGGTGCTGCCGAACAAGCTGGGGCTTGTCTACATCGTCGAGCCCGGGGCCTGGGCCGAGCTTGGCCCCGAGGGCTATGCGGAGACGCCGGTGGGAACCGGGTCCTTCGAGATCTCTGGCTGGGGCGCGGGCGACGCGCAGCTGGTGGCGAACGCGGACAGCTGGCGCGCGCCGTCGATCGAGGGCGTTACCGTGATCGAGCTTCCCGAGCGCGCGGCGCGACTTCAGGCGCTGCTTTCGGGGCAGATCGACGTGGGCTTCGGTTTCTCGCCGGACAACATCGCGCAGATGGAAGGTGCCGGAATTGGCGTGGTCGCCACGCCCGCGCCGCAGGTGATGTCGCTGGCCTTTTCCACCGAGGCGCATCCCGACAGCCCGTTCAACGACGTGCGCGTGCGGCAGGCGGCCAACCTTGCCGTCAACCGCGACCTGATCGCCGAGGTCCTGCTGGGCGGCCTGGGCAAGGGCGCCGGGCAGGCCGGCACGCCGGCGGCCTTCGGCTATGACCCGTCGCTGCCGTCCTACCCCTACGATCCCGACCAGGCGCGCGCGCTTCTGGCCGAGGCGGGCTATGCCGACGGGTTCGACGTGACGGCGCATGTGGTCGTGGGATCGTTCCCCGCCGACAGCGAGATCTACCAGCAGGCGGCGATCGACCTTGGCGCCGTGGGCATCAACGTCGAGCTTCAGCAGATCCGCTTCCCCGAGTGGCTGGATTTCTTCCTGAAGAACACCTGGCCGGGCGAGATGTTCGGATCCTCGTGGAACACCGCGCCCTACATGGACACGATCCGGCCCTACACCTACATGACCTGCGCCAAGCGCGTTCCGCATTTCTGCGATGAAAGCATGACGCCGCTTTACGACGCGACCTATGCCGAGTTCGACCCAGAGGCGCGCGGCGCGCTTCTGCGCGAACTGCATGCCCTGACCATGGAGGTGCTGCCCGCGCTGTTCCTCGTCGAGCAGGTGGACGTGACCGGCGTGGCGTCGAACGTGCAGGGGCTGACCTACATCAACCGCAGCGTCAACTATGACAACGTGACGATCAGCCAGTAACGCGAAACGGCCCGGCGTTCCGGCGCCGGGCCGCGAAAGATCCAGCGCCCGGCGCCCCCGCGCCGGGCGTCTTGCGTTCGCCGGTCAGCCGGTGACGCGCGCCACCAGCGCGGCGACATGAGCCTGCACGCCGGCAAGGTCGCGCGGCGCGTCGCCGGGACGCTCGGCAAGATCGGCCTCGACCCGGGCGAGACGCACCGACAGGTCGGCCACCTCTTCCATCAGGGCATGCAGCACCGCCGCCAGCCGGTCGACATCGCCCGTGCCCAGAAGCGCGCCCACGGCGATGTCGGGGCTGTCGGGGATCTCGGTGTCGCGGACAGGGGCCTCGCGGGTCATGCGGCACCTCCCTTCACCGCGGTCACGCGGCCCCAGGGCGTGCACCAGCGGCGCGGGTCGGCCTCTGCCGCGGGGCCGTCGGTGCCGGCGATGTACCATTTGTCCAGCCGCGCCGTTTCGAAGCCCGCGGTGCGCGCAACCTCCTCTATGTCGAGATGGCGGAACGGCTCCCAGTAGGGTTCGTCGATCAACTGGCTGTACCATTTCAGGAGCGTGTCGCGGAACGGATCGCCGATCAGCCGGTTTTCCAGCGTGACCAGCACGCCGCCGGGCCGCAGCACGCGATGCGCCTCTGCAAAGGACGCGCGGATGGCGCTTTCGGGCATCTCGTGCAGCACCATCGTGATGACGGCCAGATCGGCGGACCCGTCCTCATGCGGGAGGCGTTCGATATCGGCCTGCCGCCAGCGGATCGCCTGCCCGCGCGCCGTCGCCATCTTGCGACCGAGTTTCAGGCAGGGATCGGCAAGGTCGATGCCCTCGACCTCGGCCCCGGGCCAGCGCCGTTTCAGCGAGAAGGTCGTCTTGCCGAAGCCGCAACCCAGGTCGAGGATGCGCTCGGGCGCGCGGTCAAGCTCGATCTCGTCCACGAACTGGTCGTGCAGCTGGAAGTCCGAGTTGCGCCCGACATGAACGATGCGTGCGCCCAGAAGGTAGATCGCGGCGCCCAGATCCTCGCGCCAGATGCCGCCGGACTGCCGGTGGTAGTCGAAGGTGTAGTAGGCCGGGTATTCGAAGCCTTCGGTGTCCTCGAGCGTGCCGAGGTCGCCGGGCGTGGGGCGCAGCGCCTCGGCGATCTCGTCCGCGCGCGCGTCCACGATGCGTTCGCACAGCCGCCACGTCCTGTCCTGGATGTGGCGGTGCATCCACTGGAAGCCGGGCGCCGAGGGCAGCGCCTGCACCATCGGTTCCGCCCTGGCCTGCGTGTCCGGGGCGCCGTTCCGGGCAACCGCGGCCTCGTATTCCAAGCGCAGGTCGGCGAAGTCCTTGGCCATCCAGCGCCGGCGCAAGGCAAGCAGCGTGGTCAGCGACGGCAGGCTGTCCGCCGGCCAGTCGAGCAGAGCGTCTATCGCCGGCGCCGCGCCGGCGGGTGCATCGTCCAAAGGTGCCATGCGTCCTTTCCTCCTGATCGAGCCTGCCCTGCCCCGCGCCGCGCCTGCCCCGTTGACAGGGGCGCCGGACTCGGAATGATATAATTATAAAACAACCTTCACCGTCGCCGCAACGGACGAGCAGGACCCGAATGACCGCAGAAGCCACTTCCGCCGGCCCGATCCTGTGGATCACGCTGTCGACGCCGGACCTCGACGTGTCGCTGTCGGCGTGGGCGGCGGGGCTTGGCCTGACCGTGGTGGAACAGGGCGTGGTATCGGACCGCCTGGCCGGGGCCTACGGGGCGCCCGCGCTATCGGGGGCGCGCTGGGCGCTTCTGGGCGGACGGCTGGGCGGCATCCGCCTGATCGAGAGCGCGGCGGGCGCGGAAGAGGATGCGCCGCTTGCCTCGCGGGGCTGGGCGGCGGCGGAGTTGTCGGTGGCGGATGCCGACGCGGCCTGCGGCCGGGCGATCGGGGCGGGGTTCCGCGCCCTTGGCGCACCGCGCCCGCTGGGGTC
>JAUIIC010000219.1 GCA_030431935.1 Alphaproteobacteria bacterium | reverse complement strand
GAACTGCACCGGTGTCAGATCGAAGCCGGCGCCCTGCACCCGGCTGGCGAACACCTGGGTAGAGATCTGGTTTAGCCGCCGAATCAGGTGCCCGGGCATGACGAGCGCTTTCATCGCGGTCCTCCGCAAACTCTAAATTACATGGTTTACAATAAGTTCTGGAGGATAATTTGTATACCTATTTCTTTGCAAAGATGATATGTACAGATACTAACGGGCGGCCTGGCGACCGCGCCAGCCGGAACGGAAGGGGAAATCATGCAGTACTACGTCGACGGATTTCGTGGGGGCGACCCGGATGTGAAGGCCGCGGCCCCCACCTGGCGGGACCGCGGGCCGAATGCCCGGCTGCCCGAAAAGGTGGATGTGCTGATCGTCGGAACCGGCCCTGCGGGACTGTGCCTTGCCGCCCAGCTGGCGCAGTTTCCCGAGATCAGGACGATGATCGTCGAGCGGAACCCGTGCAACATCGTGAAGGGGCAGGCCGATGGCGTCAGCGTGCGCACGATGGAAATGTTCCAGGCCTTCGGTTTCGCCGAGACCGTCAAGCGCGAAAGCTACTGGGTGAACCAGACGAGCTTCTGGATGCCCGACCCGAAGAACCCCGCCCATATCAGGCGGATCGGCCGGGTGCAGGACGTGGCCGACGACCAGTCCGAGATGCCGCATACCCTCATCAACCAGGCGCGGCTGCACCAGCTGTTCCTCGACGTGATGAAGAACGCGCCCTCGCGGCTGGAGCCCGATTACAGCCTCGCCTTGCGTGACCTGAGTATTGACCACGCCGCCGAAAGCCATCCCGTCACCGTCACGCTGGAAGACACCGGCGTGAACTGGGGCGAGACCACCACGATCCGCGCGAACTACGTTTTGGGATGCGACGGCGCGCGGTCGAACGTGCGCAAGGCCATCGGCGGCCAGCTGCACGGCGACGCCGCGCACCAGGCCTGGGGGGTCATGGACATCCTGGCGAACACCGATTTCCCGGACGTCCGCCAGAAATGCCTGATCGCCTCGGCCACCGAGGGCAATGTCCTGATCCTTCCGCGCGAGGGCGGATACCTGTTCCGGATGTACGTGGAGCTTGACAAGCTGAACCCGGATGAGCGCGTGGCCAGCCGGCAGTTCACGCAGGACGACCTGATCGCGGCGGCCAACCGGATCATGGCGCCCTATACCATCGACGTGAAAAAGGTCGTCTGGTGGTCGATCTACGAGATCGGCCACCGCCTCACCGACCGTTTCGACGACGTGCCGGCGGGCGAGGACCGCAACCCCAGGGTCTTTACCGCCGGCGATGCCTGCCACACGCACAGTCCAAAGGCGGGGCAGGGCATGAACGTGTCGATGCAGGACGCCTTCAACCTCGGCTGGAAGCTGGCGCATGTATTGCAGGGCAAGGCCGATCCGTCCCTTCTGCGCAGCTACTCGGCCGAACGCTGGGTCGAGGCGAAGCGGCTCATCGACACCGACCACGCCTGGGCGCGGGTTATGTCCGCCCCGCCGGGGACCTCCGACCTCGACAAGGGCGACGAACCGCGCTTCATGCGCCAGTTCAAGGAGAACCTCGAATTCACCGGCGGCCTTGCGGTGAAATACGACGAATCCGCCCTCACGGCGGCCCCGCTCCACCAGGCGCTGGCCACCGGGCAGGGGATCGGGCGGCGCTTTCATTCCGCCCCCGTGGTGCGCGTGGCGGATGCCATGCAGATGCAACTGGGCCACGTGGCCGAGGCGGACGGGCGCTGGCGGATCTATGCCTTCGCCGGACGGCAGGACGCTTCGGCGATCCACCGGCTGGCCGACTGGCTGGAGCATGACCCGGACTCTCCGGTCGTGCGGCACACAGGCAAGGGCGTGGACATCGACGCGGTGATCGACGTGCGGGCCGTCTTTCAGCAGACCTTCGACGCCCTGGCGCTGGAAGACATGCCGACGCTCTTGCGGCCGATCAAGGGCCCACTCGGGCTGCAGGACCACGAAAAGGTCTTCTGCGTCGATTACAAGGGGCTAGGCGACATCTACGACATGCGCGGGATTGATCGCGAACGCGGCTGCTTGATCGTCGTGCGTCCCGATCAGTACGTGGCCCATGTCCTGCCGCTGGACGCCCGCGAAGAGCTGTCACGCTTCTTCGCCGGCGTGCTGTTGCCGGTCTGAAGGGCAGGCGCGCCCGGTCAGGCCGCCGGGCTCGCGCCTGAGACCGACCACCGGCCGGGGCTGCCGTCCGGCAGGCGCGACACAAGGCGGATAGCCCTCGACCGGAGCCAGGGCTTCGCCAGGGCAGACGCGGCGCCGCCCGAGGCCTTCAGGCAGCGCCCAGCCCATTGAACCGGTCCGCGCCCAGCCCGGAGAGGACCTTGCGCGACAGGCGGTGCAGCCCTTCGTCGTCCGTGGTCTGGCCGATCCTCGCCCAGACCGCGCCGTGGAACAGGGCGCAGGACAGCTGCGTGAAATCATGCGCCAGTTCCGTGGGGTCCTCGGCCGCCAGAACCGCCGACCTCGCCGCGCGCCACCGGTCGCGCAGCGCCAGCACCGCCGGGTCGTCGGCAAGCCGCCCGATCAGCGCGTCAAAGCCGTCCGCCCCCGCGCCGCCCCCGACCCGAAGGCCACGTGTTGCGGTGGCAACCGCGTGAATGCCATTGGCGCCTTCGTAGATCGAGGTGATCCGTGCATCGCGCCACGTCTGGGCGACCCGGTATTCGCCAAGATAGCCATAGCCGCCAAGAACCTGGATGCCGAGATCCGCGGCACGAATGCCCGCGTCCGTACAAAAGACCTTGCACAACGGGGTCAGGACATCCGCCAGCGCGCCGTCCGCCGCCGTTTCCATCTCGACCAGCGCGACATGCACCATCGCCCGCGCACCCAGCGCCAGCGCCCGCTGCTCGTCGAGCATCCGGCGGACATCGGCATGGTCGGCCAGCACCGCGTCGGTCCCGTCGGGGCGGCGTCCCTGCCTGCGCTCTGCCGCATAGGCCGAGGCGATGGCATGGGCGCGCGCCGCATGGGCCACGCCCTGCAGCGCCACGTCCAGCCTTGCGTGGTTCATCAGGGTGAACATCGCCTTCAGCCCTTCGCCCTCGGCCCCGATCATCTGGGCCGGGGCCGCGTCGAAGGCCAGCTGGCAGGTGGGCGAAGCGTGCAGGCCCAGCTTTTCCTCGATCCGGGTGACCCGGATCGACGCGCCGGCCTGCGACCGCGCGGCCAGAAACAGCGAAAGGCCCTTCACCCCATCCTCGGCCCGCCCGGTGCGCGCCAGCACCAGGTGCAGGATGTCGTCGGACATGTCCTGATCGCCGCCGGAGATGAAGATCTTCTCTCCGTCGAGCCGCCAGTCCTCGCCATCGCGGGTCGCCCGTGTGCGCACGCGCGCCAGGTCCGACCCGGCGCCCGGCTCTGTCAGGCACATGGTCGACAGCACCTCGCCCGCGGCCAGGCCGGGGATCCAGGCCGCCTGCTGGTCCGGCGTGCCGAACCGCAACAGCGTCGAGATGGCGCCGGGCACCAGGTTGCAGACCATCTGCATGGCATGGTTGGCGCCCGAGAACACCTCGGACACCATCGCGGCGATCAGCGGGCCCTGTCCCATGCCGCCGTGCTCTTCGGGGGCGGTCAGCCCTTGCCAGCCCATTTCGGCCAGCTGGCGGAAGGCGTCGGCGAACCCGTCCGGCATCCGCACGCGGCCGTTCTCAAGACGGCACCCCTGGGCGTCGCCGGTCGCGTCGAGCGGGGCGATCACACCCTCGGCAAAGGCCGCGAAGGCGCCGAGGATGTCGGCGGCAAGCGCGTCATCCCAGTCCGGCAGGGATCTTGCCCCGGCGACCTCTCGCATCGAGAACAGGATGTCGTCCACGGGGGCTGCATAGGGGATCATGCCGGTCTCCTTGGAACATGCATGTCGCTTTCCTTCGGTTCGTGCGGGCGGGGTCCGGAGCGGCCGGATCCCCTCAGACCCGGATCAGGCCGGGGTCCTCGTTGTCGTAAAGCCGCTCCAGCAGGGCCGCCCGGCGGGTGATGATCCGGCGGATGTTAAGAGAGCCCTTGTCGGTGATCTCGGCATCCTTCAGCGACGGCGGTTCGGCAAGGATCAGCGCGCGCGAGATGCGCTTGGCAGAACCCGTGGCGGCCCGTGCCATGTCGCGCAGGCGCTCTTCGATCGCGGCCTGAAGCGCGGGGTCGATCACGGCGCCGTCAGAGGTATTGTCGCCGTGCACCCGGTCGGGCTGCGGAAAGATCAGTAGCCCGATCACGTCGCGGTCGTGCCCGCAGACCACCACGTCCTGCACCAGCCCGCGCAGGCCCTCCAGCGCCTGGAGCCGCAGCTTGCCCGCCTGCACCCAGGTGCCGGTCAGCAGCTTGAAATCCTCGGACACGCGCCCGTCGAAGACAAGGCCGCGATCCGGGTCGCCATCGTCGACGAACCGCACCGCGTCCCCGGTGACAAGAAAGCCCTCGTCGTCGAAGGCCTCGGCGGTCCTGGCGGGATCGCCGAAATACCCCGCCATCACATTCGGCCCCTTCACGCGCAGCTCGCAGCGCATCTCGGCATCCGGCAAAAGCTTTATCTCGGTGCCCGGCAAGGGCACGCCGATCACGCCAGAGCGTCCGATGGGCTCGTGCAGCATCAACGTGGCGGGCGCGGTTTCCGTCATCCCCCAGCTCGAGATCATCAGCGGCAGCCTGCCGCGCACCTCCATCGCCATCGTCTCCAGGCTGCTCCAGACCTCCTGCGGCAGGGACGCGCCGGCATAGACGATCAGGTCGAGATCGCGGAAATAGGCCCGGCGCAGGTCCATGTTCGCCTGCATCTCCTGCACCAGCATCGAAAACCCGACCGGCACGTTGAACGACAGCGTGCCGGGCCGCTCGGTGACGTTGCGCACCGTATCCGCGAACAGCGCCCGTGTCGGCTTGCCGTTGTCGATTGCAAGGGTGCCGCCATTGGCGAGGATCATGTTGACGTTGTGCGACCCGCCGAAGACATGGTTCCACGGCAGCCAGTCGCAGATCCGGGGCGGGCGGTCCTTCAGAAAGGGCAGCGCGCTGGCGATCTGCGCCTGGTTGGCGCACATCATGCCCTGCGTGGTCAAGACGCCCTTGGGGTCCGACGACGACCCCGAGGTGAACAGTATCTTGGCCACGGTCGCCGGGCCGACCCGGGCGTGTGCCGCATCCACGTCGTCCGAACGCTCCCCGCGCAGCACCTCCCCGAAAGCGGTCACCGGACGCGGCGCCCCATCGGTGCAAGAGGCGACGATCTCGACCCCGTCGAACTGCGGCAAAGCCAGCGCGGCGGCGTAGCGGCCCGCATCATCGACGAATGCCATCGCCGGCCTGACCTTCTCCAGCACGTAGACGAGCCGCGGATGCGCCTCTTCGATAAGCGAATACTGCTCGGCCAGCGGCACGGTCGGCACCCCGGCATATTGCGCGCCGAAGGACAGCAGGGCGTGGTCGATCGAATTGCCCGAGAGGATCGCGATGGGTGTGTCCTGCCCCAGCCCCCGCGCGATCAGTGCGGCCGCGATGGCCCGCACCGCCTCCAGCGTTTCGGCATAGGACAGGTCGCGCCAGCCGTCGCCCCGGCGTTCGGACAGAAAGATACGGTCCGGCGCCTCGGACGCCCAGCGGTGCAGCCAGTCGCCCGTGCGACCCACCACCGGGTCAAGCGGCAGCCTTGATGAAAGGTATAGTGCCCCGTCGCCCTTGCAGACGGCCACATCATGGGGCGCCAGCCGCAAGCCGGTGGTCGGGTCGGTCATGTCGTTTCCTCTTGTCTGTGGCGTGCCGCACTCCGCGCGGCGCGGGCCAGCAGGTCATGCAGCTGGCGCAGGTCCTCCGGCGCAAGGTCGGCAAAAAGCGCCGCCTCATGCGCACGCACTTCCGCTTCGGCCTTCTGCCACAGCCGCTTGCCGGCGGACGTCACCCTCAGGGAATACGCCCGGCGGTCGCCCGGCACCGGCGCGCGTTCCAGGACGCCCGCACCTTCCAGCTCGTCCACCAAGACGACGACCCCGGACCGCTTTATGTCCAGCACCTGGGACAGCTGGGTCTGCGAGATCCCCGGGCTGCCGACCACCACCGCAAGCGCCGAATAGGTGCCGATCCGCAGCCCCAGCGGCGCCAGGGTCGCGGCCAGGTCGTCCTGCACCTGCATGTAGGCGCGCTTCATGTTGTAGCCGATGAACTGCCGCAGCAGGGCGTCGCTCGGCTCGGCCGGCGCCTTCTTCGGTTCGGGGGATGTCGCCGTGGTCATTTCGCGGGCTCCTCGGTTCGCGATATGGCCGTCAGGCCGATGGCCCCGGCCGGTCATGCCGACAGGGGGCGCGATGCGGGCGATCCCTGCCGCGATGACGGGCGGGGTGTGCCGGTCATCGCCGCGGCCTGTCCGGATGGAATCACCTCCCTTTTCGCAAGTTTGTTCTATATCCGGATTGTTACGTCAATGAACAATATGACGGCACAACAGAACGCTTGTACCGGAGCGGGGGCAGCGGCGGGACACGCCGTCTTCGCTCGCCCCGATCCAAAGGCGGACCCCGCCGACCTGGCACGGTCGAACCGGCAGGACAACAGGAATTGAAATTCAATTCCAAAACGGTATCATCGCCCCCGGAGGGGGATTGCATGGTTGTCGCCGCCGTCGAACGCACGCTGACAGTGATCGAGGCCCTGGCGGGTCAGCCGGCGCCGCTGGAGCTCTCCGATCTCGCGGCGCGCACCGGATTGCCGGCCAGCGCCGCGCACAGGACTCTGTCCACGCTGGTTGCGCGCGGTTGGGTGGTGCAGGACGCGGACAGCCAGAACTACGCCCTTTCGCTTCGGATGCCGATGCTGGCCTTCCGGACCCTTGACATGCGCTTCGTTCCCTCGGTGCTGCAGTCCGCGCTTGACGGGCTGGCTGATGCCACGCGGGAATACTGCCGCCTCGCCCTCGTCGAAGCCGGCAGCTTGACCTGGGTGGCGCGTGCCCAGGGTGCGGCGAAGGGGCTTCGCTACGACCCGGACATGGGGGCGGAAATCGTCCTGCACGCCACCGCCAACGGCA